>CAYMFD010000071.1:0-13540 GCA_964389475.1 uncultured Saprospiraceae bacterium
GACGAGGCTACCTTATTGGATAGCTCCATGAGGTAGTTAATACCACCTATCTCATCTAGCTGCTGAGATTTTTTGAGTGACTCATGGACGGTAAGGAGGTCAATCGGTTGCGACTTTTGGAACAACTCTAGCATCGTCTCATAGATCAGCTGATGGGCTGGCGAGTAGAAGGAGTCCTTACGCAGGATCTCAATTACTGCTGGTAGGCCGTCCTTGTCCATTAGTATAGCACCCAGCACAGCCTCCTCAAGCATACGAGCTTGAGGCTGCACCCTACCCATCGCCAACTCGTCTAGACGACCCTCTGTATTTTTGGGTCTACGATTGGTAGTTACAGCTTTCATGGCCGGCTTGTCACTCATATATCTCTGCTGGTTATGCGTAAATGTCCTTGGTGGCAAAGGTATAGGCAATCTTGCCTTCATATTACCAAAATCTCCAAGATGACAAATGTAAAGATTAGCCCTGCTAGCGCTGACTGCACCCCTCTCCCCCTATGTAGACAAGACTGTGCATAAGGTGTGGATAGGTGTGCAAAAGTGTACAGCAGGTGTAGAGGCACAATGGCATAGAGTCGACTTATCATAAGTACCTGCATACTTTACAGGCTGTATACCAATGTAGTGCCGCCGTGACACCATGACTTGCAGCTACCGTGGATAGTGTGCATATTGTGGTGTCTAAGTTTTTCAGATTGTTAATAATCAAAAATCGCTCACTGTGAAGGCACCGCTACCCACTAGACTCCTCTTGATCCTGTCGGCGACGCTGATGTGTATGCATAGCCTCCATGCGCAGAGCGATGAGGACGCTTTCTTGATACGATCTATATATGATCATGCCTTGACACAGAGCAAGTGTTATGACTGGTTAGACACCCTATCCACTACCTACCCGGGTCGCCTAGCTGGCAGTGCCAACTATGATGCCGCGGCTGACTATACGGATGGTGTGCTATCGTCGCTAGCCATCGTTGACACCACCTGGCAGCAGCCTTGTATGGTACCCTACTGGCTACGAGGTGATACGACCTCGGTGGTCGCACATATAGCAGGTACAGACGTCCAACTAGCAGCCCTAGCCCTAGGCAATACCGAGGGTACTGACGGTAATACCATCCGAGCAGAGGTCATCGAAGTAGAGTCGCTAGACGAAGTAGACAGCCTAGGTAGTGCCGTAGCTGGTAAGATTGTATTCTATAATCGGCCCGCCGACAGCAAGTACATCCGTACCTTCTATGCCTACGGCTCAGCGGTAGATCAACGTGTCTATGGTGCCAGCCGTGCCGCTAAGCATGGCGGCCTAGCTGCCATCGTTCGCAGTGTCACCGTTTCGCTAGACAATGTACCGCACACGGGGACCAGTCGTTACGAAAATCCAGATCAAAAAGTACCGTCAATAGCTATCAGCACCCTAGCAGCTGACCAACTCAGCAAAGCACTATCGAATGCTAGCATAGAGGTGAGCCTACGGACCGACTGCCGCGTGATGCCAGACCAGCTATCTCACAATGTGATCGCCGAGATCAAGGGCTCGACCTATCCTGACGAAATCATCGTTGTAGGTGGCCACCTTGATGCGTGGGATGTGGGTGGTGGTGCCCATGACGACGGGTCTGGATGTGTCCATGCCATGCAGGTGCTACATACACTACAGGAGATCGGCTATGAGCCTCAGCGAACGATACGATGTGTCCTCTTTAGCAATGAAGAGAATGGACTTCGTGGCGCTACCGAATATGCTGACTGGAGTACTGCTCGTGGCGAAAAACATGTCTTTGCGCTAGAGAGCGACAGCGGTGGTTTTAGCCCGCGGGCATTTAGCCTCGATGCTGAGAAGGACAAAATCGTAGACTATGCCCAGTATGTGTCGAAGTGGTCTACGCTACTAGAGCCGTACGGCATCACCTTTACTACGGGTGGCTCGGGAGCGGACGTAGGTCGACTCAAGCCACAGGGCAGCCTGCTCGCAGGACTACGGGTAGATAGCCAGCGATACTTTGACTATCACCACACTCGCAATGACCTCATCGAGGCAGTACATCCGCGCGAACTGCAGTTAGGCGCAGCAGCTATGACTAGCTTTGTATATCTGGTAGATAAGTATGGACTCTAGCCCATCTCTGATACGACCTCTGTCACTTCGGGGACCATACGCTTAAGCATACCCTCGATACCTGACTTGAGTGTCACCGTACTACTCGGGCAACCAGAGCATGCACCTTGCATGATGACGGTCACCACGCCGTTGTCAAAAGACTTGAACTCTATGTTACCACCATCCATCTCCACGGCTGGTTTGACATAGGTATCGATGAGCTCGCGGATCTTGACCACTAGCTCGGCTTCGTCGCCCGTGTAGGTCTTACCAGCATTAGCGACGGCCTTTTCTTCCATCGCCTCCTGGTAGCCTTCATTGATGATAGCACCATCATCCTCGATGTATGCCTTGATAAACTCTTTAAGCTTAAGCATCACATCTTCCCAGCTGTAATTAAACTCCTTGTGGACCGTTACAAAGTTGTTGCTGATATACACGCCTTTGACATAAGGTTGCTCGAAAAGGGCTGTAGCTAGTGGAGACCATTCGCTAGCCTCTTCTGCATCTCTAAAGTCTGCCGTACCTTTATATAGCATCTTGTTCGTTACATACTTTAGGGTCTCAGGATTGGGTGTTTGCTCTGTGTAGAGCATGACTGGACGTTTAGTATCTGTAGGAGACATATGTCTAGAGTTTATTTTTTTGCAAAAAAGAAATACAAGTGGATCGCAAAGATAACACATATAGGGCTGGACGGTTGAGGTCTTTTGTCAGTATTAGCATCCTATCGCTAATCCTGCTAGTACTTATCGTCGTACAGCCAGGGTGTAAGAGCAAGTCTGTGCTGGTGTCTAGCGATACCCTACTCGACCAGCGATCCGCCAGTATGAGTCCATATGGCACCTATGATGAGGCTGGCCAACTCACCGATATAGACGTGACTGGCATCTACGATGTGTGCGAGACGATCTACTTTAACATCAATGTACACTGGTACCTAGAGGATGACTGCCTAGGGACGATAGACCTCAATAATGAGAAAGACATAGACCGCCAAGAGGTCTGGGCTAGAAGCCGAAAGATGATAGACGGCCTCAACTATATGTACGATCGCCTAGGAGAAAACAAGCAATATCGGCGGAGGGATACCGAGATCTACAGCGAACCTCACTGCGTACCGATACAGATGGTCCTTGACGATGTCATCATCCACTGCGCTAGCGACCCACGAACGACGCGAGTCTCCTTCAGCAAGTTTTATGACTACGTGGTGCACGGCGACTCGATCATGAATATATTTATGTCGATCGTCAACACCTCAGTCTCTGGCTTTGCCGGTGGTAGGGGCCATATGATAGCTGTCGAAGAGACCAATGTCGCTACGTTGTGCCATGAGTTTGGCCATAACTTTGGTCTCAGTCACGCCTACCAAAACGAGCGATCCAATGTACATACTAAGGAAAAATGCCTCGATGTATATCTAGCACCAGCGATCGCCTGGGATGGCGACGGTGATGGCAAGCTAGAAAGTAATAAGCCCAAGGGCAACTGCTGGGACCAGAGTCCTGGCGGAGATAAAAACAAGAACGGTGTAGGCGACTACTGCGAGGGGATCTATAAAGATAATCCACACCCCTGCTGTAGCTGGGCTAGACAGGACAACAATCTCATGATCAGTTCTGCCTGGGCCAAAAATCCAGAGTACGCAGCCATCAGCTCCTGCCAGACTAGGTACATGCTCGACCATATAGAGAAGCGCAAAGTCAAATATATCAGCCAGCTGGGCGGCTGTCCACCTCCCCGAGCCATCGTCGGCATAGCCCCTAGTCCTCTGGATGGCCCACCATCTAGCGTCGTACACTTAGAGGCCAGCAGCAATGCTAGCAAGCACCAAGTAGTGCTTTATGATGCTGACCGAAACGTGGTGATGCGTACCGCCACTCTCAAGCATCCACCTAGGTCCATCGACCTCTCAAGGATAGAGGCTGTACCCGAGGCGAGTATCGATAGTATCGTCCTAATCGTACAAAACGACTGTGGCCAGACACATAGCCGCGGCCTGAAGGTCGGAGGCAGCAGCATTTAAAAAACATATAACGATTATACGTCATATGGCATCATAATTGGTGCATGTTATCAGTACGGTGTACTAAAAATAGAATATGAAAATCAAAAAGGTCGGCAAACTGCTCAAGAAGCTCAACAACCTCTACGACAATATCAAGGATGACAACAGCATCTCATCGATAGAGAAGGATCTCTTCTTATCTTATGTCAAAGAACTGTACGAGCATGCCACCGGATCAGAGGTAGACCCCACCGAGGAGGCTACTCCACCCCCTGTGGTAGCCAGCCCATCGCCAGTAGTCGCAGATCGCGAACCAGTACCTACCACTACAGAGAGAGAGGCAGTCCCTACCGAAACAGCAGAGGCAGACGAAACAGCCAGACGAGAAGAAGAGCGATCCAGACGAGAGCAGGAGCGATCGGCCCGACAAGCAGAGCGAGCAGCAAGAGAAGCCAAAAGGCGACAGCAGGAAGAAGAGCGACAGACCAGCGTCGACCCTAGCCCCGCACAAGCCGAAACGCCAATGCCTACACCGCCTTCGCCTGAGCCTGTAGCCGCTAAGGTAGCAGAGCCACAAGCCGCTGTCGCAGCAGGACCTACAGTAGCCGCCACCAGCGAGCCAGCTATGAGTGATGAGATGAAAGAGCTCTTTACCGTAGCAGGTATCAAAGAAGTATCAGACAGGCTCAGGATGCAACCCATCAGCGATATGAACAGGTGCATGGGCATCAACGAACGGATATTTACCATCAGAGAGCTCTTTGGCAATCAGGATGGTGTCTTTAATGAGACGATGGACCATCTCAATACGCTTGGTGACTTTGATAGCGCCAAGGACTACCTCGCAACTGGCGTAGCTAGCAAGTATAGCTGGGATGAGGATAGCCGCTCCAAGAAGGCCGGCAACTTCATCAAACTCGTCTATCGTCGCTACCTCTAAGGTTAACTATTATCGCCATAGCGGCGTTACTACCGTATGGCAGACAAGGCAGTCGACATATTTAAACAACTCAAGCTACCACTACTACTAGTGGTCAGCCTCTGGTCTCTAGAGATCATAGAGTTGATGACGGATCGGTCATTTACGACCTGGGGCATATTACCGCGCAAGGTATCAGGCCTCCGAGGTATATTTACGGCGCCGTTTATCCATAGCGACTGGGACCACCTTATGAGCAATACGGTGCCACTATTTACACTTTCCTTGATTACGGTTGTCTTCTACAAGCGTATCGCCCTAGCCAGCATCTTGATGATCTATGTACTGACGGGTGCTATGGTCTGGCTATTTGCACGAGGTAACTATGTGGTAGGAGCGAGTGGTGTGGTGTATGGCTTGGTATCCTTTGTATTCTGGTCTGGCGTTTTCAGAAGAGATGCTAAGAGTGTCGTCCTCGCCCTCATCGTCCTGACCGTATACAGCGGTTTATTTGCTGGTATCCTACCGCAGGAGGAGCGGGTCTCCTGGGAGAGTCACCTCTTCGGGGCTCTTGTGGGCATATTTACCGCTTATCTATTTAAAAACGTCAAGGCCGACGATAGCGTAGAAGAAGTCGAGACTAGAGAAAACTATGAAGAGTCCTACTATCTACCCAGAGATACATTCGCCATGACGAAATCAGAACGAGCACGCCTAGAGGCCATCCGCAAGGCCCAAGAAGCTGAAGATTATCGCAATCGCACCGGCTGGACTACTGATTCTACATAAAAAACGAAATTTTATTTCGGATTCAAAGGGCTGGTTTTCAATATTATAGATCTTCAAGAAAAATAAATACAATTATTTTTCAAAACGTGGGCAACGAAATCATAGCTCTGTGGCTCTTATAAGTGTAGCGAGACTCCTGAATCCAGTCTCGATACGGAAACTCATTAACTTGAGCTCAAACTATCTTTAGCAAAAAGAAAAGCTGCCCAATCCTGTCGGGCGGCTTTTCTCGTTTACACAGGTCAGTTGTTTTATAGTTTTTCTGGATCAGGTTGAAAAGGTGGTGCGATCGGATATTAGTAAGATCTTTGATTATGTATGAGATACTATCTGTTTTCTTCCCTGAGGGTCTACTAGTTTTTTTTGAGATTGCTGACTACGAGCTTTGTAACGATCAGCACGTATTCGAATTACGTGAACTGAATACTCCTCCGGAAGGTTATCAAAAAGATGAGCTTGAGTCTAAGGGCTTCTTCCAAGCTGGTTATATTACTGATTTTCCTCGTAGGGGTAAGCGCTTTATAGACAAATTATACAGGCGTAAATAGGTTGTAAAACAAACATGCAGGACACTGCAAAAAGACTGGCGAATTATTGCAAAGGGTACACTTATGACTGGAGAGTTTGCGGCTTTTTTTTCAAAGAACCTATTAGATAGCACACCCATAAGTTGTAAGCTGATCGGTGAGCTATTTCACCTCGACGGCAAGCAACTACAAGTGCAGTATTACACTCACCTGAGTGATGTTACCAGTTGGGATCAAACAGAGCATGCTACAGGTTGGCTACTCTATGCCGATAATATAGGTCCATCACCAAGTATGGAAGAGACTAGCCTAAGTCAAGGAGAACTTTACACAATCGTCGCTAACAAGGCAACTAAAGGTACCAAGGCTGCTGTAGTCGCTATGGTCAAAGGTGTACAGAGTGAATCAGTAATTAAAGTGTTACGTAGAATACTTGAGGCTGCGAGAAACGAAGTCTAGGAGATAACCCTAGATCTAGGACCTACGATGCACCGAATCGCAAAGTGTTCCTTTAGCCGAACAACTACAGTTTTTGACCGCTTTCATGTACAAAAGCTCGCTACGTATCAAGTACCGCTGGCACGCAATTGATCAGGATAATGCTTGAAAGATCACTCGCCCAAGAGATAGGACAAAACTATCTGCCTAATTTCTTAGATAATAAAGATACCCTCAAGCAGTTGTTAGCAAGGAGTAGATACCTGCTTTTTAAAAGCAGAGACAAATGCACTGCTAAGCAAGGTCATCATGCAGAACTACTAAGTTAAGGGGCTAAACAATGTACAATCACATCTATCAGCTAGTAATAACAATCCTTGGTGAGTATCAATTTGATACTAAAAACGGAATACATTCATTCCATCACCATATGAGTGAATACAATAATCCGTACCATCCACATTAAAGCAATCTTGATATCCTCTGACGACAGCAACAGCTATTGATTCGCCAATTGTGGCATGAGATACTACATATTCGCCTGCCAAAACGAAAGTACCATCAGCATCATCGACGCTAAATAAATCACAACCTTGACTGCTAGTACATACCCCCACCAAAACCTGGTGGTCTCGTGTTACATCAGGCGTCCAACTAAAAATTATATCGTCTCCTAAGGCAATATCACTTGTTCTAGTATAATTACCCGTTAAGTCAAAAGTATTAACCAACTGAACTTCTCTCTCAAACGAAGGAAAAAGGTCTTGGTTATTGCTATCAAAAGTAAGAGTAGAACTACTACCAATGGGTTGATCTAATTGTAAGCCTTGCAGAATAAAGCCATTATCATCTGCAAAGCCCACTGGTAGATCTCCAACAATTTCAAAATTTACTGTGGCATCCGTAAATGCTTGACCATCCTTAGAAAGCATAGCTAGGACAGTTAAAGAAGGTGAGGTCTTTGCCTTATTGATTCCACTTCCTACTTGAACGCGTATATTACCTGCTGCACTAGTCTCGAAAGAAGACACAAGTGATAATGCTCTAGCCTCTGCAGAAAGGTTGGCTGAATTATCATTGGTATCATCATCACTACAAGACACTAGCGTCATAAGGGCCAAAAAGAAAACTACTAAATTCTTCATATCAAGTTATGTATTTATTATTAAGAACACTCTTCTTCATTAGCACTGCAGCCACAATTTTCACAAGGCTGAATTGTCATGCTTTCTACAGATATATATATCTCATCAAACCAAAAAGCAACTCCATCCGAATTTATACCAGGCACAACTTCTTGCTCAAACGCAATAATCAAGTTTCCTGCACCACCACTATCTTCACAAGTGAGTGGTGGAACTACGTTCGGATCGCGAAAAGCCGAACTACAGCAACAATGGCAGTTCATTGTAATTGTACCAGAAAGTATATAGGGCTCGCTTACCGCTGGGTGGGCAATAATGAAAGGGCTAGTAGTAGTTTCCGTTCCTCCTAATATAGTTCTGCTCTGCTGTAAAGGACCTTCAAGATTCTGTTGAGGAAAAGTATTCTGTTGCATTGTTTCCTCATCAATCCACTCTTGATCTATCGATACCTCTACCGTCCGATCTCCAAGATCCCCCTGATCCAGAAAAACACAACCCATTTCGGAAATTATAACATCACCAATAGCGTTAGGGGTAAAATAAACCTCCAACTCATCAGGAGGACTAAAAGTAGTTCCAGAAACATCATTGCAGGAATCTGCACAACCAACTAATACAAGGCAGAAGAAAATACCAGAATAGAATTTCATATTCACTAGTTTTACAAAACTACATAAAAATATCGGAAAATCCACCTACTGAAAAAAATACTTGATCTCTGCCTCTATGTTGGTTGTAGAGGAAAAAAATTGCCATCTGTAGATAACAAATGTACCTTTTGGTTTCTAGCCAGTGTCGGAAAGGCCCAGCTGACCTTGCTTCGAGAGCCTCAGCACAGCGCCTTCTTCTACGTCAATTAATCCTCTGTTAGCACTGTGCGGTTTCACCCGCAGTGCGACAATCCCAAATCAATTACTACAATTCTTACAAGTCAAGTCCGATCTAGATTCGTGTCAAAATTGCTTTTATTTTTCTGTAGCACAAAGTATTATACCATTTCTGACTTAACTTTTCGTACTCTAGCTGGGTATAGTGCCGATACATATTTAAAGAAGCTAATACAATAAGTCTCATCTTAAATAAAAAGCGGTATTACAAGCTATCGGCAAATGCTATTTTTTTTATAAGTGATAAATTACAAACCCAGCTGAAAAATCACACATTTCGACAACTCTTGCTCTAGCTCTATACAGCGACAGACGACTGTAGACAGCCAACGACTTTTTAACCCACTTAAATAAAAACAGAGGCTTGGAGAGATATATGAGGCATTCTTTCGGATAAAATCTGCACAGTCCACCTAACCACCCAAATCCTTATCGAGCAGTTATTTTATTTATCCGCATATTGGTAGTGTGAAAATATTACTATCTGCCATCGGTACTCGGGGTGATATAGAGCCCTTCCTCACGCTAGGTCATATGCTGGCGCAAGCGGGCTACGACGTACACTACAACATACCCGAGCAGCTATGCCACCTCGCCAAAGGTAGCAGCCACGTTTATCCGCTGACCGAACGCTTCCTCGACTTGATCGACGGGCCAGATGCTCGATTAGTCATGGGGCGAGGATCACGCTGGGCCAAGGCAAAGGCTATGTGGAACCTCTATCGTCAAGGTCTTGATATCAACAAGGTACTCATACAGCAACAAGAGGAGGTCGTACAAGCGATCAACCCTGACCTTATTGTCTTTCACAGCAAGTGCTTCTACCCCTTGCTATGGCATCTAGCGACTGACAAGCGGATCGTACTGCTTACACCTGTGCCCTTCTTGATACATGCCGTAGATAGCTACCCTCATATAGGCTTTACGCAATCTATGGGCAAGACGATCAATAGATGGACCTATGGACTGATACGTACTGCTATCGCTTACTCTATCAAGCGCAGTCAAGGCGATATTAGCCTAGGTAAGCGCTATGGCTCTCGCCGCATCAAGCAGGCGATGCTCACCCAGCCCCTAGCCTATGCCGTGTCTCCTACTCTGGTCCCTCGTCCTGCCGACTGGCCGAGCAATACCCAGGTAGTAGGCTACCACTATCGATCTAGCAGTGCCGACTGGCAGGCTCCGGCGGGCTTAGCTTCCTTCTTAGACCGTCATGATCAGGTGCTATTCCTGACATTTGGCAGTATGATCAATGACGACCCACAAGTGATCTCCGATATACTATACAGCGTACTGACAGACCTAGAGATACCTACGATCGTCAACTGTGCTGATGGTGGACTCGTGGAGATCGATACTTATGCCAATCAAAGAAACTTTTACTTCGTAGAGGGCATCCCATACAGTTGGCTACTACCGCAGGTCGATGCGATGATATGCCACGGCGGTGCTGGTACTACTCACCAAGCCTTACTCCATGGTCTACCTACGATGATCGTACCACACATTATGGATCAGCATGTCTGGGCACAACTGGTACATAACTTGGGAGCTGGTACGCAAGGCCTACCCTTGACTAAGATACGTAGTCAATCGCTAGAGGTACAGGTACAGGACCTCTAGACGAATACAGCCTACGCTGCTGCTGCCACCAAGGCTAGCCAACAAATACGTGCCGAGGCAGGTATGCTAGATGATTATGTAGATTTTGTAATCGGCTCAGATACCCTAGTCTAAGCCCAATGGCTGTCGATAGGTCGTATCCTGTGGACTATTAAGCGACCAGTAGGCCGTCCATATCGTATCGATCAAGGTAGCTACCGTCTCGCGTACCTGCTTATCAAAAGCACTAGGATAGCGGTCCGTCCAGCCGTAAATCGTATGCGGCTGGGCAGTGGCATACTTGATGGACAGTTGTCTATCGAGCTGTGGCCATGAGATAGAGATCTGGCTGGTATCGCCTGCTACAGTTTTAGCGATTGTCGCCTCATAGCTCTCTAGTGGTAGGTGGCGCATATGTATGATATGCCCTGCTGGCACCATGGCCACACTACCCTCTGGCAACAGGTCAGGGTTTATCCTGATCAGGTTAAACAAGGCATCCTCCGACAGAGCAGAGCTTACCGACGCCGTACGGTCTCCCTCAGACGCAAAGTAAGACCGCTGCTCTACATCGATAGCCCCATCGCCACCGATCATCTGTAACCAGCCCTGACCACACCAGTCCTGAGAGGAGCTAGTCACCTTCTCGAGGTAGCCATCGGGCTGCACGAAGGCAGAGGTAAATATGCTGTAGTCGTATATACCTGTGGTGAAGCGCCTGATCTGATTGGTCTTGAGCACAGTAGCCGACTGCGAGGCAGGACCATCAGCCTTGACATTAGTCGCAGGTAGCCACGGCTCACTGACGGTAATGACGACGGCCTGCCCTGGGTGTGTCGCTTGATAACGATTTTGGCTGAGGGCATAGGTCGCTACCTCGGCCTGACCTTGTAGCCATTTGTCATCTAGGGCCTGAGAGGTATAATGCTCCGGGGGTGATGTCTGTGTGCAGGCAGCTAGTGCCGAGAGTAGCAATACCACCATTGTGTACCTGGTCATAGTTATCTAGTTTTAATCTATAACAAAAAAGCCTCCATATCGATCGATATGGAGGCTCTTAATTTCTTTATATAGAGTTACCACCCTAGCTAGGATTTGCCGTAGCTGTCAGGCTGATCTTGATACCCATCTCGTCATTGATGAACTTGTCTTTGAGGTCATCGAAGAACTTCTTACTACCGTACTTGATACCCCACTCTGTACGATCGATCATAAACATGGGTGTCACCACCACTAGTTTCTGATCATCCATCTGTACGCTGGCATTAAAGCCTACCTCCTTGGTCACGTCACGCATCGTAAGATTACCGTAGATCATGTGTGTTGCCTCAGGATTACCCATAAGCTTAGTAACCTTAGTTACGACGAACTTAGCCGTAGGGTAAGTAGCTACGTTAAAAAAGTGGTCCTTGTTATCCGTACCCATACCCTTGAGGTGGCCCTCTAGGTCTGCCTTACCGTCACCTGTAAGGTCTGTAACGGTGATAGACGTCATATCTAGCATGAACTCTCCACCGGTAAGATTACCGTCTTCGACTGATACGCTACCACCTGATACATCTACTGTACCTGTGTGAGCACCTGCAGGCTTAGTACCTTCCCATATTACCTTACTCGCTGAGGTATTAACGGTGTATTCCTTACCTGTCATAGCAGCCTCTGTAGCCGCAGCACTAGTCTCTGCCTTAGTTCCTTCTGATTTTTTACAAGCGACGACACCTAGCAGTAGTAGACCCGCAAATGCGAGTTGCATAAAATTTTTCATAAATAAAATGATTGTGTTGATTTTCGATAAAAGCGTAAAAAGACAGCACGCTACATCTCATCGAGGTAAGACTTGATCTCTTTGAGACTCTGGAGCACTGTCACCGACGATGGTAACGAGAGTTTCTGCTTAATTGTTTGATATCCGCTGATAATAATCTTGGTGTCATCGATATTGCGATCTAGCTGATCGATGTAGGGCTGTAGCGGAGCATCAGAGAAGCTGTCGTTAAAGATGGTGAAGATATAGTCAGACTTAAAGATGTACTGTCCCTCAAGCAGGTCGATGAGCGGCACCTTGCCACCTAGGTTAAGTACTTTAAATCCATTTTTCTTAAGCACATAGTGCAGATAGAGCAGTGTAAGCTCATGAGACTCTCCCTCTGGAAGGTATGTAAGTACCCGCTCTGTCCGTTCGACCTTAGGGGTCAGCTGATCGATACTTACGATCATCATGCGACGTATGATATTACTTACGAAGGTCTCATGCACACTCTTAACGCTACCAGCGATCCACATCATGCTGAGCTTATCGAGTAGTGGGTAGATCACTACATCCATTGCCTCTTCAAATCCGCGCTGATTGACATTATGATTGATGATGCGGCTAAACTTGGACTCGTCTAGCTCCAGCATAGAAAGGATGAGACCATCGACCTGATCCTCAAACTGTGTATCGACTTCCGTAAGCTCTGCCACCTTGGACCTAAGCTCCTCCGAGGACATTTTGGAGATGACTGATATCCTAAAACCCTTCTTCTTGAGTAGGGCGATATTCAGTATTTTCTGGACGTCTGCGTCTAGGTAGTATCGTATGTTGGTAGGGGTTCGGCTGGGCTTGATAATGCCATAGCGCTTTTCCCACACGCGAAGTGTGTGCGACTTAACACCACTAAGTTTTTCGATATCTTTTATTGAGTAAACAACCACAATTCTTCCTCACTTTGTCCCTAGTACAAGTAACAACACGGCAAGGTTACTATATGTTTGAATGACCTACGAAAGCAATAATCCAAAATTTGTGAAATTACGTGTTACCGCAATCGCCTACCCTTCCAAAGATAAGTCGACGGTAAGAGAGCTACAAGGCCCATTGATACTATATATGCGACGTGGGTAAGCCCTACGAATAGGTAGGCTCTGAATGGTCTACGATACCCAAAAAAGTCTGCTACCCTACTCAGTAATAGGCCATCTACAGCTAGCTTGGTCATCAACAGTAGCACGCCGGTAAACATCGATATACCAGCCGTCATGCCAGCACATAACATACTACCTATCAGGACTATACAATACAACCATGCAAAACCCTGTAGACGTACCACCCCTCGCTCTTGGTAGCCCTTGGTCTTGCTGGCCCA
>CAYMFD010000071.1:13640-20176 GCA_964389475.1 uncultured Saprospiraceae bacterium
AAGTAAGACGATATCGTAGCTACCCACCCCTTGGCCACTAGGCAGTCTGCATCAGTAAATAAGAGATAGTCCGCCGTGGTCTGACCGACGAGGTGGCGGAGGGTCGCCTTCTTGCCCTGGACCTCCGCCGGCATGTCTAGTACGACCAGTCGGTTATCCTCTACAGCTGTCGCTAGACTCACTGTATCATCAGTACTATGATCATTGCCGAGGTATATCTTGACGCCTACATCCGGATATAATTTTGCTAAATAATCGCAACTCCGTAATACAGATCGAAGGCACGCCGTAATGCCACTAGACTCGTTACGAGCCGCTATGATGATGGCGAGGCTATGCTGTGGCGTATGCATCTGTTGTAACGACCATGTCGGCGTCTGCTGCCAGGATACGAGTATAGCCGATATCTGACCGACGTATAAGACACCTAGTACTACGGTCCCGAGAAATAGGAGTTCTGCCACTAGGTACTAGTCGAATAAGTCTTCGTAGTCATTACGCTTAGTCGTGGATCTACGTGGTGCAGCCTGTGGCTCAGGTAAGTCTAGGAAATTTTCTTCCTCGACAACCTCTTCGTAATCGACCAGCTTACCGTCTCGCTCCTCCTCCATCCTATCGGCTACCTTGCGAAACTGACGACGTAGTAATGCCCGAGCAAAAAGAAAGCCACTAACGACATGAAAGCCTACCACGGATAAGACTACTGCCAAGATACCGACGATGGTGTTTTCTTTGAGTAGGCGGCCCACCCACTTGACATAAGAGGTGATGACCTCACGATCAATGAAAAAAGTCAAAATAAGGAGGACAGGCGCTACAAATGATAGGATCGTCAGTAGGCCTTTGATGGCATAAAAGCTAAAAAGTAATAGACCTACCATAAACATGATCGGCAGTAATAGCCCAAAAGGACTTTGTGTCTTAGCATTAAAAATATATGGATCGTCTCGGCGCATACTATCTCTCTTTATCAGATAACGACTAAGGTAAGGTATAGGTTCGAGGTGGTGGTGTGAACAGCCACCCTTTAATAAGTGCAGTATTGCCTTACAGCTCAATCACATATTGTAAACTCAGAATCCTGCTACATTAGCTATCCACCCTAGGCCCCACCACAGCCATGATCATCGTACCTGCAGATAATCGCTCCGCAGACCAGAGTAGGCTCAGGTCTTTCTCCGTATTGATGTGGGTACTACGATGGGCTATGGTGTATCGAGCAGAGAGTCGCTCAAGATCGGTGACTGACAGACGGGTAAACACATGCCATACGGTAGGGTCTAGGTCTGCGTCCACTCCATTGTCAATGGAGCGGACGCATATGGGGCCATCGTAGTAGTAGTCAAGACGATGGGTCACATGGCCGTGGACAATCACGCAGTCTGCTTGGCTATTTGTATTAAGGTAATCAGCGACGTCTCGCTCACCATGACGAGCCGTCATAGTGGGGATTACGGCTAGCAGCAGGCAGGCCTGTATCGCATACCCCGCATACAGGTGCACCTGCAAAAACGACTTTTGCATATAGGAAGCAACTATCAAGACGGCGATCACACATAAGGCCACATATAAGACATATGTCGAGTAAGCTACATCCAACGCAAGCTGAGACATCGCTATGGAAGCTATGGCTGCTACTACAACGGATAGTACAGCAGACCACTGTAAATACCTGCCCTCTATCCTAGCCTCGATGATCAACCACACTATGAGCGGGACGATTACTACGAGGTAGTGCGGTAGCTGAAAACTACTGAGGCTAAACGGCACCAAGAATAAAATAATACCGACTAAAGGGATCGATCGGAAGCAGGCCATACCACTACGAAAATGACTGACGATGGCCCTCCACAGTAGCAGACCTAGTGGAAATACCGCCCACAAAGACGTATGAAGGTAGTAGGTAAGGTCGCCTGTGCTGCCAGCATTATCCCGACCTGCGCTATACCTGCCGAACTGGCTATCCCACAAAAACCAGCGAACCGCCGTTACCTCACCCTCACCATACTTAGGCGTGACCATGCGATCTCCAAACTGGAGGCGCAGCGCAATAATCTCTGGCAAAAGCAGTAGGGCAAATAGAGCACTGCTAAGCAAGACGTGCCAATGCCAAAACACCGCTACCTGCCGCCGCGCCATGGTCACAACACCGACGGTACCACCTATGAGTAAGGGCACGAAGAGGCCCTTGGTCATCATACCTAGTGCCAACCACAAGGCAGCAAATACCGCATCACGCAGACGCTGGTCATCTACCCACCGAGCGAGGTGAAAGATCCCACCCACCACGGCCAGCATCGCAAAGACCTCTGCCCGGCCCTCTAGGACTACCAGCGGTATGTACAAAACACTTAGCAGTATTGCGGCTAGGGATACAGGCGCTACTTCCTTGCTATAGCGATTGACTAGGTGATATAGGTAGGACATACTCGCCAGCACTGCTAGTAGGAGCGGCAGTCTAAATACCCACTCCGCCTTACCGAGTACGGCCATAAATACAGCGTGTATCCAGAAATGCAGGTGGGGCTTATCTAGCCAAGGCTCCCCAGCTACTACTAGGCTTACCCAGTCACCACTGTGGACGAGTTGATCAGCAATATGAGCATACAGGGCCGCATCGCTATTGTGAAAGGGGAGTATTAAGCAGTAGAGTAGCGGGCACAGGCAGGTAATCGATAAAAGCCACATATCTTTCCAACAGAGCCCCTTGGCCATACTTTATCATGTTATGATGCTATACAAAGTAATAACGGCTAGCACCTAATCATCGCTCCTCGCTATATTTACGGGTATGAAGTGCATCTTGACAAGCTTACTCCTCACACTATGCCTCGTGGCCAGTGGTCAAGAACTCCAGCAGGTACTGACTGATCTTACCGAGGCGCAAGACTTGCAGGTTTCTGTGATCACCTGTGGACCTGGGACAGACGTACATACGATCTATGGCCATACCGCTATACGTGTACGATCAGACGAGGTAGGCGCCGACATTTCCTTTAACTATGGTACGTTTAGCTCTTTTCAAGACGACTTTTTAATCAAGTTCATCCGGGGCAAGCTACCCTACGAGCTCAGTGTGGCAGACTACTCTCGGTTTTTGCGTAGCTACCAGCGGTCGGGCAGGTTCGTCGTCGAGAATGCCGTGCTTGCGGATAACACCACACTGGCCGGCATGGTCGACTATCTGAGGATCAACTGCCTACCCGAAAACAGAAGCTACCTGTACGACTTCTTCTTTGACAACTGCTCTACGCGGGTCTGGGACCTGACGACAGAGGTAGGCGGATCTAGTTTCACCCCTCCTGACCTGCTGACAGACTATACCTACAGAGACCTGATATCGATGTATCAGCAGTACTACCCGTGGCTAGACTTTGGCATACAGTTGATCATAGGTAGTCTCGCAGACAAGCCTGCAGGTATAGGTGGGCAGACATTTATTCCTGATTTTCTGCAGAGTCACCTCAAGGATAGTAAGCTGAGTGGGCAGCCGCTGCTAGGACCAGATATCGGGGTCTTGCCAGATAAGATAGATCGTGGTCGGGCATCGTGGTTGAGACCAGCGCTGGTATTTAGCCTCTTGCTGGCACTGGAGATTATTTTGGGCTTTTTCGTGAAGAAGAGGAGCTTACTCAATTGGTATGACCGCCTGTGGTGGATCGTCCTATTTATAGCGGGGCTTATATTTTCGGGCTTTTGGCTAGTGACAGATCACGAGGCCTGCCACGCTAACTACAACTTACTCTGGGCCAATCCACTGATCCTCCTACTAGCCTCTAGGTCTACTATGCTGCGTAGCATCACGGCCAATGTACTACTCATCACATCGCTAGTCGCCATGCTAGGCGTCTTTGGCTACCTGCCGCAGGTACTACCCCAGCAGCTAGCCCTGATCTTATCTATATCTATACTGAAACTGGCTAGAGTCATCAAGCCGCCACGTAATATCGTCCAGGCGATAGGCCAGCACCCCTCTATATCAGCTACTGCCGTGTAATCGTAGGTGCCACCGCCTACTGCTCGCCCCAGCGATAGGTATCTTGGTCTAGGCCTGCGAGGTCGATGACCCGAGATACTACCGTCATCGCCACCTCCTCTACCGTAGTAGGATTACTATAGTATGTTGGTGTCGCCGGACATATAGTAGCACCCGCCTCGGCAAGGCTAGTCATATTTCTCAAGTGTATGAGACTATAAGGCGTCTCTCTTGGCACTATGATGAGGTTGCGTCGCTCCTTGAGTACGACATCGGCAGCACGGGTCATGAGATCGCCACTCGTACCCAGGGCTATGCGAGCCAGTAGACCCATCGAGCAAGGGCAGACGATCATCGTATCGTACTGTGCCGACCCTGAGGCAAACGGCGCATAAAAGTCATGCTTCTCATAATAGTCAAATGGGTAGTCACTGGCCTGCCACGGTCCTACCTCTAGCTCCCAATTGATAATCGCATTGGTACTCATGACGACGCCGACGGTAACACCGGACAAGGTCGCTAAGTGGTCCATTAATAACTTGGCATATATAGCACCACTGCTACCTCCTATTGCTACGACTATTTTTCGATTATCCATGTGCTTACAATTAGGCCATTAACCCCAAATTAACCTCTAGGGTTGCAACTTCCTTGTAAGAGTCACGTCTTACTTACGTGTCGATATGGCACATCAACAGAAGATAACATTTATGAAAATCGTACTACATACCTTAATCCTAAGCCTACTATTCGTCGCACCTAGCCAGGCACAGTTTGGCAAGTTGCTCGACAAGGCGGACAAAGCGCAAAAGAAAATAATGGGCAACGTGGGTGATGTAGATCCCAAGATAGGCAATGGCCTCAAGGAGGCACTCGAGGTCGGCACTACCGCCGCTGTCGACCAGTTAAGTGGCGAGGGTGGGTACCTTAACAGCATATATAAGGTAACGGTACCCATGGAGGCCCAGCGAATCATCAGGACGGTGGAGAAACTCCCTGGTTTTGAAAACGTAGAGGAGAAACTACTCGCACAGATGAATGCTGCTGCCGAGCTGGCTGCCAAGGAGGCCACCCCAATATTCGTCGATGCGATCAAGGGCATCACATTCGCAGATGCGCTATCGATCTTAAAAGGCGATGACAAAGCAGCAACCACCTACCTAGATAACAACACCAGAAAGGGACTTACTTCGACATTCGAACCCATCATACAGTCCAAGCTCGACGAAGTAAACGCTACCAAGTACTGGGCCAGCGTAGTCAATGCATACAACAAGGTGCCCCTAGTCAGAAAAATGAACCCTGACCTCACCAACCACGTCAACACCAAGGCGCTAGACGGCCTATTTGGCTTGATCGCTGAGAAAGAAGGTGGCATAAGGTCGGACGTGGGTCAGAGAACTTCCCCACTGCTCAAAGAAGTCTTTAGTCAGCAGGACTAGTCCTGTTACGACACTCGACGCTTCTTCAAAAGAGGCCTTACGACTTGTTCGTAAGGCCTCTTTTTTGGTTTTAGGTAAGTCTATGTAGATCTGTAGTGTTTCAGGGCTATGTCAGCGCTGACGTGGTTCTACCCACAGCACGAGTGAGAAGGTGAAGGTGCCACCTGACCGTATATGGACTCTCCCTTCGACCCAAAATCCATCATCGAAAGATTGCAATAGGAGTGGTCTCAAAAGCGAGGGGAGTAAAACACCTCCATGCGACACCAGAGTCAATAGTCCTACCACAGACGACTAACGCTTATGCACTGAGTTCGGCATAAAACCTAAAGGGCCCTCTTTACAAATAGAAAAATATCAATCTTTCTAAATCACTATAAAAGAGATACTTACCCATACAAGATAATTATACATTACACAAAGGCATAATGTTTGCTTCTCCTAGGTACGAGGTACTAGACCACAGTAACGTGGTGAAGGCCGAAAAGAATTTTAACCACAACTACCGAACAAGAAGAGGCACTATGAAACATCTTTTTCTACTTCTAATTTTTACAGTAATAGGCACTTGCTACACGAGTGATATCACTGCCCAGAATTATGTCAGCAAGACAGAGGCCGTCAAGCGTCTAGCCGATGAGGCCAAGTACGCTAAAGCACTCTTAGACCAGTCGCAGGATAGCAATGAAGTCGCCTTACAGCGTAATCGCTTAAGGGTTATCACCGCCCTACTCCATGACCTCAAGTCAAGTGAGAGTGTCAGCGACTCTGCGGCCAAGTACGTACCGTCTGAAGACATCCGTAAACTGCAAGTCGGTGTAGGTCAATTCTCACCACCTACTAACACCCACCCTAATCACATCGCATGGCTGCAAGACGACATCATGCAACTCCTTACGTATTAACATAAATGCGGATAGCTAGCCACTAAACATACGCTGGCCAGCTTAACCCCAAATTATAATCAACTGATTATCAGACCAATAAATGGATCTTTAGATGATTGGCATGATTATAGAAACTATCCAAATGTTACAGTCTGCTAGGTCGATCCTTGCCGACTAAAAATCTAATCCTATGAAAAGCGCATTTACAACCCTTCATCAAATGTCAAACAG
>CAYMFD010000072.1:0-15594 GCA_964389475.1 uncultured Saprospiraceae bacterium
TGGAATGGATATTTATGAATCTGCTGTTTGTGTGCTACTGTGTATTGTTGTGCATTTTTTACATCTCTAATCAACTGAGTGTAGAAAACGACTTGCGCAGGATAGAAGTACTTAAGCGAGAGGTCAAAGATGCCGAGTGGCAGTATATGGCCCTGCGTAAGGACGTGATGTACGGTAGCACACCGACACAGATGGCCGCTAAGGTCAAGGACATAGGTATCGAGATGAACGATGCGGTCCCGCAAAAACTCATCGTCAAAGCACCCTAGCTGGTGCCGCGTATGGATCGGAAGAAAGAACTACTAGTACGAGTTTACATCTTGCTGTCGCTGTTTATAGTGGCGGCTTTTTGCATTGTATACAGGGTCGTTAAGATCAATGTCGTGGATGGTGACAAGTGGCGCCAGAAGAACGATATACATATGCAGTGGTTACCTATCAACGCAGACCGAGGTAACGTCCTGGCTGATGATGGTAAGCTGCTAGCGACATCCCTGCCACTATTCGATATACATATGGATGTCACCCGTGCGAGTAGGGAGGTGTGGCGACGTGACCTAGACAGCCTCTGCTATCTGCTAGCGACTCATATATCTAGGGATCTCAATCGCAATCAGTGGCGTGCTAAGTTACAGCAGGCTAGGGTAGAACGCAAGCAATACGTATTTCTGGCCAAGGGCCTGACTCTAGCCGAGAAGGAAGACCTGCGTACGTGGCCGATACTGCGCAGAGGCAAGATGAAGGGCGGTCTCATTATAGATAGATATACCAAGAGAGAAAAGCCATTTAAAGGACTGGCCAGCCGGACTATAGGTGAGGATCGTGACAATGCTATCAACGTTGGTCTCGAAGGCTCATTCGATAAGTGGCTGAGAGGCAAGACCGATAAGCGCCTGATGAAGAAAGTGCCACCTGGCATATGGGTACCCGTTTATGACCCTACAGAGTATAAGCCACAGAAAGGCAAGGATATCGTGACGACCATCAATGTCAATATGCAGGACGTCGTACACACGGAACTGATAGCAGCCATCGAGCGGTATGAGGCCGAGGCCGGAGTAGCCATACTGATGGAGGTGGAGACCGGTGCCATCAAGGCGATATCCAATATCAGCAAAAACAAGTCGGGCTACTATACCGAAAACTACAATACAGCCGTCGGTGCTGCTAGTGAACCAGGATCTACGCTAAAACTAGCGAGTACGATGGCGCTGATAGACGATGGTCACCTGACCTTAGACGACCTAGTCGATGTAGGCTATGGTAAGATGAAGTTCTACGATCGGTGGATGTATGATAGTCATCAGCACAGCTCACGATATATGGACCTCCGCACCGCCTTCGAGCAGTCGAGCAATGTGGGTATCAGTTCTGCGGCCTTTAAGTACTACGGTCATGGTGATAAGCGTAAGGACTTTGTCAATAAGTACACCCAGTTTGGCCTCACAGATGAGACGGGTATAGAGATACAGGGAGAGGCAGCACCATTCGTCAAGGATCCCGAGCTCAATACCAAGGAGTGGTATGGTACTACGGTGCCGTGGATGGCTCATGGTTATGAAATGAAGCTGTCACCGCTGCAGGTGCTCAACTTCTACAATGCTGTAGCCAATGACGGTCGCCTTATGAAGCCATATCTAGTCAGCGCTATCAAGGAGGGTAGTAAGACGGTCAAGACCTTTAAGCCTAGAGTATTGCGTGATGCCATAGCCAAGCCATCTACCGTAGAAGCAGCCCAGGATGTACTGCGGGGTGTGGTTGTACGTGGTACGGCCAAGCGCCTACATACGTCTGACTTTAGTTTTAGCGGTAAGACGGGTACTACACGGGTAGGCTACTGGAAGGGCGGCGACAAGAAGTATAATGCGTCATTCTGCGGATACTTCCCTGCGGAGAGTCCTAAGTACAGCCTCATCGTTACTATATATAAGCCTAGTGGTGCCTATTATGGTAGTACTGTTGCGGCTCCAGTGTTTAAGCGTATCGCTGAGCGGTGTTTCGCACTAGATCACGACCTTATAGATAAGCAGCGTCCTACCATTGCCGAGACGACAGACGATCTGGAGGGCTTGCCAGGTACACAGACAGGATATGCTGAGGATTTCGAGGAAATACTAGCACATGCTGATATACCTTATGAGAAGTCCACGAGTGCAGAGTGGGTACGTGTATCCTCTCCTGATAGTAGGGTTACTGTGGATAGTAGGTCTATAGAGCAGGGTGTGGTCCCAGATGTGCGAGGTATGGGTGCTAGAGACGCCGTATATCTTCTAGAACAGGCCGGTCTGCAGGTAGATCTTGTAGGCGTCGGTAAAGTTTCTAAACAGTCCATAAGCCCCGGGAATAAGGCTTCCGAGGGTATTGTGAAAATATTTTTGAAATAAATTACATATAGAAGTTGTTTATATGTGTATAAAGTTTCTACCTTAGCGTCATACATATGATGATTTGTTATTATGTGTATCTTTCGACTAAGATCTCAAAGTACTAAATGAGTACTAAGAAGTTATTTGAAATCATTCCTGATGATGCGAAAATCGAGTTAATCGGTTCGCAGGATATCACTGTTAATGCGGTAGTCATAGACAGTAGGCAGGTGCAGCAAGGCGATCTATTCGTGGCGCTGCCAGGCTACACTGTTGATGGGCACGACTACATACATGCCGCAATTGATAATGGTGCTATATCCATAGTGTGCGAGTGGTTGCCAGAGCTTCTACCTAGTCATGTCACTTTTGTTAAGGTCTCAAGTGCACGTGCGGTAGCTGGTAGGGTAGCCCATGCATTCTTTGACTATCCGTCAGAGGTATGCTCGCTCATTGGTGTCACAGGGACTAATGGGAAAACTACAATTACTACATTACTACACCAGTTGTATACTGCGATGGGTGTTAAGGTTGGACTCGTGTCTACTGTCGAGAACAGGATAGGCGTCGACGTACTACCTGCTACACATACCACCCCAGATCCTATCAGTCTCAATCGGCTATTGCGCAAGATGGTCGATGCCGGATGCAAGCACGTCTTTATGGAGGTTAGCTCTCATGCACTAGACCAAGGTCGAGTGGCTGGACTAGACTTCGACGTAGCTGTGTTTAGCAATATGTCACACGACCACCTCGATTATCACGGATCATTTAAGGAATACGTATGGGCTAAGAAACGACTCTTCGACATGCTCGATGTCAGTGCCACCGCCATCATCAACGTGGATGATAAGCGAGGTACAGTGATGGTGCAGAACTGCGCTGCCACGGTTAAGAGCTACAGTCTGCGAACAATGGCAGACTATAGGACGAAGGTGTTGTCAGATACCATTGAGGGCTTGCACCTAGTGCTTGCCGGTCAGGAGGTATTCTGCCGCATGAGTGGACGATATAATGCGTACAATCTCACGGCGGTACTAGCTACTGCAGATGCACTAGGAGATGATCCTGTTGCCATACTACCCGCCATAAGCGGTCTGTCTGGTGCAGAGGGACGGCTGGAGCGAGTAGCAGTGGACGGTAATGACAAGGTCGCTTTTGTGGATTATGCACACACACCAGATGCACTGGAGAATGTGCTCAAGACACTACGTCAGACTAGGCAAGATGACCAGTCGCTGATCGTTGTGTTCGGTGCGGGTGGTGATAGAGACAAGGCCAAGCGGGCAGTCATGGCAAAAGTGGCCGCGACGCTAGCTGACCGAGTCATACTGACTAGTGATAATCCTCGCACAGAGTCTCCAGAGAGTATACTGGATGACCTAGAGGCTGGCATACCTGCTGACAAGGCTGGTAGTTACATACGTATAAGTGATAGAGCTCATGCAATCAAAACAGCTGTGATGATTGCAGGATCTCGAGATATAATTCTTGTCGCTGGCAAAGGTCACGAGAAGTATCAAGATATAGCAGGGGTAAAGCACCCCTTCGACGATAAAGAAGTGTTACGACAAGCCCTCATTCTGAGATAGGGCGAGTAGCACATGAGTAAGATGGTTTGTTGGTTTAACCGTCTGTCTCATAAAGAATTAGGTTCTATTATCATTCTCAGGTTGGTTTTAACAGTGGCGGTGGGATCCCGATGGATAAAGATTCTTCGCCTCATCTGCCGCTGTTAAATTTTTTTTTCTCGCTTTGCTCCGAGGAGGTTCTAGGCCTTGTAGCATGACTAGTAGAGAAGATGTTATGCCTCGTACAGTCCGCTAGTTGTAGTGATGACTTAAGGGGTACTCTTTGGGTAGAGAATAGGGCCAGAGCACATAGTGCTTGATGTTTTTACGCTTAAATGCATTTAAGGAGCCAATGGTCTTCTAGTACCAACGAATACTAGATAGACTACTCGAATAAGCCTATTGCCGACCGATTTTTAGCTGACCACAGTTAAAAATAGTAATAAAGAGAGATGATTTATCACTTATTCGATTTCCTACAGCAAAATTACAATCTGCCTGGTGCAGCATTGTTCTCATATATATCTTTTCGGGCAGCGCTAGCTATCATCTTATCATTGATAATATCTGTGCTCTTTGGCGGGAGGATAATACGTTCTTTGAAACGCTTACAAGTAGGAGAGTCCGTAAGAGACCTCGGCCTAGATGGTCAGAAAGAGAAGGAAGGTACCCCGACCATGGGTGGTTTCATTATCATAATGGCAACGCTAGTGCCCTGTCTATTACTAGCTGACTTAACTAATATATACATCCAGCTCATGATCTTCACCACAGTGTGGATGACGGCCATAGGCTTTGCAGATGATTACATTAAGGTCTTTCGTAAGAATAAAGATGGCCTTCACGGCAAGTTTAAGATATTCGGCCAGGTCGTACTAGGCCTAGTCGTAGGTCTGGTCATGCTGATGCACTCTGACGTAGTAGTACGAGTGCCTGCATCAATCGCTATAGAAAGTGGCTACGAGGTCGTTAAGACGTTTACCACCCAAATGATGGAGGTCGGTAAGGCGCCATATGATGTCGAGATGGCATATATCAAGGCTCCTATTACCAACCTGCCTTTTATGGCTAGCAATGAGCTCAACTATAACTCACTGCTCTCATTTATGGGCGATAATAGCAAGCCGATAGCGGCAGTGTTTTTTGTCTTTGTTGTCATATTTATAGTCACGGCAGTATCTAATGCTGCTAACCTGACGGACGGTATCGACGGCCTAGCTGCTGGTACTTCGGCTATTATAGGTGCTACGCTGGGTATCCTAGCTTATGTGTCTGGTAATACGATCATTGCGGACTACCTCAACATACTCTACATCCCATATTCGGGTGAGCTGGTGATTTTTGCTGCCTGCTTTGTCGGAGGATGTGTTGGATTCCTTTGGTATAATTCATATCCCGCTAAGGTCTTTATGGGCGATACGGGATCATTGACGATAGGTGGCATCATCGCCGTAATAGCCTTCCTCATTAGAAAAGAACTGCTGATACCTGTCCTGTGTGGCATATTCGTAGTAGAAAACCTCAGCGTGATCTTGCAAGTGTCGTACTTCAAGTACACCCGTAAGAAATACGGAGAGGGTAGAAGGATCTTCAAGATGAGCCCTTTGCATCACCACTTTCAGAAAGAGGGTATGCATGAGAGCAAGATCGTGACTAGATTTTGGATCGTCGGGATAGCCCTAGCCATCATAACTGTGATAACGCTTAAAGTGCGATAGATATGCAGCTAGGAGGTATAACGATAGGACCCGGGACTGATGTGCTGATTATAGGCGCAGGAGAGAGCGGTGTAGGTGCTGCACTACTGGCCCAAAAATTGGGTGCTAGTGTATTTGTAAGTGATAGTAATACAATAAAGAGCCCTTATAGAGAGGAGCTCGTTAAGAATAATATCCGCTTTGAAGAAGGCGGTAAAGATGAATGGTTATTTAATGTTCACGTGGCAATCAAGAGTCCAGGAGTGCCGGACCATGCTCCACATGTCAAGTCTTTGACGGAGTCTGGGATACCTTTCTTTAGTGAGATTGAGTTTGGGTATCATTATTACACCGGTTGTTTACTTGCTGTAACAGGCAGTAACGGGAAAACTACCACTTCGGGGCTCTTGAGCCATGTGTTACATCGTGCCAGCAGAGACGTAAAGCTCTGCGGCAATGTGGGTACCAGTCTATGTCGGACACTTCTAGACCCACACCCTGACTACCTCGTCGTAGAGGTCAGCAGCTTTCAACTAGACAACGTAGAGGCTTTTAGGCCTAAGGTCAGCATCCTGCTCAATATATCGGAGGATCACCTAGACCGTTACCAGTACAACTTCGACCTGTACGCAGATGCCAAGATCAAGATCGCACTGGCGCAGGAGAGCGGAGATACATTTATATACAATGCCGATGACGAGGCGACTCTAGCTCGGCTGAGGCAGGTCTCTGCAGAGGTTAAGCAGGTAGCTATATCTAGACCAGATTATGACGATGCTGTCTGTCGACTAGATGGGGCAGCCTTCGAGTATAGCCTGCAGGGTAAGCATAATCGCTTTAACGCTGCAGCCGTCATTGCGGCAGCTCGTGCCGTAGGTTTATCAGACGATGAGATTGCCATGGGGCTAGCGGACTACCGCAACTTCCCGCATAGATTAGAGGCAGTAGCAGAGATCGATGGGGTGACTTACATCAATGACAGTAAGGCAACTAATGTAGATGCTGTCTATAGCGCATTAGAAGGCGTAGAAGGACCTATTGTCTTGATCGCTGGTGGCGTCGACAAGGGCAATGACTACAGTATGATCGATACAGTGGTTACCGAAAAGGTCAAGGCGCTGGTCAGCCTAGGTACAGATAACCAACCGCTCAACGACTGGTGGATGGCACGCTATAGTGACCGCCCACTACTCAAGGTCGATAGTATGACAGATGCGGTAGTGGTAGCAAGGGAGGTCGCTCAGCCGGGTGACTGCGTTTTGCTCTCGCCGGCCTGCGCAAGTTTTGACCTGTACCGTAATTACATACACAGGGGCGACCAGTTTAAAGCCGCCGTCTCTAGCCTGCAGTCGATCGCCGCTGAGCAGGTTGATTTTTCATTGAGTAAAACGTAAGCGCTATCCAGACCTTATCAAACATATATCAAGGACTACGAGGAGACAGAGCCATATGGCTTATTGTCTTCTTACTCAGTTGTATATCGCTGCTAGCGGTGTACAGTAGTATAGGTAGTAATGCCTACAAGATGCACGACGGTTCTGTACTGCGTGACCTTATCAAGCACGGCCTATTTATCACGATGGGCATAGTGGCGATGTGGGTCTGCTATCAGTTTCACTATATGCAGTACAGCCGCTTCGCGCCGTTGATGCTGCTGATTACAGTGCCATTGCTGATGTGGACATTGACTAATGGCGTTGAGATTAATGATGCTAGACGGTGGATCAGTCTGCCATGGTTGGACATGACATTTCAGACCAGTGATCTGGCCAAACTGACCTTGATCACCTTTGTGGCTCGGTCCCTCTCTAGGGAGCAGGACTTTATCAAGGACTGGCGTAGTGCCACCAAGATCATCCTACCTGTAGTGGGTATATTCTTACTGATAGCGCCTGCCGACTTAAGTACTGCGGGCTTACTATTTGTCACCTGCCTGATGATGATGTTCGTGGGTAGGGTCTCGCTCACGTGGGTGTTTATGCTAGTCGTCCTTGGTTTGTGTGCCTTCGGCTTGCTGCTACTGATCGGTCAGGTGACGGATATCGTACGGGTAGATACATGGATGAGTCGGGTATCAGAGTTTATGACTAATGCAGATGGAGGCCACCAGATACAGCAGAGTAAGATCGCCATCGCCGAGGGGCAGTGGTTCGGTCGTGGTCCAGGACACAGTATACAACGTAACTACCTGCCGTACCCATACGCTGACTTCATATATGCCATCATCTGCGAGGAGTATGGTCTATTTGGTGGGGTAGCGGTACTGGGCTTGTACTTGTGGTTATTGTTTCGCTGCGTGACGATTGTGACGAGGTGTCCCAAGACCTTTGGCGCCATCCTAGCGATGGGACTATGCCTTAACTTGGTGGTACAGGCATTTGCCAATATGGCGGTATCCGTGCACCTAGTACCCGTAACAGGACTGACGCTGCCACTGGTAAGTATGGGCGGTACCTCGATGATATTTACGTGTATGTCGCTAGGTATCATACTCAGTGTCAGTCGCTACGTAGAGAATGCAGAGGAGCAGCGTATAGCGCTATTACAATTAGAAGAACAAGAGCAACAAGAGCATGAGAGCGATCATTAGTGGAGGAGGTACCGGCGGGCACATCTTTCCCGCCATTGCTATCGCTGACAAGATCATGGAGCGATGGCCTGATGCGTCGATCAAGTTTATCGGGGCTCAGGGTCGTATGGAGATGCACCGTGTGCCTGCTGCTGGCTACGATATCGAAGGACTATGGATCAGCGGTCTCCAGCGTAGGCTCACACTAGACAACCTATCCTGGCCCTTTAAGGTGGTATCCAGCCTCGTTAAGGCTCGATCTATCATCGCTAAGTTTAAGCCAGATGTCGTCATCGGTGTAGGTGGCTATGCCAGTGGTCCAGCTCTCAAGGCAGCGGCCCTTGCTGGAGTGCCTACCCTCATACAAGAACAAAACAGTTACCCAGGAATCACCAATAAGCTACTCGCCAAATCAGCCGACCGTATATGTGTCGCCTATGCGGGTATGGATAGGTGGTTCGCGGCAGATAAGACCGTGCAAACAGGCAATCCTGTGCGGTCGGACATGATCGACATCAGGATTGACCGGGCTGCTGCGGTGGCTACCTTTGGCCTAGATCCTAGCAAGGCGACCGTACTAGTGACGGGCGGTAGCTTAGGTGCTAGGACACTTAACCAGTCCCTAGCAGTGGCGGTCGACCAGATAGCTGCTCGTGCAGATGTCAACATTATCTGGCAGGCGGGTAAGTACTACATCGACGAGTACAGCAAGTCGGCAACGGCAGCACTAGACCACGTGACAGTACTTCCTTTTATCAAAGATATGAGGGCGGCCTATGCGGCTGCAGACCTAGTAGTATGTCGTGCGGGTGCTCTCACCATCAGCGAACTCGCTATAGTAGGCAAACCATCTATCTTAGTGCCTAGCCCCAATGTAGCAGAAGACCACCAGACTAAGAATGCGATGGCCCTTGTGGATGCAGGTGCCGCCATGATCGTACGAGATGATGTCGCTGTGCAGCAGATGGTCAGCGAGATGTATCGCCTGATCGATGACGAAGAGCTGCGAAAGCGTATTGTCGATAATATTGCCGGTTTTGCCAGACCACAGGCTACGACGGATATCGTTGATGAGGTGGCACAGATCGCAAAATCTACTTTTACTAATAATGGCCTCACAGCCCAAATATCATAGTTATCACTAAGCAGCAGCACATATACTTCATCGGTATCGGAGGCATAGGCATGTCCGCACTAGCTCGCTATTATCATAAGTCGGGCTGGAAGGTCACTGGTTATGATAGAGCGGAGACGGACCTGACCAGGTCGCTCGTAGATGAGGGTATCGCCGTATCCTATGTCGATACGGTAGATGATGTAGACCACGAGGCTGCTTTAGTTGTTTATACGCCGGCTATACCTAGTGACAATGTTCAGCTGGTATTCTATCGAGACAAGGGATATACCGTCATCAAGCGATCAGAGGCACTGGGTGCTCTCAGCAAGGAGCAGTATACGATAGCGATCGCTGGTACACATGGTAAGACGACCACATCTAGCATGCTAGCCTATATCATGCATGAGGCTGAGACTGGGGTTTCGGCTTTCCTGGGTGGGGTGCTGGCAGACTATGGCAGCAATTTTATAGCGGGGTCAGGCGATAAGATCATCGTCGAGGCAGACGAGTACGACCGTAGTTTCTTGACATTGCGACCCGATGTGGCTGCGATCATGAGCATGGATCCTGACCACCTTGATATATACAGCAGCCACCACGACATGCTCGAAGCCTTTAAGGCATTTACTGATCGCATCAAGCGTAAGGGACTGCTACTCCTATCGGACAGGCATACCCATCACTTGAGTCGCTCATGGCAGAATATCCTCAAGCGCAAGGATATCATCGGGCTATCCTTTGGGCTAGAAAATACAGCCAATATCCAAGCACTTAACATCAGAGTAGAGGACGGCTTTACGGTTTTTGACTATCAAGCTCACGAAAACTACATCGCAGACTTTAAGATGCGGCTGCCTGGCACTCACAATATCGAGAATGCACTGGTAGCTATATCTATAGCCATATACGAAGGCGTACCTGTGGAGCAGATCGCCAAGTCACTAGCTAGTTTCGGCGGTATCAAGCGTAGGTGGGAGCGGGTAGTCGAAAGTGATAAGGTGGTATACATAGATGACTATGCACATCATCCTACCGAGGTAGAGGCTGCGATTACTGCGGCTAGGGGATTATATCCAGACCGCCACCTCACGGTTGTTTTTCAGCCACACCTGTATAGTCGTACACGAGACTTCGCTGCAGACTTTGGCAAGGTGCTGCAGATGGCAGATACGGCTATACTATGCGATATATACCCTGCTAGAGAGGAGGCGATAGACGGTGTGACGAGTGAGCTCATAGCTTCGCATATGCCTGGTGATGTGCCATGTATGCACAAAGATGAGGTCGTCGACTACCTAGGTAAGCTAGACCTCGATGTCGTGATGACGCTAGGCGCGGGCGATATAGATACGTGTGTCCCATTGATCAAAAAGATGATAAAGGATGGCGAAGAGAAGTAAGAGTAAACGAAATATAAACGTCAAGTCCTTCGTCCTATGGTCGCTATTGCTAGCGGGTATTGCTGGCCTACTATGGTTGTCGATACAGCGTAAGAAAGATGCTAATCTGGCCAAGGTCTATGTCTCTATCCATAAGGTAGAGTCGGAGGACTATGTCGTTAGTCAAGATGACGTGGTAGCTATCGTGGAGGCGTACCTAGGCTTTGACCTGGGTGCTACGGTAGTCGGTGACTTGCAGTTGCGAGGTATCGAGCAGAGACTACTACAAGACCCTAGAGTAGAGCGAGCCGAGCTATATCTAGACAGCAATGACCGTCTACACATATACGTGCAGCAGCGAGATCCGCTACTACGTGTCAAGGGAGCATCCGTCGATTACTACATAGGTGGTGACGGTAAGGCAATCGTTAGTTCGGCTGCTAGACCTGCACGAGTACCCATCGTTACGGGGTACAACAGAGAGCTGCCCCTTAATTTTCCTAATAACGAAGAGCCTACCATCCTCAATGATGTCTATGTGATGGCTAGTGCTGCTGCAGATGATGTGTTTTTGTCAGCCCTCGTGGAGCAGTACCACATCGATGAGCACGATGAGGTGTGGCTCATACCCAAGGTCGGGCAGGAGAAACTGCTAGTGGGTAACGCTGAGGAGCTGGACGATAGACTTACCCGTCTCAAGGCGGTCTACCAGGAAGGTATGCGGGCCATCGGCAATGATCAGTATGCCGAACTTCACTTCAAGTGGAAGGGACAGGTTACCCGAGTCGCTAAGTAAGATAGAATCTCTAGGGGCAATATGTACTAATGTGATTATCAAGTACCTGCAAGTCTCACTGAGAAATTAAATATTACATAATTACTTAATATGTAATATTTTTTTCGCACATTTACACCAAGAATAAGAAAACTATACCTGGCCAACTGTCGCGCAGTTGCACACTGAGTCAGGTCAAATGAGTAAGAGACTATGAGTTATCAGGATAAAGTGGGACGCATCGCCGTGGCATTAGACATAGGTACGACCAAGGTCTGCGCCATTGCCGGTAGGCTCAATGAGTACGGTAAGATAGAGGTCTTGGGTATGGGGCGAGTCCGCTCCGAGGGAGTATCTAGAGGCGTCGTCTCCAATATAGATAAGACCGTCCGTGCCATCAGCCAAGCTGTCGATATGGCACAGCAGGCGAGTGGTTACAAGTTTAAGAAAGTACACGTAGGTATTGCAGGTAAGCACATCAAGAGCTTGCACCACCACGGTCTGCTCGTTCGTCATAATAGTAATGATGAGATCAACCAAGGTGACGTCGATCGACTGATCAAGGATATGTACAAGCTGGTCCTACCTCCAGGTGATACGATCCTACACGTTATCCCGCAAGAGTTTACTGTAGATGATGAGCAGGGTATCGCAGATCCCATAGGTATGTCAGGTGTACGACTAGAGGCTAACTTCCATATCATAACTGGCCAGGATAGTGCCAGTAGTAATATCGAACGCTGCGTAGTCAAGTCAGGCCTGCAGACCAGCGAGATCACCCTAGAGCCTATGGCATCTAGTGAGGCGGTACTTACTGTCGAGGAGAAAGAGGCAGGTGTTGTACTCGTAGACATAGGCGGCGGTACGACGGACATCACGATCTTTAAAGAGGGACTAATCCGTCATACTTGTGTGATCCCATTCGGTGGTAATGTTATCACTAAGGATATACAAGAGGGATGTACCGTACTACACGATCAGGCAGAGAAGCTCAAGCAGCGATTCGGTGCGGCACTAGCGGAGGAGATATACGACAATAAGATTATCACGGTTCCTGGTTTTAAAGGACGTGAGCCTAAGGAGGTGTCAGAGCGAAATCTCGCCAGAATCATCCAGGCTAGGGTAGAGGAAATCTTCGACTACATCATGTGGGAGATCAGACGGTCAGGTTATGAAAATAAACTGTTCGCTGGTATCGTCTTGACGGGTGGTGGATCGCTACTTAAGTTTATCGACTTACTATCAGAGGAGCATACGGGTATGGCGACACGTATAGGCATGCCTGTAGACCATCTAGCACATGGCTATAGCAAAGATCTAGCGAGTCCTATTTATGCGACCGCTGTAGGTCTAGTCAAGAAGGCTATAGATGATATGACGGACGATATATCATTCGTAGAGGGTGAGGTTATAGAATCGACGCCTGAGGTACTAGATGATACGATCGAAGAAGGTGGTACTACCGTCGATGCAGACGTGGCAGACGCTGACGCAGAGGCCGGCGCTGACGACAATGAGCCCAAAGGGCCGTCGGCAATGGATAAGTTCTACCAGTTCGTCAAGGACTTATTTGACCCTACGCCGGACAGTGACTTTTAGTAGACGACGACTCAATTAACAACTCGACCAAGAACAATTAAAATATATAGACGATGTCAGATATGCTATTTGATTTGCCAAAGCAATCTAGTTCGATTATCAAGGTAGTAGGTGTCGGCGGTGGCGGCGGTAACGCTGTTGCACACATGGTTCAGCAAGGTATTAATGGGGTGGATTTTGCGATATGCAACACCGATCAGCAAGCACTAGACGCTAGTCCTGTTGATATCAAGATACAGCTAGGACCTTCGCTTACGGAGGGACGTGGTGCCGGTAGCAAGCCTGAGATGGGTAAGCAGTCGTGTATCGAGAGTATCGAAGATGTAAGACGATTCTTAAACGATGGTACCAAGATGCTATTCATCACAGCTGGTATGGGCGGTGGTACAGGTACAGGTGCAGCTCCTATCATAGCCAAAGTAGCCAAGGAGATGGATATCCTGACCGTAGCTATAGTCACCCTACCATTTAAGTTTGAGGGTATCCGTAGAAAGAGACAGGCGCTAGAAGGTCTCGAAAACCTAAAGAAGAGTGTCGATAGCATCCTCGTCATCAGCAATGATAAGATGCGAGAAGTGTATGGTAACCTTGAGTTATCAAAAGCCTTCTCTCAGGCAGATAATATATTGACGACAGCGGCCAAGGGTATCGCTGAGATCATCACAGTACCAGGCTACATCAATGTCGATTTCGAAGATGTCAATACTGTTATGAAGGACACAGGCGTCGCCATCATGGGTAGCGCTGTGGCTGAGGGCGAAGAGCGAGCTCACAAGGCTATACGAACGGCCATGAATAGTCCTCTCCTAGAGGATAACGATATACGTGGGGCCCAGCACATTTTACTCAATATCACTTCAGGTGGTAAGGAGGTCACCATGGACGAGATCGGTGAGATCACGGACTATGTACAAGAGGAGGCAGGTCACGGTACAGATATGATCTGGGGTAACTGCTATGACGAGTCACTAGGTGATAAGCTCATGGTCACAGTTATCGCTACAGGCTTTAAAGAGGGCAACAAACTGCACACCGATAAGACTGTAACTAATCAAGTAAAGAAGGTCAGCCTAGAAGAGTCTGCCTACGATATAGGTCTTACAGAGGGCGAGGATACCGTCCATGTAGATTTCGATACGGATGATGTCAAGCGTACTGTCGAGACCATAGGAGTAAGCCGTGACACGGTTATAGACCTAGACGATGTAGAGCGACAGCAAGAAGATCGTAGACGCAAGCATGAGTTTGAGAAGCAACGTCGCGAGTCACTACGACGTCGAAGTAGTGTGGCCCTAGACAGTCCTCAGACAGTGATGGATCTAGAGAGTGAGCCGGCATACAAGAGACGTCAGGTACAACTCGACTCTGTAGATACTGGGTCAGAAGGTATGTCCCACTCTACAACCTCTCTCGGCTTCGATGCTAGTGGTGAGCCCATCGTCAGAGACAACTCGTATCTGACCGGTAAGGTGGATTAGTCATCCAGTAATTAGAAACGAAATATGAAAAGCCCGAGGTCACTGATCTTGGGCTTTTCTGTTTGTGTGCGGTTGAAATTGGCTAAGAGTTATTGCTCTTAGTCAGCTTTAGTAGAAAGCCTTGAAAAGAATAACCTATAGCTTGTTTTCAGTCCCTTGCGGTATACGCTTAGCGCAACGAATCGACATTTGAGCGAATCGACAAATAAGCAAGTTGACAATAAAGCTAAGACTCCAACAATGCCAATCACGCTAGCAGTAGTCCTAGCTCTTCTGGTCCGCTGCCCACCGATATACACCAGTAAAGGCGACCGCGTTACTGTTTAGGTTTAGCCCTATCCTATGATTGGTAGTAGCTGTGCTGTTTCTACTACTTCTACTGTACCCATAGGATAACGATGGTATGGTCTCTATCCCTATCGAAAATGCCTCTGAAATACTGTACTGAAGACCTACTACATACCCAAGCGTAGCATTGATTTGGAGATTTGTTTGATTGTTGCTCAGGTCAGAAAATGTACCACCGAGGCCCACCTCTAGACCATGAATCAACTGAAAGCGATCATTGAGTTCTCGTCGATTTTCAAGTCCTGTAAAGAACCCTGTTGAGAATTGACTTCGTGTATTATCACTACCTAGAAAGGAGAAACCTGCATTACCTGTTATGAGTCTATATCGACGATACGTCGTCGCAGATTTTTGTTTCTTGTACATGAATTGGGTGTTGCCTAAGTCACCCAAACTTAGGGCTCTGATTGCGATTTCTTTATTCTGTGCCGCGAGTGATGTCGAGAGGAGTGTGGCTACAATGATGGTAGCTAGTACTTGTAAAGTCTTCATAGTAGAGTTTGTTTTGGTTCAATCTCAAAACGAAGCAGTTGATCTACTATGCTGCTGGTCAATTGGTTAAGGTGTCGTGAAATATTAGGGGATACTGTTAAGTAAGTTTAAGAGTAGGTCAATAAGCAAATTGGCAAAAGAAAACCTCTTTGTACGCTGTCAATCGCTGCTGAGGTCCGCCAAGAGTAGCGAGACTCTAGAGC
>CAYMFD010000072.1:15694-19790 GCA_964389475.1 uncultured Saprospiraceae bacterium
GCCAACAGCGCCAATAACGCTAATCAACCTATCTACTTCCCTAACAAGTCCTTAACCTGTTGCACAACGTTGTCCGAAGTATAGCCAAACTTCTCATCGAGCACGGTATACGGTGCCGAGTAACCGAAGTGCTGCATGCCGAATACCTTGCCTTTAGCACCGACGAGTCCCTGCAAGGTTACAGGTAGTCCGGCTGTAAGACCGAATACGGGTTTGCTATCATCGATAACCTCGCCTTGGTAGGCTACATCCTGGTCCCGGAAGAGGCCCTCCGATGGTACAGATGCGATGGCGGGCTTGATGCCAGCGGCCTCTAGTTCGTCGATGGCATCGATGAGTGTCGCCACCTCCGATCCATTAGCCACTAGCGTGACGTGGGCAGTGCTAGGATCTCCATATACTAGATATCCGCCCTTCTCCGCTTGTGTAGCCTCTCGCCTTCTGGTGGTATTACCCTTAGCTGGGAGGTCTTTGATGTTCTGGCGACTGAGGATGAGACCACCAGGTCTGTTGTCTAGTTCCAGCAGTTGCTGCCAGCAGGCTACTGCCTCTGCGCTATCTGCAGGACGTAGTGCGACGAATGACCGACGACCGCTGTGGTTATGTAGTTGCTCTAGAAGTCGCAGCTGTGCCTCCTGCTCGATAGGCTGGTGGGTAGGGCCGTCTTCACCTACTCGAAATGCATCATGCGTCCAGAGGAACTTCACTGGCGTCTCCATGAGTGCAGCCACTCGCAGGACGGGTTTCATATAATCGCTAAAGGCAAAGAAGGTCGCACATACAGGTATGACGCCTCCGTGCAGGGCCATACCCGTACACATGGCCGCCATAGTCAGCTCACTCACACCAGCTTGCAAAAATCCACCGGTGAAGTCTCCTTTGGCAAAGGCGGATGACTTCTTGAGGAAACCGTCCGTCTTGTCACTATTACTGAGATCCGCAGAACTGACGATCATATTTTCTACGTGGTCTGCCATGTAGCCGAGCACCTTGCTACTTGCATTACGCGTCGCTTCGTTTTCGCCCAGCGCTATGCCGTGCCAGTCTAGTTCTGGCAGTACGCCATCGTAGAAGTCGTCCATCTTGGCAGCTAGGCCAGGATTAGAGGCACGCCAAGCAGCTTCGACCTTGGCCTGCTCTGCGACATCCGCTCTTTTCTCATCGAGGGCTACCTTGTAGTGCTCTGCTACATCTGCGAATACTGCAAATGGCTGATCTGGATCACCTCCGAGGTGCTTGATCGTATCGGGGAAAGAGGCATTACTCTTGCCTAGTGGCTTGCCGTGTGTCTCTACCTGTCCCTCATGCGAGCTACCGTCTGCCTTGACTGCACCTAGACCCATGATGGTCTTACCTATGATGAGAGAGGGTCTATCCTCGTCATCTTGGCAAGCCTCGATAGCGTCGCGGATGGCGTCATGGTCATTACCATCGATCGTGATGACGTGCCAGCCCCATGCCTCATATTTCGCAGCTGTATCCTCGGTCATCACCTCATCTACCTCCGTAGATAGCTGTATATCATTGGCATCATAAAACATGATGAGCTTGCCTAGGCCTAGGTGACCTGCTAGTCGACCTACACCTTGAGAGATCTCCTCCTGTACACCACCATCACTGATGTATAGGTAGGTGTAGTGGCTCATCCACTCACCGAAGCGAGCTGCTAAGAATCGCTCTGCGACAGCTGCACCGGCCCCAAATGCATGTCCGAGACCTAGTGGTCCAGATGTGTTTTCGATACCACGCTTGGTATCTACCTCTGGGTGACCAGGTGTCGGTGACTTCCACTGTCTGAAATTAGTCAAGTCATCCATCGATAAAGCACCGATCAGGTGTAGCTGACTATAGAGCATAGCCGACATGTGTCCTGGATCTAAGAAGAAGCGATCTCGATGGCGCCACTCTAGATTATCAGGGTCAAATCGCAAGTACTCGCTATACAGCACATGTATGAAATCAGCACCACCCATGGGGCCGCCCGGGTGACCGCTACTGGCTTTTTCGACCATCGCGGCACTCAGTATTCTGATATTGTCCGCTGCTCTTAGGGAAGTTGTCTTGCTCACTGCTGACTCGTTTTATGGTGAAGTGATAAGGAGCCACAAAAGTAGACAGATATTAATCTACTTCATATATGAGTTGCTGACATGTTATAAACAATAATCACTCGGTAGTGGTATCACTCACTGACGGAGGATGATCCTCCCATCTACTAGGGCAGCATGAGTCGTGGTGACCGAGTCGCATTGCAAGCTCACGCGGGCATATCGGGCAAAATAAGCGTGGATCGCCCAGTCGTCACAGAGGGCTTGATCAGCACTGATGACCTGCTCGTCTTCCACGTGGAGGTCTATTGCTATTATGTCCTCTATAATGGCTTGATTCCTAGCATACCCGCCTGCATTAGCAACCATGATTATAGAGCTGACCAGGATTATGGCTAGCCCTGTCAGACCCAGGGCAGTCCTCCACTTTTGGGTAATGTGCGACTTAGTGGCTACTAAGTACGGCATGCTCCAGTAGGCGATCGCCATCGTATAAAACGGTAGTGATGGTAGTAGGTAGAAGCGACGCTGCTTTAGAGATATGATCAGTGGGACAGATGCACTTATGCCGACGAGTAGTAGAAACCCAATTTTGCGCCGATCGAGGCCAGTCAGCTGTACTGCGTTTGAGAAGCGCCTACTGATACCCCATACGATGATAGCGAGTGCTAGTGGTACTACGATTTCTAATGCGAGGTCGAGGAGTAACTCCAATCGGTTAGTCGCTGTGATCTCTCGCTCACCGGCTAGCGACGGTAGGAGCTGTGCCTCTAGGTACTGCGTGAAGATATTTCGTGTGACCTCGACCTGCAGGAGTATAATGCTCATTAAGGCGAAACCGATTATGGGCACCGTGCCTATGCTAAAGCGTTTAAAGTCTATCCGAGTGCAGATTGCATACAATAGTGGGGCGGTAACGGTAAAAGCTCCAGTGGGACCTTTGCACCATACGGCTGTCATCGTGAGTGCAGCACATACTACGGCCCATCCTACGGAGGTCTTGTCGATGGCCTTAATGCCACCGTATACAGCCCAGATACAGAAGGCGGTCATGCTTACCTCTAGGGTATGTTCGCGGTACGACCAGAATACCAAAGGTATCGTGATGTATAGAAAGCATAGCCATGCGGACGAGATACCGCCACCAGTGAGGTAGTGCCAGAGCTTACGCATGCCTAGTAGCGATATGCCTAGTACTATAAGGCAGTATAGTCGCTCTACCCAGAAGTGCTGGCCGAGTACGTCAAAAAACCAAGACTCTATGATAAGACCAAGGGGTAGGTGCTCATAAAAGATAGGCCCTAGGTAAGTCGTGTAAAACGGTGCATCGTAACTGCCTATCCCATCAGCTAACATACTGCTGACTGCAGCATAGGTGATGCCGTCCAGAAACATCCCATGCTGCAGGAGTGTGGGTAGCAGCAAGACACATACTACGCCGGTGGCCAGTAGGCGACCATAGTGTCTAGAGCACCAGCCTAGCAAAGCGGCACGCCATTTTCGTCCGTCGTCAGTACATCGGTCATCAGGTCTAGGAAGGGTCGCATGGCTAGGTAGTCGCTCACAATAGTGCTGACGAAGGAGACACTCAGGACCTCCTTCTGTGGTATAGGTCTGGTCAGTAAGAACTGCTTGTAGCGCAATAGGTCGATGTTGGGATTGTCTCGTTTATACCCCTGTGGTGCCGTCTTGACCTGGTCGCCTTCTAGGCTGCCAAATCGCTCTAGTAGGACCTTATCCGCTAGTGCCTGTCTGAATGCATCTCCATCTCGGTCTATCTCTTGCCGGATACGCTTGAGGTCTTGCTTCTCTGGCCCGAAAAAGCCACCTGCCACCATACTGCCTGACCCCATGATACGCAGATAGTAGCCACCACGCAGTTCTGGTTTTTTACGGGTGAGACCTAGGCTGAGGTGGGTGTTGTAGGGAGTCTTGTCCTTGCTAAAGCGTATGTCACGATTGATACGCCAGATCTTATGCTTGGTGATATTATCCACCTCATTCATCGCCTCTACTAGATCGAGAGCGAAGGCCTTCCAGTTATCACG
>CAYMFD010000073.1:0-6866 GCA_964389475.1 uncultured Saprospiraceae bacterium
GAGGTGATCGTAACGGTGCTGGAGAATCCGGTAATCGGTATAGCGAAGCGGGTCGTTCAGGTGACAGAAGAGGCCGATGGATCGACGACCGTTGAGTATGAATTTAATGTAGAGAACTTTGGTGATGTGACGCTTGATAGCATTCAGGTACGTGACTCACTAGACCTAGCCTTCCCTGCTCCTTGTGATCCTGCGATCGTATCGCTGACATCTTCTGACTTTACGGTCAATGCTGGTGCAGCAGGTTATGATGGATTCTCTGTGTATGAGATGCTCGTAGGTATAGACGCCTTGGATCCAGGACAGAAAGGATCGATCAGACTCATCATCAACGTAGACGCTTGTGGAGCCGGTAATGATGGACCATTTGCCAACTCTGCAACTGCAGAAGGAAGGTCACCAGCCGGTACAGTAGTGATGGATCGATCAGATGATGGTTCAGAGCCTGATATGAATGATAATGGTGATCCTACGGAGGATGGTGAGAATGACCCTACAGTGGTGAGTTTCGATGCTACCTATAATGTGGGTATAGCCAAGAACCTTGTCTCTGCCTTTATCAATCCAGATGGTACGTACGATGTTATCTATGAGTTTACGGTCGAAAACTTCAGTACCGTAGATATAGAAATGGTACAAGTAGTCGATGACTTGTCGATTACTTTCCCAGCACCATGTGCTATACAGTCAGTGGCTCTCACGAGTAATCAACTGACTACGAGCAATAGTTATAATGGTGTCTCTGACATGGACTTATTAACGGGTGTAGATGAGCTAGGCGTAGGCGAGATCGCAAGTATTTTGATGGAGCTCCAGATAGACAGTTGTGCGGACCTCGGTCCTTACAATAATGCAGCCACTGTCAATGCAGTCTCAGTCGATGGTGAGATACTGACAGACGAGAGTGTAGATGGTACTAACCCTGACCCGGATGGTAATGGTGTACCGGATGAGATGAGCTTGACGGTCTTTGGGTTTGACGAAAACCCCGTGGTGGGTATCAGTAAGGCCGAGTCTATGACGCCACAGTTGCAGGCCGACGGTACGTACAATGTAGAGTACGTCATCATCGTAGAAAACCTAGGCGACATAGAGCTGGAGGTCACTGAGGTGATCGATAGCCTCAGTGTAACCTTTGCAGATGCGACCAGCTGGATGGTCATCGGTCTAGAGAGTGCCGACCTTGCGGTCAATGGCGCTTACGATGGTATGACGGTTGTCAACTTGATCGATACGACCGGTAATAATGTACTAGGCCCTAATGAGGCTGGTGAGATTACCTTGACGGTCAATGTAGCACCTGGTGCAGTATCTGACTTCGATAATACAGCAACAGTTATGGCCGAGAGTCCATTCGGTACGGTAACGATGGATATCTCAGACGAAGGCTATCAGACAGATGCCGATGGTGACGGTAATCCTAACGAAGCGGGCGAAAATGATCCGACTACGATCAGCCTACCTTGTTTTGTGGAGATTATCTGCCCACCACTACCGGATACGATCTTCCTACAGAATGATGAAGACTGGTGTCAGGCCAACCTTAACCTCCCAGAGGCTATGGTTAATACCTGTGCCGGCGTAGCGGATACCATCCATGAGTATCGACTCGATGGACAGGGAGCTGCCGACGTAGCAGAAGGCGTCTATATACCAGGACATCCGACTAACCTCGACTATGAGGTAGGTACGACCGTACTTACGTACCGAGTAACTGTGACGGGTGTCGGTAGTGACTCTTGCCAGTTCGTCATCGTAGTCGCTGACAAGCAGGCTCCGGATGCGATATGCAAAGACATCGAAGTTTACCTAGATGATAACTGTGAGGTGGTCATTACCGCAGACAGCATCGATGGTGGATCATTCGATAATTGCGTGATCGATACCTTACTGATAGCGGAGGATGGTACATCATTTACAGATGCTATCACCCTCGATGTAGATGATATCTATCCGGCCAATACACTGATCACCCTACAAGTGATTGATACGAGTGGTAATAGCAGCTTCTGTATAGCCGACGTAGAGGTCTTCGATACGATAGCACCAGTAATCACGATTGATCCTATGGATGTCATCGTGGACTGTGACGGAGCGGGTAATTTCGGTGACTTGCAGGCGTGGCTCAATAGTCAGGCAGGAGCTATGGCTACTGATAACTGTCAGCCTGACCTACAGTGGACGACCATATTTACAGGTCAGCTAGAGACTTGTGGCGTTACCAATAGCGGCTTGTACACATTCGTAGTATCTGACCAGAGTGGCAATACCGCTTCGGCTACCGCTTCATTTATGATACAGGATACGATAGCACCTGCGATCACGGCACCTGCAGCACCCTTTATGGCTGAGTGTAATGGATCTAGCAATAGTGCGGAGATCTTAGCATGGCTCAATGATAATGGTGGAGCTAGAGCAGAAGACCAGTGCAGCCCAGTATTCTGGACCAATAACTATGGTATGATTAGCGTCGACTGTGGTACTACAGGACAAGTACCTGTAACCTTCTACGCAACTGACCTTTGTGGTAATGTAGATAGTACGACCGCTATATTTGAGATTAACGATAGCGAGCCACCGATCTTTGAGATCCTACCAGCCAACCTTACACTAGAGTGCAATGAGATGGAGGATCCGTACGATCAGATCGACTCATGGTTGGCGATAGTAGGTGGTGCAGAGGCAGAGGACAGTTGCTCATTCGTAACGTACGCTAATGACTTTGCAGGCCCAACGAGCTTTACGGGAGGATGTAGCGCGGGTACGGGTAGCGTACGAGTGACCTTCACAGCAATGGACGCCTGTGGCAATACAGATACAGCGTCAGCGGTCGTAACCCTCGTGGATATGACATCGCCTAGCTTACAGGTGCCAGCGCAGGATACTACGGTACTCTGTGACGGTGCAGGTAATACAGCTGGCCTCGATGCATGGCTCGCCGCGTACGGTGGTGCTATCTACACGGACCAGTGTAGCGATCCGATCGAGATGGATAGTGTGCTTATAGAGAGCAATCCATCGTGTGACGGTACGGGTAGTGTGACCTACGCCTTCTTTGCGACTGATGCCTGTGGCAATGTTTCGCCACAGACGATAGCGACGTTTACCATTATAGATACGGTGCCGCCGAGCATAGATATGCCGGCAATGGACCTTATCGTAGAGTGTGACGGTGCGGGCAATACTGCGGAGTTGCAAGGATGGTTAGACGATAACGGTCTGGCAGTAGCTACGGACGTCTGTAGTAGTACGCTGACTTGGGCATTTGACCTTGTGAGTGAGGCCGACAGCTGTGGAGCGACAGGTCGTGACTTGTATAGATTTACAGTGACGGATGGTTGTGGTAACACAAGTACAACTGAGGCGAGCTTCATCATCAGAGACCGCACAGCTCCAGCCATCGTTGGTGGTATGGATATGACCGTCGAGTGTGATCAAGGCAATGCTGGTAATAACGATGAGCTCCTAGCTTGGGTACTAGATAATGCCGGTGCGACAGCAACTGATGCTTGTGGGACATTTGACTGGACCAACAACTTCAGCGTTGATAACTGGGTAGAAGGGTGTAACGATACTCGCTACATCGATGTCACATTCTATGCGACAGACGTATGTGGTAACGTAGATAGTACGACCCATCGCTTTGGTACGGTAGATGAGACGCCACCCGTATTTACAGACTGTCCGAGACCGCCAGTAGTCGTAGATGCACCACAAGACTGGTGTAGCGCCTTCGTCAACTGGGCTCCGGTGACGGCCACTGATAACTGTGGTGACGTGACGATCAATCGACTAGATGATACAGGCCTAGAGTCAGGTGACCTATTCCCGGTCGGCTTGACCTTACTGATCTATGAGGCAGTCGATGGTTGTGGCAATGCAGACACTTGCGAGCTTAAGATCGTGGTCAATGACTTCCACGTATTGCCAGAGATCAGCTGCCCTACAGACCAGGTCGCAGAGAATGATCCTAATATGTGTGGCGCCGTCGTAGATGGTATAGATCCGTTTGACATAGATGATAACTGTCCACAGAATACGGTTGTTACCTACGATGTCGTAGATGAAAGTGGTGATATAGTTGCCTGTGGCTTTGACGATGCCAGTGGTACTAAGTTCCCGACGGGAGTATCTACGGTAAGGTATCAGATCAGCGATCAGCCACTACTACTTATCACAGAGGTATTCTACTTAGGTGGTGATACGGTAGGTGTAGAGATCACCAATTTCGGACCTGCGAGTTACGATATTACCTGTCTAGACATTACCGCTAGTGGTGGTGACCCAGATAGCACGGTCAATGTACCTAATGGCGTCGTGCTTGGCATAGGTGATGTCTATACACAGTTGTTTGTCGGTGACTTTGATGCATTTGCGATAAGCTTTATCGACAATGACATCGATGCGACACCATCACTACCTAGTAATAGTGTTCGTGCTAATGTCTGTGATACAGATATGCCAGCAGACTTTATATCGTCTGGCACATGTGATGGTCCTAGCTTCGGATTCTTAAATCCGGGCTTACCTACATTGCCAGATAATGGGTCGACAGTCGGCCTACAGGGCAAGGTGGCTAACACATTTACGTGTGGGTTCTTTGTAACAGTGACAGATACAGAAGCACCAGTATGTGCGAGTATTGATACTACCTCTTACCTAAGTGGAGGCGCTGAGATGATCAATCCGCTGTCGTGTGCTCGTAGTGAGGTCACGATCCCGACTAGTTTCTTGGTGGCAGATGTCAATGTGTTGAATATCGATATCGACTACGATGACATCGGTGCGGTGACGCTATCGTTAACTAGTCCAGCAGGTACCGAGGTCGTACTGTTTGATAATATATGTGGACCGGGTGTAGCCGACTTTACGGGAGGCTTTGATGATACAGCACCTACCCTATATGGCAACCTGATGACTTGTACGAGCCCGGCTGGTGGCGATATCTATCAACCACTAGAGAATCTCAAGACCTTCTTCGGGGAGAATAGTATTGGTACTTGGTCGCTCAATGTCTACTCGGCTGATGCTGACCTGACGGGTGATCTCGTAAACTGGGAGCTGCAGATAGGCGAGCAAGTACCCTACGCTATGACGGATACCTTAATAGGTACGGACGATGGTGTATGTGGAGCTCTACTGACATGGCAGCACCCATATGTCAGCGACAATTGCTGTGAGGGTGACATCAGCGTCGTCTTCTTAAATGAGGCCGGAGTAGTTGTGCAAGACACTGCCCTCATCGATGCAGGTGATATCGTATCCTTCTTCTTTGAGGTAGGTACGACGTCTGTACAGTACATCCTCACCGATCAGTTTGGCAATCAGTCGAGCTGTGGATTTGATGTAACGGTCTTCGATGATGAGGATCCGATGTTTGTCGGTTCTGACCCACTAGCATGTAGAGATATCATCGTACAGCTAGAGCCAGGAGAGTGCGAGGCGCAGATCAACCTACCTACGATCAGTGGACTAGGCCCTGATATCACAGATAATTGCGGTATCGATTCGATTGCCTACAGTATTCCTTCGGGCACCTTCCCGATCGGTGATACGATGGTGACGATTACCATATTTGATGCTGCAGGTAATAGCATCTCCTGCACATTCACGGTAAGTGTTACCGGCTTTACACCTGGTAGCAATCAGCTGACGTGTAACGGAGAGATCAACCTCAGTCTGGGACGGGACTGTAGAGCTGAGATCACGGCCGACATGCTGCTAGAGGGCGGCCTATACGGTTGTTATGACGAGTACTGTATCACGCTTAAAGATCAGAGCGGTAACATCATAGGTACATCGACAGATAGTACCAACTATGTAGACCTCGATGATGTGGGTAAGACGATTACCGCAGAGATATGTACGCCAGATAAGAGTAATTGCTGTTGGGTGACAGTCAATGTGGAGTTGAAGCAATTCCCTGATGTCACCTGTCCAGCTGATACGACGGTCATGTGTAATGAGAGTGACGATCCGTCATTCACAGGCATGCCTATTATCAATAGCTGTGAGCAGGAGATTAACATTACGTACTTTGATGACTACGAAGACCTCGGCCCTTGTGGTGACCCTAGAGCGAGAATTATCCGTACATGGTCGGTAGTGGATGAGAGTAACAACCTGGTACAATGCGTACAGACGATTACGGTCAAGCCATTCGAGTTAGAAGATGTCACTTTCCCTGAGGATATGACACTCGATAACTTCCTCGACTGTGACGACGTGGCAGACGATCCTACGCTGCTACATCCTGACAATACGGGCTACCCTCAGATCAATGGTCTGGACATCCCGCTTAGTAACAACGGCCTATGTATGGCATCGTGGAACTGGGATGACCAACTATTGATGGTTTGTGATGGTAGCTATGAGATACTACGTACTTGGTTCGTACGTAATATGTGCGACCCTGTCGTACGAGACTCTAACCCTATCGAGCACTATCAGATACTTAAGGTACTTGATACGACTGGTCCTAAGATTAAGGGCTGTCCGCAGGATACGATCATACCGAGTAGCCCATGGGATTGCTCAGGTACGCTAGACCTAACGGGCCTACTGCCGACGATCACGGATGATTGTGGTGGTGTTGCGGATATATTCGTACAGTCATCTGCAGGTAGCGTCGTTGAGAGTCCGATCGGTAGCGGTGACTTCCGAGTCGTCAACCTACCAGAGGGTACGCATACGATACGTATCAAGGCGAGAGACTTCTGTGCTAACTTCTCGACCTGTGAGTTTGAGGTGACAGTGCAAGATCTATCTCCGCCTAGTGCGGTGTGTAAGCAGGACATCGTTGTGAGCCTTACCAATGGTGGTCAGGCCAAAGTCTTCCCAGAGTCACTGGATAACAACAGCTATGA
>CAYMFD010000073.1:6966-19579 GCA_964389475.1 uncultured Saprospiraceae bacterium
ATTACAGGCGAGCCAGCGATATTTGGCCTATGTACTACTTACGATTATGAGTATCGTGATGTGGTACGTGACCTGGGTGGTTGTGCAGCTCGTGAGATCAGACGTACATGGTCTGTTACTGGTACCAATGTGCAGTGCCAGCAGGTCATCACCGTAGAGGACGGACCGGCATTTGACGGTAATATCACATGGCCGCAGAACTTTGAGGGAGACTGTATCGATAACATACCTACTGTCGAGCCGATTTTCACAGGTGGTTTCTGTGATCAGATTGGTACTAGTATGACGGATGATACCTTCAGACTGGTCGATAATGTATGTTACAAGATACTGCGTACACATACCGTGCTCGACTGGTGTGTCTATGATGCCAACAATCCTAGCGCAGGTGGTATATGGACACGTATCCAGGAGATTAAGATCGACGATCAGGCAGCGCCAGAGATCACAGCATGTAGAGATACACTTATCAGCCTCACGGCCAATGATTGTGTCCAGGATGTCGCTCTCACGATGTCGGCTATGGATGCTAGCTGTGGTATCAACCAAGACCTCACATGGGTGCTAGAGATAGACATCGATGGCGACGGTACGGTAGACATTATCGAAGACGAAGATCTAGAAGGCAACGATGTAGAGTACATACTAGAAGATGCCACACCAGGCAACTACAAACTCAAGTGGATCGTACGAGACGGTTGTGGTAATGTAGCCAACTGCTTGCAGGATGTGATCATCCGCGACGGCAAGGCGCCTACCCCATACTGTACAGGCTTGACCACAGTATTGATGCAGGGTAGTGGAGAGATTGCTATATGGGCAGTCGACCTCAATGTAGGGTCGTTTGATAACTGTACGCCATCTAGTAGATTGTCGTATAGCTTTAGCGGCACGGCACTTGTAGACTCTATGACCTTTAACTGTGATAGCCTCGACAATGGCGTGTCACAGACATTCGCTGTTAATCTATGGGTATGGGATGAGGCTGGTAATCGCGACTTCTGCACGGTAGATGTTGTGATCCAGGACAACCTCAATATCTGCCCTGATCAGGTGAGTGGTATGGCCAGAATCTCAGGAGAGGTGCGACTAGAAGATGGCTACATGCTATACGACGCTGAGGTAGGCATCGAGACCTTCTTACCAGAGTACCCTAGGTATGACAGTGTAGGCGTAGACGGTACATTCTTCTTCGCAGACAACCCGATAGGCTATGCTTATGATGTCAATACGACTAGAGAGACAGCCTATACGCAGGGTGTTAGTACCCTTGACTTAGTCTTGATGCAGCGTCACATACTTGCGATACAGGCGCTAGACTCACCATACAAGCTCATCGCTGCTGATGTCAATGATGACGACCGTGTGAGAGGATCGGATGTGGTGATCTTGAGACGTTTGATACTAGGTATTGACTCGACAGCTGCGGCTCCTTCGTGGAGGTTCGTAGATAGTGAGGCAGACCTACTGCCTGATAGTCCATGGCCACTGCCACGTACGATAGTGCCACTGCAGTCAGACGATACGCTAGACTTGATTGCGATCAAGACCGGTGATGTCAATAACTCTGTCAGGTACGACCTAGAGCTAGTACTGGATGGTCGATCTATTACTAACTATCCACTGGAGGTCGCTCAGCGTACGACGGAGGACGGTAGCGTATGGGTTGATGTCATGGCGTCAGACTTTACCGTATTGCAAGGTCTGCAGTTGAGCTTAGCTGGTGCTCAAGATGTAGCGCCTGGTAAGCTGTCCGTCAAGGCTAGACACTGGACGTCACATGGTGATGACCTCTACCTGAGCTGGAGTGATAAGGCAGCTGTAAATGTGCAGGAGGGCGACATCTTGTTCTCCGTACGACTAGCCACTGGTAATGATACTGATCCGACAGACCTGTTAACAGAGGGTCTCCATGCTGAGCTCTATGAGGGTAGTAAGACCATTGTTACCAGACGTATCTCACTTGTGCCAGTCAGCGAAAGAGACCTCACTGATCCAGGTATGACCGTTTACCAAAACGAGCCTAACCCATGGACAGCACAGACGACAATAGCGGCAGACCTACCATATGCTGGACCCGTACAGCTACGTATCTTCGATGTGGATGGTAAGTTGCTACATAACCGTACTGTCGATGGTATCGAAGGACGTAATGCTTGGAATGTTAAGCGTACGGACATAGGTGCCGCTAGTGGTGTACTGATCTACGAGGTAGAGTTCGATGACTGGACAGTCGTCAAGCGTATGATACTGGTAGAGTAAAACTGCTGACTACATAAATAATCAATGCCCTCTCAGATGTAATGCGTCTGAGAGGGCTTTTTTTGTGGTGGTTGCGATAAGGCCATGCGGTCACTTTACTGCGTCTTGTCTCCTTGGTGACTCGATTTTGTAGATTTTTCCTATTTGTATGTTTTTTCGTGAGTTGTAGGTTGTACTTTGGGAAAAATCTACGGATTATGAAATACTCACTTCTACTATTAAGCCTACTCGCTTATACGGTTGCTTATTCGCAATCAGCCTTTTCTTTTTATACCAGTGCTGCTACGTGTAATGGAGAGTCCGTTGTACATACAGATCAGTTAGAGATCTATCAGACGACTAATGGCTTAGCGGGTGGCCCTAGAGACTCGACCTTTTGTTATACAATAGATCGTAGAGATCTTGAGCTGCTTTCTTTTGTTGATTCTATGTCCCTCTTTGTCCGGGTGAGGGATCTTTCCAATCAGTTTAGCGACGCGGCGTATACAGGTCTGGCAGTTGAGGAGTTGGATTATCTCTGTTACCAGGAGGAGACGACGGTCAGTATGCACTACTCCGTACTGAAGGATAGCGTAGTCACTACACGAGAGATACTACTTGACTCAGTCGAGTATAGTCTATGCGATATTTTGTGGGGGTCAGAGACTAGGACCATTGTAGATTGGTATTTTGAGATTAAACCCATTACCACCTTATTGCCGAATCTGCCTTTTACTATTGTTGCCAATCAGTTTGAGACAGGAGCACTTGAGCCGGTGATTACCGTAGATATTTATCGAGAGAATGTGCAGGCATGGGAGTTTTATCCAGAAAACGAGTTCTATCCCTATCTCACAGCTGTGGTTGCCAATCACTGTGATAGTACGTCTGGGGTCTGCTATACAGAGCTATTACCAGCGGTTGATACAGGCCATGCGCAGATCATCATACCGATGTATAGCAGTACGCTTATCTATGATGATTATGCAGGCATAAGGGGTGGTCTGGTAGCGGGTAGTCTAGATGAGCGGTATACGGTCGTGATTGAGGAGCAAGATTTTGGCTGTGTAGAGATTGCAGAGTTACATGTAGATGATGGCGTTTATGCCTTTGTGAGTAGTGGTAGTAAGGGCTTTTTGGATGGTGGTTGTATCATGATGAATGGAGATAGTGAGGTGCGAGTAGGGCACGATGTTGAGGTAACTTATGGTACTAGAGGTATGGGCATACTAGGTATGAATGGTAATACGAAGGTCACCCTAGGCGAGAATAGTAAATTCGTCGTAGATGGCCAGTTGATGCTGAGTAGTCGGGCATCAGATCCTAGCTCTGAGATCCACCTTGGCAAAGGTTCGAAGCTCGTCTTTACGGACAAGAGCAGTATACGATCATTCAGACCTGATGAGGAGAGAGTAGTCGTCTATGTACATGATGGCAGTGTGGACTTGACAGATGCGAGTGATGCTGTCAAGCAGAAACTGCACTTGGTGTACGACGAGACTCCTGCCTGGGGCGAGGTGGGAGAGGTAGTCGTTGTGCCTAATCCGGTACGCGACTACGCTGCGATACACGCTGCCGAAGACATAGTCAAGTGTCAAATCCTAGATATAAGCGGTAGACTTATAGCCAGTGACCTAGTCGCCCCATCGACAAGTATCCATGTAGACTTGTCGGAGCTTAATACCGGTGTACACATCGTAAGGTGCATCACGTTGCATGGAGATGTGCTTACAACGAGGGTAGTGATTGCGGATTAATACCATTTCTACTATAACGTTTCGCATTAGTTTTTGAGTTTATTCAAAATCAGATGAGTCAAAAAACGTAGTGGTAGCCGTAGCTACCACGAGGCTTTTTGGCGAAATATGATGAAGAATAAGGCAAAAAATAAGTGAAATTCTGTAGCAGAAATGGTATAACTATGGATCCTAGAGCTTTGTAGCTGCATTAGTAGTTAGTCCTGAGCTCTCACGAGTTAATCGTATAACCACCAAACCGCAGTATTCGGGATATTTTTGCGACTGCAACCGCAGTATTTATAGTAATTTTGCGGTTTAGACAGAGTGATTGGCCTCCACGAAGTCCATCAAGTTATCACGATGTACCACATTGAGGGTGTGACTAGGGTAGGCTACTTTAAAGTCTTGACTCCACTTGGCCTTTCGCTTAGGGTTGTACTTGATCTCATAGGCATGGAGCACGCCATCCACCTCTTCTACATAGTCGATTTCGTGCTGTTTGTGGGTCCTCCAGAAATAGTCCTTGGTATACAGCCCATGGTTGTGCTTGTACTTGAGTCGCTCTATGATGACGAAGTTTTCCCAGATACCACCCTTGTCGATACGTAAGTTAAATGGACTCCAGTTGTTGAGCAGGGCATTGCGGATGCCGAGATCGTAGAAGTAGTATTTGTTCTTCTTCTTGATCTCATTACGCAGGTTACGGCTTAGGGAGGACAGGCGAAATAGCACGAAGGTCTTCTCTAGCAAATTGATGTATCGGCCGACCGTCTCGTTGTCGAGTTGCACCATGTCGGCCAGCTCGTTGTGCGATACCTCTGAGCCTAGCTGTAAGGCTATGGCCTGTACTAGCATCTCTAGTTTTTTGGGCTTTTTGATATCAGCTAGGGCAAAGATGTCTTTGTAGAGGTAGCTATTGGCTAGTTCTAGGAGGGTCTCTTTCTCGTGGCCAGGCTGATTGATGACCTCTGGGTAGTAACCATAGACGAGGCGGTGGTCTAGCTGCTCCATCTCATGGAGGTAGCCATGGTGCTGTACCATCTCACTGATGCTGAGGGGTAGCATGCAGAACTCTCGCTTGCGACCTGTAAGGGACTCTGATATTTCTGACTGCAGGTCTAGGGCAGACGAGCCAGTGATGTACAGTTCTTTGCCCGGTACTTGGTCGTGGAGGATCTTAAGCGATAGGCCGATATTGTTGATCCGCTGTGCTTCGTCTATGATGATTCTATCGTGGTTGCTGACGATCCGCTCTAGGGTTGACTTGGAGGCGTCAGATAGGGCCGCACGGGTGGAGGCATCATCGCCATTGAGGTAGAGGGTGTCAGCCGTGCGGTAGTGTTGGTCCAGTAGCGTAGACTTACCTACCTGCCTAGGTCCTAGGATAATGATGACCTTCTTCGACGGATCAACACGACTTATACTCTCTCGCAGGTCTCGCTTTATCATACCACTAAAATACGCCTATCCCACCGTAACCGCAATTTTTATACAATTTTTGCGATTACATACGCTATATTTATCCAAATTCTGCGGTTTTGTAGTACTGGCTTTTGGTGCCAGCGCTAGCGTAACCATGCCTTTCCCACCTGCTTTCACCTGCGCTGATACCCGAAAATGCGGTTGCTCTGCTGATTTGAGGAAGCAGGCGGCTTACCTGACCCACACCTCCCGACTGGTATCGACCAGGATTAGTAGTGGCAGTACTAGCGTTAAGCTGTCATTCACACCCATTATACGGTAGTGTTAATCCGTACGGCTGGACTTTGCCCACCGCCTGTGTTACCTTATTTTGAGACTATGTCTACCCGAACCACCATACCTGCCCACAAATACCTGCCTCCTCGGCTGGGGCTGTTCTACTGCGTGATTTTACTACTGCAGGTCAGTTGTATGACCCCGCAAAAGGTCTATGATAAAGGCGACTACAGGCGAGCTATCAAGATGGCCACGTCTGATGTACTTAGAAACAAGGACGTAGCTGCTAACAAGGCTATTATCAAGCGAGCGGTCAGGCAGATGGCTAACGCTAGGGTAGAGCAGCATGACGACATTATGGCGAGAGATGTAGGTGTGTGGAAGAAGAGTCAGCGCCAGTACTACCGAGACCTTGAGCTAGTGGGTAAGGTGCATAAGAGCGGGATAGTCGATTTGCTACCTGCCTATGACGCTATCTGTGACCGTAAGATGGAGCTAGACTTTGCGATTGTGGAGTATTACTACTTGGGTGCCGATAGTCTGCTCAATGTGGCTCATGATACCGGCCACAAGGCATCTGCGAGACAAGCCTACAGCTACTTGAGACAGTGTCAGGATGCAGATGGTGAACGCTACTTTAGCAATATTCCCGAGCTGATGGATGAGGCAGTGGACCGAGGTACTGTCTATTTTGTCGCAGATGGTGTATCGCCTAGCACAGGATTATTCTTGCAGCCCTTGCCCAGAGATGTAGATATAGAGCCAGACTGTAGGGTCTCAGCTGATGTCGGATTTATGGATACGGACGTGTCCCAGTCTACCTCATCCAGGACATATACCAAAGAGGTAGTCGATCACATCTTGACTACGCGAGATACATCAGGGATGAGTGTAAGTACAGAGGTCATGAAGCAGATCTCTGCTACCGTGGAGGTGACGACCTATGAGATAGAGGTTACTCAGCGTGTCACAATGGATGTTCAACATCTGACAGATCACTGCAGCATGTCAAGCGACTGGGAGACCATATCTAGATCAGAAACTCTAGAGGAAGTATCCATTACAGGTGATAATGAGGCACTACCCATTGGTGTACGTGCTCAGTCTGTAAACGTCTTTAGTACGCAGTCGCAACTGGAGTCAGACGTGCGGTCAGCGGTAAGGTCATGGCTGGGTAACTAGTGTGAGGAGGTCGCTCTACAGCTCCTCTCCATGCTGGCTTAAGTCAAGGCCTCGCTCCTCCTGGTCAGCACGTACTCGCATAGGTATCAGTTTATCCACGATGATGTACAGTAGGTAGCTTCCGCCAAATGTGAATACGCTTGTGATGACCAAGGCAATCATGTGCCATGTAAAAGTTGTGGTCTCACCGTAAGCAAGTCCTACATCAGCCGCGAATACGCCTGTCAAAACCATCCCCACGATACCACCTATACCGTGACTAGGGAATACGTCGAGGGTGTCATCTATGTCCGACTTCTCTTTGATGTGAATGGCTCGATTACTTATCAGGGCTGCGACAAAGCCAATGACCATAGCCTGCCCGATATTGACAAAACCGGCGGCCGGTGTGATAGCAACTAGGCCTACCACAGCTCCTATGCAGGCACCTACGGCGGACATCTTGCGACCTAGCATCCGCTCATAGAATACCCATGTAATCATGGCAGTAGCCGAGGCGATATTGGTATTGGCAAAGGCAATTACGGCATCACTATTGGCTCCCAGTGCAGAGCCTGCATTGAATCCAAACCACCCAAACCACAGCAAGCCCGTACCGAGAATGACAAAAGGCACATTGGCAGGTTCGGAGATCTGCACTTTACGCTTGCCTAAAAAAACAGCGCCTGCCAGCGCTGCGAAACCAGCACTCATATGCACCACGGTCCCTCCTGCAAAGTCGAGGACTCCCCAGTTGCGAAACAGTCCGTCCGGATGCCAAGTCATATGGGCAAGCGGGCTGTAGATAAGGATACTAAAAAGTACCATGTAGAGGATATAGCTCCTAAAGCGTATCCGACCAGCCATACTACCCGTAATCAGTGCGGGGGTAATGATTGCAAATTTGAGTTGAAAGAGGGCAAACACCAAGAAGGGTATCGTGCCCGCAAAATCAGGATTGGGCTCAGAACCCACACCATGGAAGGCAAAGTACGTCAAGGGGTTTCCGATAATACCTCCCAAGCTATCACCAAAAGCGAGACTAAAGCCCACGACAACCCACAAGACACTTACCACCCCCAAGGCTATAAAACTCTGGAGCATAGTGGATATTATATTCTTCTTGTTGACCATGCCGCCATAGAAAAAGGACAAGCCTGGAGTCATGAGTAAGACGAAAGCACTGGCCACAAGCATCCATGCTGTATCACCAGTATCGATCTGTGAGGATAGTTGAGGATAAGACTGAGCTACAAATCCGCAAATAGTCACAAGAAGGGCTAGAATAGCAAAATTCAAGTATTTACCCATAGTACCTCTCTTTTTAGGAGGGCTAAAGTATCATTTTGACTACATTATCGGTAGTGAGATGGCCGTTTAATAGGGGTTGTGCCCTTGTATTTTGTGATCGCTGGCAGGGTATTATGGGTCGAATGCTTATGCTTGACTATGCTTTGAGGTCTCGTTGTTGCTGATTTGTAAGTGAACCTGCTTGACTTGTGGGTGGGGGTAAAATCATCAAAAAGGGTGATTTAAAGGACGAATTTAATGCTGAAATTTACAATTCAAATTAACCTATTATGAAACACCTACTCCGAACAGCCATCCTTTTTCTTGCTCTTTCTTGCTCTACGATAACCTATGTCATCGGGCAGTCAACGCCTATTGATATACGAGGTAATAACCAAACCTTTCTTGCTTTAAAGGAAAATACGTTTGGGTCTCGGTATTTTGAAGTAGGTCTCTTCAATAGCAATGCCGAACCACTCAGCTCTACCTTTTTTGGCTATCGATCAGGTGTCACTAACGAGATCAATGGAGGAGTATTCAATTCTGGTGAGTTTAATTCGGGATTTGGACATAATACGCTAAGAGGAAATACAACGGGGCAGCAGAATACGGCTATCGGTTACTCTGCCTTAGGTGATAATATATCCGGTGGGCAGAATACTGCTGTCGGGATGTCTTCATTAAGTGATAATATAGATGGTAGTGGTAACACTGCGGTAGGACGAATTGCCCTGAGAGATAACATTAGCGGTGCTAGTAATACCGCAATAGGGGCCGGTACTGGTATATTAAATAGACATGGAGATAACAATACCTTCTTAGGCGGTTCCGCTGGATCAAATGATACACTATCTATTGATAATGTTTACATAGGCGCTTTCTCGGGTCGTGGTACACTAGGTGCTACCGACGGATATGATCGCATGTCCAATACGATGATTGGTTCTCAATCTGGTTTATTTAACACGACCTCTGGCAATGTCTTTTTAGGATTTCAGGCGGGTTATAATGCAGCAGTTGATAACCAGCTATATATCACCAATAGTAGTACGGACAGTACAGAGACGTTGATTTACGGAGACTTTGGTACAGAAGACCTACGACTCAATGCTGCGGTCAACATCAACGGCCATTACACCCTACCGACGACAGCGGCTCCTGGGAGTTCATATACTTTTCGATCACAGGGCTCTGGACAACTAGCATGGCAACGCCTAGCGCCTTGGGATACCAATGGAGATGACATCATCTACGAAGACGGTCATCTAGGCGTATTAGATGCTAACCCATCTGCTGTGATCGCAGCTAGCGGCAATATAAGGGCTTCTGCATTGGAGAATGAGTCAGAGTATGTTGAGATCGATCACGATGGTAGCAACGGCCGCATTAATACACGAGGCGATGGTAATCTCGTATTTGGTCATGATGGTGCTGCTGACATGTATCTCAATAGTGATGGAGACCTAGGAGTCGGTGTAGCCCCATCTGATGCCTTGCACGTTCGTGGTAATGGCAGTGAGGATCTTTTCAGAGTACAGTTGGGTACAGATACCAAGATGCGAGTCTACAACAACGGGTCTATATCCTTAGGAGCTAACATTTCTAATGTGTCATCAGGTGATGTATATGTCCATAGAGATCTAGGTCTAGGTGTTACTAGCCCCAAAGCACGGCTCGATGTCAATGGTGATGCGATACCTAGTGTAACGGGTACCCACGATTTAGGTACGTCTACGTATAGATGGTCAACTGTCAATGGTAATGAAGGTAACTTTAGAGCCAACGGAACTGCTGCCAACACCGTTGTGCTTCGGCTCAATGGTAATAATGGAGGACAGGATAACACGGTGAGCACAGAGTATTATCACAATAACCTGCGTAGTGTATTACTTAGCAGCAAGTATGAGAATCCATTTACTAAAAGTACTAGTTATGAGATATGGGTGAGAGAGAACGATGCAATGACACAGGCTATGGTTGTACGGCCTAATGATATAAGAACGAGAGACATCTTACCACGCAGCAATAATGCCTATGATGTGGGTGGTGCCAATGCCTTTAATAATGTAGAGTCCTACAACTTTACTAATGCATCTGACCGCCGGGTAAAGCAAAACATTACCACCGCCCCCTATGGTCTCGAAGAAATCCTGGCCCTAGAGCCTAGCACCTATCAGTACATAGACTACCCAGACCAAGACCGACTAGGCCTCATCGCTCAAGATGTCTATAAGATCATACCGGAGGTCGTCAGTACCAAGCATGCCGACCGATGGGGTATCCGGTACATGGACCTCGTACCCGTCCTGATCAATGCCGTAAAAGAAGTCAATGAGGAGAAGGATCAACTGGAGGATCGACTAGCTGCTCTAGAGCAGCTAGTGCAGCAGCAAGGTCAGCTAATAGAGGAGTTGTCTGGTAAGTAGAAAGGTCTTGTAGGGTGTAGAGCAAGCGTAATATTTTGCATTTTGTATGTTTCACGCATATCAACTCTAAGAAATATCTATCTTCCTTGGGAATCAACGTTGTATGATGATTCTGCTTGTCGCAATATCACCTGTACTTGTGAATGCTTGTACATGATAACACCCACCAGGAAGGTTGCGTACATCGATGATTTTTGCACTGGGCATAGAGTAGGCCTTTCCTAGCAAATCTACAAGTCTGACAGCTATGATCGAAGCATCGCCATCTTCTATAGTTAGCGTACTTTGAGCAGGATTAGGGTATATGTTCAATGTTTTAGCTGTGTTAACCTCCTTGCTAGCTGTAGTTTGTAAGGCCTCTAGCTTTGCTTTGACCTGCTCACGTAGAGCCCAGATATAGATGTTATAATCTTTCTGATGGTATCCTGAGAGGGCAAAGCCTGGGCTGGCTTCGATCTGTGCGAGGTCATCATCCCGCTCATCGTCTGGCTGATAGATCTTGCTGACCATATGACCGTAGTCGACATCATTAAAGCGCTGGTGGCGGATGCCGTAGTAGTCATTATAGGCTGCAAACCGAACGCCGGCAGGTGTCAATGGGCTAGATGGAGCGACCGGTAGGATGTAGTGATCTAGCGGTTGACTGTTATCCGTGTAGTAGGTATTGTCGCTAAAGGTCTGGTCACTTGCTGGCTCAAAGGTTTGGTGCACTAGGCCGATGTCCTCGATTTGCTCATCGCGAGCGGGTACTGCTAGTCCTCCGCTTACGGGTACTTGACCATCTTGGTAAGTACGCCAGGTGACGTAGCAGGAGGTTTCTTCGAGTGTCTGGCAGTGTCGTATATGCTGTAGGTTGCCGCCCACTTCGCTACCTGCTGGTGCATACATAAAGCTCATACCGCCCAATGCGGCCATGACCATTTTATCGGCAAGGTCAGGATCTTGCTCTATCACATCATGTAATAAGAAGCTGAGGTGGTAGGACCCTTGCGAATGTCCAGCAAGGATAAATCGATTGCCATTGTTGTGATTGTCGAGGTAGTGGTTAAAAGCCGCCTTGACATCTTGGTAAGCACTGTCGATCACTCTCGCCTTGAGGTCAAGGTCATCCGTGAAAAATGCGCCAGAAGTCGCCTGCCTATATCGTGGAGCGAAAAAACGGCCATACTCTGCTAGTAGTCCACCTTGGGCCAGCGCAATGCTGCCAAGAATTAATGGGGGTAGTTCTTCTAGTCCTGTCAGGCGGACATCCAGCGCCGTTGCGGGGTCTACGTAGGTGGGGTGTACCCAGAAGATGTCCACGCCAGTATCTTCTAGACCATTATTCTCGATCTCTATTACCTCATCGACCTGACCATCAGGCCCTATCACGGCTATATCGAGGTTGTAAGTCCGCAATTGGTTAAACGTCTTGTCTGGGTGATGTAGCCAGTGATCCATGTCGGTGTAGTCGACCTGACCAAGACCACTGTTGCTGTAGAGGCTCAAGAGTAGGACAAGGTAGGATGTCAAGGTTATGGAGTTTGTCATATAATGTTGGACGTGTAGTGCTAGGGTATGGTTTAATACCACACTTTGCTTTTGGTAAGATGAGATACCTCTAGACTATTCTGGAGGCTGCTGTTGTATCCTAAAAGTACGGTCTTCAGGTTATCTATGCAGGGAACTACTCAAGAGTATCTGTAGTTTCATTGGTGTGGCGCAGCCTAAAAGGATGAGAGCTAATATTTAGTTTTCAAAAAATAGTTTGCGCCGGCATAAATAAAGGTGTACATTTGCACCTAATACTTTTTTAAATACTACTATATGAACAGTGGAACTGTAAAATTTTTCAACACTACCAAAGGCTTCGGATTTATAACTCCAGAAGAAGGTGGTAAGGATGTATTCGTACACCAAACAGGTCTTAACGACCGAATTGATGAAGGCGATCGTGTGACTTTTGAAGTCGAAGAAAGCCAGAAAGGATTAAATGCAATCAACGTGTCACTTGCTTAAGTGATTGAAGCATATAACCAAGTCGTAAAGCCCGTCAGTAATGATGGGCTTTATTTATTT
>CAYMFD010000074.1:0-19458 GCA_964389475.1 uncultured Saprospiraceae bacterium
TCGCTATTTTCCTAACGGATCGCAAAGATACCACAACATCAAACTACCCTGCAAGCTTTATTTCCACTTTTTTTTTCGGTCGTTGAAATTCAGGATTTAAGATTATGACTATCAACATATTAGCATTCAAAAAAAGTTAGATTTTAGTGACTATGTCTAGTGTTGTAGGTGTATCACCCATGGTATAGAAGTGGATACAGGGTACGTCTTGCTGGATTAGCTCTTTGCATTGGGCTATAGCCCACTCTACTCCTACCTGTCTTACTGCCTCTTTGGTCTGTGCTTTGGATATAGCTGCTACGAGGTCGTCCGGGAAGTTGACGAAGAACTTACGTGGTACACTGCTAAGCTGGTACTTACGCGTGACGGGCTTGAGCCCTGGTATGATAGGAACATTGATACCATGCTTACGGCAGGCATCTCTAAAGGCGAAGAATTTCTTGTTATCGAAGAACATCTGCGTCACTATATAGTCCGCTCCTGCATCGACCTTGGCCTTAAGCATTTTGATATCAAAATCGTAGTTGGGTGCCTCGAAGTGTTTCTCTGGGTAGCCGGCCACTCCAATACAGAATGCCGAATCGTCTGTCGCATCAACTACTTGATCGAGGTAGTTACCGTTATTGACACTCTGGACCTGGGCCACTAGGTCTACAGCGTACTTATGCCCATCCTGCTCAGGAATAAACTTGTCCTCAAACTGTCTAGCATCTCCACGGAGTGCCAATACGTTATCGATACCTAGAAAGCGTAAATCGATCAATGCATTCTCTGTCTCGGACTTACTGAAACCACCGCATATGAGGTGGGGAACGGCATCGACACCATACCTATGCATAATCGAAGCGCAAATACCTACGGTACCAGGCCTCTTTCTGATAGCGATCTTCTCATAGTAACCGGAAGGCCTCTTGGAGTAGATATACTCCTCACGGTGGTAAGTGACATCAATAAATGGTGGCTGATGCTCCATCAGGGGATCTAGGATATTAAATATGTCTTGCATCTTACCACCCTTGAGGGGCGGCAGTACTTCATACGAGAATAGCGTTCGTCCTGCTGCTTTAATAATGTGGTCTGTAACTTTCATCGGTAGTATGATTATGGCTTTATGATCAGCGTGGAAGCTAGTAGTCGAGTAATTGCTGAATGGTCATCCCTAGACGCTTGGTAGGCAGGTAGTCTGCCTCTAGCTTAGGGTTAAATGGAACAGGCGTATCAAGAGATCCTAGTCGTAGTACTGGCGCATCTAACAACTCGAAGCACTCCTCTCCAATCCGTGCTGCTAACTCTGCACCGAAGGATGTATTATTAGGTGCCTCATGCAAGACGAGAGCTCTACTGGTCTTACGAATACTCTCCGTGATGGTTGCAAAGTCTAGTGGAACTAGTGTACGCAAATCTATAATCTCAATATCGTAGTCATGATCAGCGACATAGTCTAGTGCCCAATGCACGCCTGCACCGTAGGTAATGATCGTAGCCTCAGCCCCAGCACGAACCACGCTGGCCTTGCCAATAGCAACTCGAGTGGGTGAAGTAGGGACTGGACCAGAAATGGTACGATATAGTTTTTTGTGCTCGAAGAACAAGACGGGTGACGGATCATCAAAGGCTGCTAGCAATAGCCCTTTGGCATCAGCTGGCGATGAAGGGTATATGACCTTTAGGCCCGGGACATGGGTAAACCACGACTCCATAGTCTGAGAGTGAAATGGACCTGCACCAACTCCGCCACCGCAAGGCAGTCGGATCACGACATTAGGCGCATGACCCCAGCGATAATTAAGCTTAGCGAGGTTATTGACAATCTGATTGAAGCCACAGGAAACGAAGTCAGCGAACTGCATCTCAACCATAGAGGGAATACCCGTCAAGGATAGCCCGATGGCAATACCTATAATGGCACTCTCGCACAATGGTGTATTACGTACTCTGCCAGCACCAAACTCATCAAGAAAGCCATCGGTGATCTTAAATACCCCACCATAGTCAGCAATATCTTGCCCCATCAGTACTAGGTCATCACTCTCCTGCATAGCTTGCTTAAGACCTGAGCTGATAGCATCAACGAACCTGAGCTCATCTGTAGGGCCACTAGAGGACAATAGCTGCGAATGATCATGGCGTGGATACACATCACCCATCTCCACAGAAGGGTCAGCGTCTATATCAGGTAGCTGATCTGCGAACTGCCACTCCTCAATGATGTGTGCCTTGAGCCGATCTGTAAGGGTATCGATGGTACTCTGATCTATCAGGTTCTCAGCAATAAGGTAGTCTTGGTAGCGCTGTAAAGGGTCTAATCGTGCCCAATCGTCCATCAAATCCTGGGGTACGTACTTGGTACCGCTAGCCTCCTCGTGTCCGCGAATCCTGAAAGTTCTGGCCTCCACCAATATCGGGCGGGGATGTTGTCTAACAGACTCCGCCAACTCACCAATACGTGAATAGACCTCGAGCAGGTTATTGCCTTCGATGATATGCGACTCCATACCGTAGCCGATACCACGATCTGCCAAATTAGCACAAGCGTACTGCTCCTCCGTGGGGGTGCTGAGGCCGTAACCATTATTCTCGATAAGGAAAATGACGGGTAGTGACCACACCGCAGCCGTGTTAAGCGCCTCGTGAAACTCACCCTGGGAGGTACCCCCTTCGCCCGTAAAGGCTAGAGCTACTTTGGGTTGTAGTCTCAACTTGTAAGAAAGAGCTACACCTGCAGCTAAGCTGAGCTGAGGCCCGAGGTGCGAGATCATGCCTACGACATTCTGGTCTAGGGTGCCAAAGTGGAAAGATCTATCTCTGCCCTTGGTAAAGCCCAGCTCCTTGCCCTGCCACTGTGCAAAAAGGCGTCGGAGTGGTATATCCCTAGTAGAAAAAACTCCCAGGTTACGGTGCATGGGGAAAATCATCTCGTCCTGATGTAGGGCGGAGGTAATACCAACCGATATAGCCTCCTGGCCTATACCGCTAAACCACTTAGAGATCTTACCCTGACGCAGGAGGATGAGCATTCTTTCTTCGACTAGCCTAGGGAGCAGGAGTCTCTCGAAAAGCACATGGTGTTCTTCCTGTGTGTATTTATCGTACTTCTTGAAATCCATACCGTACTCAATTAAAGAAAGCTGCAAAAGGAAGCAAATGTAACAACCTACGTTCGATCATAACAACATATGTAAGTGTATGAAATCCAAGAGGTGACAATTATCAAACATAAATCACTACCCCTCCTAGCGGTGTAAGTCTGCGCAGGAACGCCAAGTAGTCGACTTTAGCATAATGATCGTAACACCTAAACGTCTAGCAGCAATAATAATCGAACAAGTTGATCCATAATACTACTGATATGGGAGCCATCCTCCGACTACACCAAAGTACTGGCATAACAGCACGTGAAGGTTACTTCTGAGTCTCCAGGGCAAGTGAGTTGGTCAATCAATGGAAGATGGGATCGGAAAAAGTGGCCATCACAAGCAACCAAAAGATAGGTAGTAGTCGTATATGTAAGCAGAGAGAGGAGTGATAATGCTTACTGCACTACATGTGCTATGCAGCGATGACATATATACGATCGTCACCTACATGCTATAAAACCAGATCCCGTCCGTTAAATAATGAATGGCATCTCATCGTAAAGCTGTGAACTTAGTACTTTTGAGTGGTGATGGAAAATACAAGACAATTATGAAGGAGCAGCCGTTATGGTATCTAGAGAATATTGATGTCACGGGTATATTTTGTCCGAACAAACTACATTCTGGAGGTGATAATATAGAGCACAGAACTTTCTCCAAAGGCGAATACATCTACCTACCTGACGAATTAAGTGACAGAATATTCTTCATCTCAGACGGCCGAGTCAAGATAGGTACGATCGGAGAGAATGGAAAAGAGATCACAAAGGCTATACTCAACAAGGGAGAGGTATTCGGAGAGCTGGCAATGATCGGAGAGGACAAGCGACGCGACTTCGCCTATGCAATGGAGTCGACGTCTGTATGTGTCTTAAGCACTAATGATATCACGACGATGCTAAGGGATCACTCCGGTTTGAGTATGTTCTTTATGAAGATAATGGGTAGTCGAGTACTAGATATGGAGCATCGCCTAGAGTCGTTAGTCTTTAAAGATAGCCGATCACGAATAGTCGAGTACTTAGTGGAGTTGGTAGCTAAGCGTGGTCAGCGTGTAGGATACGAATGGGTCGTAAGGAAATTCATCACCCATCAAGAAATCGCCAACTTGACGGCCACGAGCAGACAGACGGTGACGACAGTACTTAACGAACTGCGAAACGATAACCTTATCACGTTTAACCGTAAGCGCCTACTAGTTAGAGATCTAGATCAATTGAAATCAGAAGTAGGAGTGGAAACTCCCTAGTTCACTCGCCTACCCGAGGCAGCTGACGACTGCTTTGACACCTTGGAAGACTTACGTAAGTCCACCATAAGCCCCGTCCTATTACTAGAAACACTCACTCTGTATGGCCTACCGCCATAGTCGAGTCTGCCGACCTCGCGGTCCCAGTCCTTGGCCAGTAGTACGTACTTACCGCCATACTTTTTGCTAGGACCAAAAAGAAGGTATGAGTTAGGGTCATCGTCGAAACTCACCGCTAGCCTATTACCGGTAAGTCGGTCAACCACCTGACCTGGTGTACCCTCTTTAATCAATACCTCATCGACCTCTCGACCACTATCGACATAAATAGTACCTCTATCAAGGACGACCTTGTTGTCGGATGCCTCCTTGAACAGACGAAGGTCATCGTCGAGGTAAAACTGCACCTTGGTCAACTGTCGCTCTGTGTAGGCTAGCGATCGATCCAGCGAGGACGTGTATGCTGTATATTTAGAACTACAAGCACCTAATGTGACGCTTAGAAGTATAAAGCCTGTTATTTTTGCGATCATGGCGGATGGGTTGTGATTACATCAATGAGTTGGCAATATGACGAAATTGCTGATATAGTTGTAAAAAGCAACAGGGTACTTTAAGTCATTCTTAATGGTGCCATGGATAACTTAACAGAAGATTTAACATGTCCTTGGACATAAAGGCAGTCACGATTAACGTATTAATAGTGACCTAGCAACTATCAGATACATATGACACCTACCAGAATAAACCTAGCGGCAGTAGTATTGCTGATATCTTGCTTACTGGTAAAGCCGATTACAGGCCAAGACCTCACACAAATGAGCGAAGCAGACATCGCTCAGCAACGTGACTACATAGATGCTGACCTATCGCTGCTCCTAGGTGACTACTCAAGTGCTGCGGAAAAGTACACGACTCTCTACAAGCAAGACAGAAGCAATCATGCCGCAGCGTATGGCCTGGCTAGAGCTTATGCAGCAGCTGAGCGGATAGAAGACGCTAAGAAATATATCTCGACCGCCATAAAGCTCGCACCCGACAATAAGTGGTACAAACTATGGCATGCCAATTACTACAGAGACCTAGGCGATCATGCCAATGCGCTGATCTCTTACAAGGCGCTGTATATGTCTGAGCCTACTGATCGCTACTTCGCCGAAAACTACGCCTACTCACTCCTAGAAACAGGTCAAGATGATAAAGCGATCAAAGTACTAGATGAGTACGAGCAGGCTGTGGGGCGACAAGAGTTGCTCACTAAAAAGAAGTGGAGCATCTACGATAGTCAAGGTGAGAAAGCTAAAGCCCTAACCGAACTCGTAGAGCTAGCCAGCGCCAATCCTAGTAATGATCGCCTCTGGTTAAATGCTGCGAAATATGCTGACCAGATAGGTGACAGTGACGTGGCAGGTATGGCCAGTGGCAAAGTCCTAGCCCTAAATCCGCTCAGCCTAGAAGCTAAGCGCCTCAATAACATCCACGAAGGTGATGAAAGCAGGGCTGACGAAGGTGATCTCGGCGACTTACTCTCTGATCCATCTGTCGATCTTGATGATAAAATACTGACTATCCTCCCGATGGTCACTGACCTGTCCAACCAGAAACTGGCGACCGAAGAAGTAGACCAACTAGACAGCTATACTCTCGCTATAGCCACCGCACATCCATCGAGTGCAAAAGCGCTAGCACTACGAGCAGACGTACTAATGCTCAGCAATCAATACGAAGCAGCGGTGCCACTCTATAAAGATGCCATACAGATAGACGACAGTAAATACTCTATGCATAGCAACCTTCTCTACCTGCTGTACAGGCTAGATGAGGGCGGACAGCTACTAGCGGCAGCCGAAGCGGCCATCGACTACTTTCCCAATGAAGTAACTGCCTACTACTATTATGGTAGGGCACTGACCAAGAAAGGAAAATATGCTGATGCCCTATCAACGATAAAAGAAGGTTCTATGATCGCTGGTAATAATCCAGCTCTAAAACAGATGCTACGTGTAGCCGAGGCCTATAATTATCTAGAAAGTGACAAAGTCGAAGAAGCGAAAGCAATCGCGGATGATCTAGAGACTAATGATGGCTGGGCACAGGAGCTACTAGGGGATATAGCCACTACTAAAGGACAAGCAGCTACTGCTAAGAAGCACTATCAAAAAGCCGCTAAACTACTCAACGAACCGAGGTTAAATCAAATGAATGATTAAAGACTACTATGGTATCGTCTACCACGCGATAATCATCTGTCTACTCAGCCTGATAATGAGTGGCTGTGCTAGCGTAAGACTAGCGCCTAGGCAGGACCTATCAAAGTCGGACGTATACTCAATCATAAGCAAGCACAATATCGAGTTTGACTGGTGGTCGTGTAAGGGTAAGGTAAGCCTCAACACCTCTACTGTGGGAGGCTCCGGTAAAATGTATCTGAGGATCAAAAAAGACAGTCTCATCTGGTCTGTAGCCAAGAAAGCAAGCATAGAGGTGGCCAGGATGAACGCGACACCTGAAGAGGTCGTCGTAAAATACCCCACGGAAAAAACATATCAACGAGGTAATGTAGATCAATTATCTAGACAGTTTGGCGTGTCGCTATCTTACGAAGATGTACAGCAACTCTTGGTGGGCAATGTCTTTCTCCCAGATACGACGTCTAGCACCCTAGTACGCCAATCCGACGGCTACCTACTGTCATGGTCTGATCCCTATGGTTATGACATTACTTACCTGGTAGACGATCGTACATCACAATTAAGTATGTTGTCGATCCGAGACGCTGACGGGCGAAGCGTCAAGCAGTCATTTGACGATTACAAGCCTATCAGCAATGGAAACCACGATGTGGCCTACTCTCGCAGAATAGAAGTAGATGACGATACGCAGATCGGCATAAGGCTGACTGAGGTAGAAGTCAATGAGGAGGAGAAGACTCCTTTCTCAATAAATGACCGCTACTCAGAGATTTCGTTTTAGCGGCATGTACCCGAGCAAAAACCACGCAGCTATTGTGAAGCCATCCACACTACTAAAGATATATCGCACTAGTTGCCAAACTGTAAAAGCGGCTTTGCACTCTTACAGATGTACTACCAATGCTATTGCATCACTTTAAAGCACTCAGAAGGAAAGGCATGCGAGGCACTTATCTACTCATATCACTACTAATTACCGTCCGGCTGGTAGGGCAGGTGTCGGAGCGGCAACTCCTCGAGCAAGAGCGAAATGAAATAATAGCACGGATCGATCAGCAAGAAAGCCTATTAGCAAAAACTAAAGAAGATGAGCGAACGGCCATCAAACAATATGCATCGCTACAGCAGCAGGTCGTCGATAGACGTATACTAATTAAAAACCTAGCTGCTGATAGCTCACTGATAGATGGGGAGATCGATAGCCTAACCCTAGAGCGACAGAAAATCACGAGTACAACACTCAAAGATCAAGCGACCTACAAGGCACTGCTTAAAGCGACTTATATCAAAAAGCTGACAGGCATACACTGGCTCGACTACCTCAACAACGAATCGCTCAATGAGACGATAAGAAAATACTGGTATGAGTCTCAACTCGTCACTCGACTACAGCAGGCCAAGGCCGAGATCACCGATCAAAGCATAGCTCTGGACGATGCGATCACTCAATTAAAAAGCCTGAGATCATCGAAGGTAGAACTATCCAGTCAGGCTCAACAGGCCTTAGTATCTATACAGAGTGACCTCGAAGCCCTCGAAGCACTGCGTAGTAACCTAACACAGAAAGAAGAACGACTGCGAGAGGAATTAGACGGTGAACAACAACGACGCAGCGAACTGAATCGAGCAATAGAAAGTGTGGTATTACAGAATATGAGGTCAGGTGAAGAGCAGCGGACGGAACGTGTACGGCCAAAAAGCACTAATCCTAGATCGATCATCAAACCGTCTCCTAGTGGCGTAGTGGTAGCTACATTCGGTCAACAACCCCACCCCCGCATACCTGATGTACAGATCAACAGGACCGGTGTCACGCTAACTAGCAGCAAGAGTCCAGTAGTCTTATGTGTATATAATGGCATTGTTGCAAATGTCTCTGAGAGGAATGGCACCTCTACTATAATCATCAATCATGGTAAGTACTACAGCGTATATAGCCAATTAAGCAGTACCGATGTCGTAGAAGGGAGCAGTGTGCAAACTGGTGATCGCATAGGATCGGGCCAAGCGAATGGTGATGGCTGGACCTTTGACTTCGAGTGGTGGGACGGAAAGCGGGCTATTGACCCAGAAAAATGGTGGTAATTAAAAAGTCATCCGAAAGAAAACTCTCGAATGACCTATTACACACACAATTTTTTTATCGTGAAGCTATCCGCTTCAGTTTAATAAATGCTCAGTCAGGCTTTTTGTTTAGGATTTATTCATAATAATTAAACAAAGACAGCCTAGGTCATGTGTGTCGCAGTGATAATCTGCGCTGTAGTTAGACACCGATCTAGGGTCTATCGCATATATACAGCCTTATTGATGAGCTTTAGCTAGTAGCCAAGAACCAGCAAATGAAGTCGACAAACATTGGCAAGCGGTCTGCTGACACTGGCATAAAGGCTTCGCTGGTCATTCTGTAACATCATCGTAGACTGTAGAACCTTCTACCGCCAAACTCGACTGAGAAAACTACCCGGGCAGAGACAAGTAGCACCAACGATAAAAGGGCCTCACATAACTGTGAGACCCTTCTTACGATTGAACATTAAAAAAACTAACTGTCGTTCCTATTGGATCTTAATAAATGGAGCCATTAGATTGGCCTCTTCGCTATTGATCGCTAATGTATATGTACCAGCAGGTAAGCCAGCTACGATGATCGTCTGTGCTGCGTCTAAAGCACCAGACTGTACCACCTGCCCATCGGATCCTAGAATACTGTAGTTAGCGCCTGTGACATTCTCGGCATTAACAGTAAGTATATCCGTCGTAGGATTAGGGTAGATGCTTACTAACTCGTAAGCAACCTCAGCTGTATTGGTCAGTGTAGGAGGTAAGAGTACACCATCGATGACATGTACTACACCATTATCTACTTCTATGTCTGGCTGTATAACTGTAGCTCCATTTACTGTAACCGTACCATTGTCAACTACAACATCTAGTGACTCACCCTGGAATGTAGGTACTAGACCTGTTGATAGCATATCACTCGTGACCGCACCTGCTACCACATGGTAGGTAAGTACTGTGGTCAACAGACCATCAGGATCATCAAGAGCAGCCTGAATAGTTACCGGATCTGCAGCATTGAAAGCATCATCAGTCGGAGCAAACACTGTAAAAGGTCCGTCGCCTGATAGCGTACCAGCTAACCTAGCTAAGGTCACAGCCGTTTCTAGAGTATTATGCGCATCTGAGTTAATAACTACATCTACTACTGTCTCTCTTGTAGGAAGCAATACTGCGTCTATTACATGCACTACACCATTGTCACCTTGTAAGTCTACTATTGTAACCTCAGCGTTATCGATAAACACTCTGTTATCACTTGTAATCTCGACGAAGGCAGTACCGTTAGCAGTTTCTACAATTTGGCCTTTAGACAGGTCGCCTGACTGTACCTCCCCACCTATGATGGTATGGTAGAGTAAGATAGGTGTAAGTGCTGCCGGATCTGCTACTAAGGCATCTACAGTGCCATCAGGCAGTGCATCAAACGCTGCATCTGTAGGGGCAAATACTGTAAAAGGACCATCTGTAGACAATACACCGTTGAGTGCGGCTGCACCTACTGCGACTTCTAGAGTCTCATGTACGTTACTATTTTCTATGATCTCGTTGACTGTAAGTCGTGCTGGATCTAACACACTGCCAATTACATGGACAACACCGTTATCCGCAAATACGTTAACTTGTACAAGCCCGGCATTCTCAACAAAAGCTGCACCACCACCAACAGTTACATTAAGATCTTGACCTTGAACAGTGGCAAGTTTGCTACCATTAAAGATACTATCTGCAGGTACCACACCTGGTGCTACGTGATAGGTTAAAATCTCCGTCAATCGACCCATTGGATCACCTAGGTAGGCTAGTAAGGAGTCTTGATCTACCGCCTGGAAAGCATCATCAGTAGGTGCGAAGACAGTCAATTCTGCATCAGGGTCGTCTATTACAGCAGTCAGTCCAGCTGTATCAAGTGCTACACCTAGTATGCTAAAGACTTGACTATTGAGCTCGACTATATCTAGGATAGTAAATGGTGACTCTGGTACAATGGCGTCTACTACGTGCACCACCCCATTGTCTGTGGTCAGATCACTGACAGATATAACTGCACCATTGACCGTGAGGTTACCATCCATATCGCGATCGAAGTTTAGCTTACGATTTGATATAGCTCGGACTGTCCCTGCTTGCTCAAGTTCAGCTCCAGACTGCTCTGGTACGGCTAGGTGATTAATAAGAACTGCATTTAAACCCGCTGGATCAGCAATTAAAGCGTCAATTGTAGCTTGTCCTAAAACAGCGAATGCTGCATCTGTAGGTGCAAAGAGGGTTAGGTCAGCGGCTGGTGTAGAAAACGAGCCATTAATACCAAGTGAAGCAAAAGCGGCCTCAAGTGTATTGTGGTCAGGAGACTCCATCACGATATCCGTAATAAATCGTAGGTCTGGATCAATAGGGGCAGCATCAATGACGTGGACGACACCATTATCAGCCTCTAAGTTGGCTATTGTTACCTCCACACCGTCTATCGTAACTACACCATCAGCATCTGTTGCAGCGGCGGCTGTAGTACCGTGGGTAGTTGGAAAGATAAGTTCTAGACCTATATCTTCAGCACGAACCTCTCCCAGTGCTACATGATATCTTAGCACGTCAGCGAGACGACCGTCAAGAGCACCTGCTGGAAGAGCTGCAAAAGCTGCATCAGTTGGTGCAATTACCGTAAAAATACCGTCACCAGCAAGTACACCATTAAAACTCTCTTGTAGCAATGCAGCCTCAAGAGTGGTGTGATCATCACTATCTGCAACAATGTCAAATACAGAAGTTCTTGTCGGTAACAAGACCACATCTATGACATGAACAACACCGTTGGATGCCGGTAAATCCGTCACCGTAATCCTTGCATTCTCTACATTTACTCCGACGGCGGTATTAAAGTTAAGGCTCTTACCTTGTAATGATATAGCTGTTGCGCCATCGGATATATCACCTGCATTGATTTGACTGCCTACCACATGGTATAGTAATATCTGTGTAAGCTGACCTGTAGGATCTGAAAGGAGTTGTGCAATGACAGACTGATCGATGGCTCCAAAAGCAGCATCCGTCGGAGCGAATACTGTGAGGGAGGCATCAGGATCATCTAGTGCCGCAAAAAGACCTGAAGTGTCAAGTGCAACTTCTAATATAGTGTGGTCAGCAGACTCTCTGATCACATCACCCACGGTCTGTGCCTGCATGGCTGTGGAGAGTAAAACAGCAAAGAAGAGTAAAAATCTAGTTTTCATCGAGTTTGTTTTTAATGGTTAGATGTTCTCAGACAACGAAATCGCTGTCTAACTTTACTAATGCAATAGTTAAACAAAATGATGCGTCGGGATAGAATTATTTTTGAAATACCCACTGGAGAGAGATAGCTTGTACCTTTGAGATCATCGTACGCGAAAGTCAATAGATACAATGTCAGATAGTTGGAATGTAGGTCAGAAACAAAAGAAGGGGCTAAGAAAAGAGTGGGAGCATGCTGTGCTACTTGGTGTTGTATCCTCCAAGCAGTCACAGCAGCAAGTCGTAGAATACTTAGATGAGTTAGAGTTTCTAGCGGAGACAGCAGGTGCTAAGACGTCAAGACGCTTTATGCAAAAGCTCGACCATCCTGACAGGAGGACCTACTTCGGTAGTGGCAAGATTGAGGAAGTACTACAGTATATCGAGGACCACGAAGAGATCAACATGGTGATCATCGATGATGACCTTACGGGCAAGCAGACTAGCATCCTCGAAGAGCTACTCAAGGTTAAGATTGTCGATCGGTCTTCACTCATCCTAGATATCTTCGCCGATAGAGCTCAGACGGCACAAGCCAAGACACAGGTCGAGCTTGCGCAGATGCAGTACCTCCTACCGCGACTGCGAGGGTTGTGGACCCACCTAGAACGCCAGCGTGGTGGTATAGGTATGCGTGGACCCGGTGAGCAAGAGATCGAGACCGATAGAAGGATCGTAAGAGACAAGATCAGCAAGCTCAAGAGTCGCCTAGAAAAAATCGACCAGCAAGCGAAAACACAGCGTAAGAATAGAGGCTCGATGATACGTGTCGCTCTTGTAGGTTACACCAATGTAGGCAAGAGCACGCTGATGAATGTACTGAGCAAGTCAGAGGTTTTTGCTGAAAACAAGCTATTCGCCACCCTTGACACAACCGTCCGTAAGGTGGTACTCGATCGCATGCCTTTCTTACTGTCAGATACCGTTGGTTTTATACGCAAGCTACCACACCATCTGGTAGAGAGCTTTAAGTCTACTCTAGACGAGGTAGCCGAGAGTGACATACTGCTGCACGTAGTAGATATCGCTCATGACCAGCACGAAGATCACGTAAGAACCGTCAATCAAACTCTCAAAGACCTGGGTGCTGCCGAGAAGCCGACCCTCATGGTTTACAATAAGATCGACGCCTACCGAGAAAAGAACTGGGACGACCTACTAGATGATGAGGCCAAAGACGAGATCATCACTGGGCTCAGGTCTCGCCTCAACAATGAATTTGGCACCAATGGGATCTTTATCTCTGCCATCAAAAAGGAGAACCTCACCACCCTGCGAGACCTTATCAAAGAAATGGTAGCTAAAGAGTATGAGATAAGATATCCTTATCAAGTGAAGTACTGGTAGAATAGAGAAGTCGGCAGGGCGACTGGCAATAACGTATCTACTCCACTAGCCTCTCGTACAACACAGAAATTAGTTATACCTTGAGAGGACAACACCTGCACACATGATCAAAATAGTACTCGCTCTCCTTGTAATAGCATCATTTACATGCTGTAAAGAAGAAATAAATAGGATGCCACAACCCACCGAGGTGCTGGCCAGCATGGAAGATGTGGAGAAGGGGCCCGATCGTCGTAAGTGGATCGCCCAGATGCACCAAGCGGCGGAAGGTGTAGACTGGGAAGCGGTAGAGCGATCGACTGCCTGGACCAAGCACAAGGTCAGGAGCCAGGTACGAAAAGAACTACAGCGCAGGTCTGCTGAAGAGGTATTCGCTGATGGACAGATCACAGGACAGTGGCTAGAGCGGGGCAGTAGTAACCAAGCCGGTAGTGTCATAGGCATCGACTACCACGTAGGTAGCGATAGACTCTACACCGTAGGCGCTGGAGGGTCTATCTGGAGCAGGTCTAGGGTAGATAATGACTGGACCTTAGTCAATGATGATATAGAGTTTGATAGTAATCACCTGCACTGCCTTACCGATGATAATGGTGGTCTAGTACTACTGGCGTCTATCAATGGGATGATGCATCGCAGCACGGATAATGGTAACAGCTGGGATAAAGCTACTGGCCTAGAAGAGAGCACCAATGGATCTATCAGACAGAGTAAGCTACTAGACCACCCTGACTACGAACGACAGATCGTCGTACTCCAAAAACCACGGTTCAATACTCGCTATTCCGTATATGTCTCAGTCGATGACGGTATAAGTTACCAAGAAGTAGAGCAACTAGGCACCAGCGATGGCAGAGACTATGCCATGGACTACATGCGGACGACTGGCGACCTCTACTACATCGAGCAACTCGATACTGACCGCTCTATAATTAAGGTATGGAACCGAGGCAATAGACAGTTTGACATACTAGCTGCTCACAGCCCGATAGGCGCTGGCCCAGCGGGTCGTATCAATATACAAGGTGCGACCGTAGAGGATAGTCTGCGCCTGTATGTCTATACCGATGCAAACGTCGTCTACACCAGTAATGATCAAGGTGTCAGTTGGCAGACGGAGGGCGGCATCATCGACGAAACACCGTGGGGAGTAGGCCTCTTCGTATCAGAGAGTAACCCTAGACTACTCGTCACTGGGTCAGTAGATGCTCATCGATCGACCGATGACGGCGCAACGTGGTCTAGGATCAATGGCTGGGCAGATTACTACGGCAACCCTGAGCGATTTCTCCATGCAGACATCATGTCTATGACTGAGTTTGATGGTCCAGATGGTGAGCCGTTTATCATCATTAACAATCATGGTGGCATGTATATCAGCTATGACAATACAAGCCGCAATGAAAATATCAGCCTCGAAGGTTTACACGTGAGTCAATACTACGATGTCGAGACCAACCCTGGTGACGAAGAGTTCATGGTTGCTGGATCACAGGACCAGGGTCTGCAGCGTGGCTACATATTTGACGACGGTCCACAGGCACTCGAGCAGGTCATCAGTGGTGACTACGGCCACATAACCTGGGAACGTAATGGTGATCGTATGTGGGCAGTCTACCCGTTTGGGCTAGTACACTACTATAGAGATGCACAGTTCGGTGGTGTCTCAGCAGGCTATACCATCGAGAGCCAAGACGAAGGGGTATGGATCACACCCATGATGCATGATCCTGATGATAGAGCACCTATAGCCTACATAGCTGGCGGTAGTGCTACCGGCGGACGAGGCAAGTTCTTGATCAAACTGGAGTACAGCAACTTTAGCATTACAGCTATCGATATGCCTTTTGACTTTAGTGTCAGCGGTGGCGATATTACCGCTATGGAGGTCGATCCACTCGATGAAAATATATGGTATGTCGCCACCAGTAACGGACAGCTGTGGAGGAGTGAAGATCGAGGACTTTCTTTTACGGAAATGGCATCTAACATCCCTAATGGCCACTACCTCTACGGCGCAGATATACTGTGCAGTAACCAGGACCAGGATAAGCTAGTCGTATGTGGTAGCGGCTACAGTACTCCTGCAATGCGAATATCTGATAACGGCGGCACTACGTGGAGGTCAGCCATCACGGACTTACCCAACACCCTCGTACACGAGATCGCCTACAATGCCGACGAAAGCATCATCTATGCTGCCACCGAGGCAGGGCCGTATGCTTACATAGTGGCAGAAGATCGCTGGTACGATATCACAGGCATAGACGTACCTGCACAACGCTACTGGTCGGTAGAATACCTCCCTAAGAGCAATATCCTCCGTTACGGTACTTATGGTCGCGGTGCATTTGACTTCGTGCTGTCAGAGATAAGCGTGGATGTGCAAGAGAGTACAGCAGATAATCACCTCGTCATCTACCCTAACCCTACAACCGACTACGTGCAGATCAAGGGTGATGTGGAGTATGACGAGGTCGTCGTTGTGTCTCTAGATGGGCAGGTCATGTATACTGGTCCCTATGCTGACAAGGTCAATGTGGAGGACTACACTTCTGGGACCTACATCATCATAGCGCAAAACAGTCGTCAGCGATACCAAGGCAGATTTGTCAAGATGTGATGATGACCTTCCACACTATTCCACACTGTAGCACTCTCAGTTTGAGATGGTATATACTTAAGGTACCCTTGGCAGTATGAACATAGTCGTTATCTCAAACTATCGAGGACAGCACATTGCTCGACCTGAGGCAGAGATTTTCATCAGTCTACAGCAGAGAGGCTTTCACGTAACAATCTTCACTTTTGAGGATGCCGGATACATCGAACGTTTCCTAACCAATGGCCTAGAGGTTATACCTCACCATCCGGAGGGTAAAAGGGATCGGGCATTTGCCAAAAGGCTGAAGACCTACCTCACTGAAAACAAGGTCGATGTCGTACATGCCTTTAATGGTCCAGCGATCTACGTCAGTACGAAAGTCCTCAAAAGCTTCAAAGCGATAAAACTCGTTGCCTACAGAGGTGCCTCTGCTAATATGGCCTGGTTTAATCCTAAGAACTACTTGAAGTTTTACCACCCTCGCATTGACCTTATCGTGTGCAACTCGCAAGAGATCGCCGACATCTACAACCGCAATCCACTAGTAGGCGCTAATAAGGCCATCGTAATCCACAAGGGACACGATCCGAGCTGGTATCAGGATGTACAAGAGCGAAACCTCCGACATGAGCTCAATCTCAGTAAGGACACTGTGCTTGTGGTATTTGTAGCCAATCACCGCAAAGTAAAAGGGGCCCGCATACTGGTCAAAGCCATCGAGCAACTCCCCAGTGACACGCTACTTAGGTTCGTATTTGTGGGAAAAAAGCTAGATCAATTTATCCGCAATGGTCGACCCAACCATGATAAGATTATCCATTGGGGCTACTGTCCTGACGTATTGCCTCTCATCAAGGGGTGTGATGTAAGTGTGTGTCCATCCATTGGATCAGAATCACTGAGCAAGAGCATCGTCGAAAGCATGTCACTAGGAGTACCCGCTGTTATCTCTGACATACCCGGTAACAAAGTCCTATTAGACGATGGGGTCAATGGATGGGTCTTTCGCAATAGGGACAGTAGACAGCTGGCAGAGCGACTGATCAATGTGGGCAAGTATCTTGCCCAACTTAAGAAAGTAGGGTTGCTGGCACAAAAGAAAATTGCGGATGCATTACACATCGAAACGACTGTAGCGAAATATGAACAAGCCTACCGGCAATTACTAGATCATCAATAAAAGAAGATGCATTAACTTGCGGCTCTGAATAAATAGAAAGATGTCAAACGAACGATTAGGAATAGGGTCTCGCGTAAAGCATCCATCATACGGTGATGGTGTCATAGTAAAAGTTGATGTTGCAGCCTACCAGGTGGTCTTTATACTGTACGGCGCTAAGCATGTGGGTATAGACTACAGTAACTGGGAAGTGATCGAAGCGATAGAACCGACGGCAGAAGTGTCCTTCACAGAAGCAGAACAGTCCTTGCTACGGATACTGCGAACGTACAATGCCATCAATGACAATGTCGAACTCGGTGATAAGTGGGATGGTGGTACCCTCCTCCTCTCACCGGGTGATACTGACCTAAAGGGTAAGGAGATGCCTATCGATACATTTTTTCATAAGATCGTAATGGTGCGAGATCGCATACGAGTGATGGAGCAGCGTATCAATAGCTCGTCAATGACGGACGAAGAGAAGGTCAATCTACAGCAATACATCACTAGGATCTATGGTAGCTTGACGAGCTTTAACGTACTATTTAAGTACAAGGACGATCACTTTAAGGGCGAGAAGAAGTAAGTAGAACCCTATTCTTTCTCTCTACCTCCTAACCTGCAAGAAATAGTGAAGCCTAAACTAAGATTGTGGGTAATGGCTCTAAATGTTTCTAACTGACCCGTGACTGGGTCTATAGTCCCTACGGTGGTAAGCTGAGACGGCTGTAATGGTAAGCCTACCCGTACGCCTATATCCCATCTCTGGGAGAAGGCATACCGATACCTTACGTCTATCTGACTAAAAACAAGCTGCTGGCTATCTTCCTGTCGCTCACCTATGAGTCTATTATGCGACATGCCCATATCTATCTGCGACCTACCACCAAGCGCATATGATATGCCGTAGTGTAGCAAGAAGTAAGGTGTTGCATCGTAAGTTATAGGCTGACCTAGGTTGTCTCGTTCGCCTGTACTTACTGGACTATGAAAGAACATACCTCGAACACCTATACCTAAGTAAGGCTGGACGCTAGCTCCCACATCAAACCACCTCATCAAAGAGAGGTCATAACTCACTGCGTCCTCTGCCCAAGTAGTCTGTAAGTCTTGAGGTAGGCTGTAAGGCCTCAGGTGATCGTAGTTAGCACCGAACTGCAACTGCCAGTGGGTCTGGCCTGACAAGTCATTGGCTAATAAGACAAGCCAAAAAACGATGAAAACTGTCAAATATCTAGTCATCATATTATAAATTTAGAGTGTATGGTGCCAGCCTATGATAAGGCCGTTCATCTCAGGATTGGGCGAGAACTCGTTACCACTAGGCAAGACAAGTCTGACGGGCCCATCGCCGTTAGGCCTAGTGATCGATAGAGGGCTCGCGAATGACAGCCTCGATCGCTCACTCAACTTAAAGAATATACCAGGCTCTACATTCATAAATGCCCGTCTCTGGCTGTCCTTGTATAAGTCTAGCGGCATAAAGACATAGTGCACCGCATGTAATGATAGCCCTACCTTGGATGTCATAGAATAATCAACACCGTAACCTATGTGGAGGTAGTGAAAGTCAAGACGATCTGTAGCTCGACTACCACCAAACCCACTCAGCATATCAGAGGTAGCCTCGATGATAGCGCTGTAACCTACCCTTATGGACGGGTCTATCGGTCCTGACCAGTCAAACGATCTAGTGTATGATATCTCCGAGATAAAGGCGAGACCAGCCTGATCACGGAAAATATCTCCCTCATCAGGCTGGGCATCAAAGTATAGACCACCCACCCTAGCACTAATGCCATGTGTAGACTGACCAATGGCCGCTATCGCAATACAAAGTATAAGAATCAGTGTAATTATCTTTGACATATATCTCGCTCTTTAGACTAAAATAAGTTAATTCTTCAGTAAAGACGGTCTACTGATTGACGACAATCCAATTACTCTCACCGAATGCTCGCGATCATACATCTATTCGCTCGCGAGTCCAGCAGGCCTCAACCTTGAAAGAATTGTCTTTTAAATAGGTCAATAATCGGGTGTCATCTTCCCACGTTATCGCAGACCTATCAACACGTTGAGGCGCAGTATATGGCTCAAAGTCAAACTCACTTATGGTATTACCTGAGTTGTCTTTGTACTTAACCGTTACATCAAAATTCGCATTACGTCTGTAGTGAATGGTGCTGTAGCGTGCCCAAATGCAAGCGTATTTTTTATAGCCACGCGATCTAAAGTTGGTACGTACGTCTATAAACTTGTCTGTAATACCTGTACCTCTATCTACTTCGAAGGCCGTAGTCTCATAGACTTTCCAATGAAAGGAAAGACGACGATCCCTGCGACACCACCTTGGATCAATTTGATTACTTCGTATACGGCCGACATTAAGATGATTGCAGCTAGACCTAGGATCTACTATATCGTCCTCA
>CAYMFD010000075.1:0-19198 GCA_964389475.1 uncultured Saprospiraceae bacterium
GTGACGATGACTACATCTATGCTGGGGGCTTTCACAACACATTCGTTAAAGTCAGTAAAGAATCAGGCGACTATGATGTACATCGCCTAGCCACAGAGGATAGCGGCTTGCCGACAGGTTCGGCTTCTTTGGTTGAGAGTTGGGATCAAGACCACTTCTTAATGCTTACGGTAGGAGGGGTGTCTCCGCTAGAGGCTCACATCATTGACAAGGATCTTCTCGTCTGTCGTACCGCAGTCATAGTCGACCAGTACGGTATGGAGCTACCTGATAGGCTTGAGATTAAGTCCTGCGGCCAGAGTAGATATATAGTATTGTCGTACGATCAGCCAGTTGGATCATCACAACTATTTGTGTTGGATGAACAGCTAGATGCCATTGTCGACATTCCAGCGGCAATGATTGATGAGGTTGATGGTGATATCGTGACCGTAGACGCTGGTGAACAGTTTTGTCTAGATTGTGACTTATTTACTGCCTTCACAGAGTTGTCTACTTGCAGTTCTACTTATGATTTTCAAGGTTTTGTAATAGCGAGGGATACCTTAATCAAGGGTATAGATGCTAGTGGTCGAGAGCTGGTCACATTTATCAATGTGGGTGAGGTAGAGGTCATAGCATACGATTACGATGTATGTGAGGACGACAGCATTTCCATTTTGGGGCAACTTTATAGTATCGATGATTCGGCTGATGGAGAGCTAGTTATAGATTCACTGATTGCATGCGGTGTCCAAGAGGTGTATAGGGTATCCTTTTCGGCATCCCCAAGGGTTAACATCCAGGTTTGCAGTAGAGATTCTCTTCCTTACTTGGATACCATTTATGATTTAAGTTCGGGGCTCTTATTCAACTATAGTGGTGAGCAATCCTGTGACCACTCTATCAGAGCTACTCTAGTTACTCCTAGGCAGCAGGCCTATACCATAGACTTATGTGAGATCGTGGATTCCTTGGTGTTTAAGGATACGGTATATGTCACTACACGAGAAATAGAGCCTCCATTCTTCTCCGAGGTGATACTGCCTTTTTCCTACGATATAGGTGATGGACTTTGTGACGCGTTGATGATCAACTATCGTTTTCGTTCTCGTTTTGATACGACTTATTACACGTATACATCATGCAGGCCGGCACTGGTCGATCATGATGGTCAGGTCTTGAGCATAGACAGAGACACCACGCTTTATAGACGAGACGGCAGTTTCTGTGACCTATACCATGTAAGTGTGGTAGCTGCTCGAGCAGTAGATACGACCGCTAGAGATACAGTGATCGATCTAGGCGCTATGCTAGCTGGCAGGGTAATATCCGCAGATACAGTCATAATAGACACATCAGACCTGAGTGACTGTATAGTCAGTAGGATCAGTGTCTACGTCAATTACAACCTATGGACATTAGTAGACGAAAGCGATTTTGTAATAGATGCCAGTAACCAGTTGATTACTATGAATAATGGTAGGCGGCTACGAGGATATGTGGATGATCAGCTTCACTGGTCGACAGAGATTGACACTTTCTCAGGTATCTATAATGATGCAGCTATGATTAAGTTGAGTGATCAGGGTTTTGCCTACTTTTTAGATGAGGCGGAGGCAATTATGACCGTTGACTTCCCATCGGGTGCCATTGAGGCGACCGGTCAGTCGATTGGTTACGGGCTTGATGAGGACTACCTTGACTACGATTTTTTTTATGATGGCACAGACTTCATGGCCTTCAATTACTGGCATGAGTTTTTCTTTGAGCCGACTCAAGGATTAAGAGAAACGGAGCATTGGGTAAGATTTTTTGATGGTGATGGGGATATTATAGAGACTGGAAGCTACTATACGATACCGGTAGTCAAGGAGGCTGTTTTTTATGATAATGGTGCTGCCGTAGTACAGGTGGCTGAAATCAGTGGTATCCGCCAGCTACTAGTAGGAGATAGCCTTATCCGTACTGCCAGTGATAGAGATTATGCGCTTTACGTAGATCTAGATAATCAATACCAGTACGATGTAGGCTGGGGCCAGATTCGTAAAAGTAACTACGACAGGGATCTACTGTGGGTCATGAACACACCTGGTGGGCAGTCTCCTGTTGAGTCTGACTTATTTGTATTGGATGATCTTCTGCTAGCTAAGACAGATGGCGTATATATGTACACTAAGGATGGAGAGTATAGAGGAAAGATATACTTGGATAGGATAGACGACATCACTGATGTTAAGGCAACATCGGATGGTCATGTAATTATCAGTGGCACACAAGATGGTCAGGACTTCATCGTCAAGGAGGCGTGGCAACCCAGGTCTTATGTTAGGATGGATAGCCTAACGCAGGCTGTTACGATTGACGGCGTCACGTACACAGCAGACTCCATTTTTGAGGTAACTGAAGCATTTGACTTAGGAGAATTGGTCGTCACGTACGATATCAGCTTTCTTGATGAAGACGGCGATGGCTATAGTGTCTTAACTGACTGTAATGATATCGACTCTACGGTATACCCCAATGCACTCGAGATCATTTACGACGGCATAGACAATGACTGCGATACACTTACCCTAGACGATGACCTAGATCAAGATGGCTTTTTGGTTGCTGATGATTGCGATGACACTGACCCTACTATTTACCCCGGCGCCACGGAGATCCCTAATAATGATATTGATGAGGACTGTGACGGCGTGGACCTAGTGACGACAGCTACGGCTGACGTAGTGCTTGATCAGGTAGCAGTCAGTCCTAATCCTTTTAGTGAACTCATCCAAATTTACAACCCTCGTGGTGAGGATATGTCGCTGCGATTGTATGACATCTATGGTCAGCTGATTATGACACGGCAGATTGCTGGAGAGCGACGACTGGATATGCCGACGACTGGTTTGACGAGTGGTGTTTACTTATTGCAGATGATAAGAAGAGACGGTAGAAAGCGGGTGGTTAAATTGGTGAAGGGGTAACAGCATCTGGCGGTATGTCTAGGTGTTGAGGTTGGTTTCCATGGATTACAAACTATTCTTGCCCATCTTTGCATCTTAGCGATCTACTAAGTAGCCTATGTACAAACTTTTTAAACGACTATCAGACATCGTCTCAAGCGGTATCGCTCTTCTTGTATTGTCCCCACTATTGATTCCTATAGTGATCGGCCTAAAGCTCACGGGAGAGGGGTATATTTTCTACTTCCAGGAGCGGGTAGGTCTTAAGAACAAGCACTTTAGTATCTATAAGTTCGCCACCATGCTCAAGGATAGTCCCAATATGTCTGGGGGGCTTATCACTACAAAAAAGGACCCTCGTATCACGCCGATGGGTGGCTTTCTAAGGAAGTCTAAGATCAATGAACTACCACAACTGCTCAATATCCTTTTTGGCCATATGAGTGTGGTAGGCCCCAGGCCTGTTATGCAAAAGAGCTTTGACCAGTATCCCCAAGATGTACAGAAGGTGATCTACAATGTCAAGCCTGGTCTTACTGGGATCGGTAGTATCGTCTTTAGAGACGAGGAGGAGATCATTACCAAGGTCAGAGACAATGGAGGTGATACGTGGGACTACTACAAAAACATAATTTACCCGCACAAGGGCAAGCTCGAGCAGTGGTACCAGGGCAATCAGTCCTTTTGGACAGATTTCAAGATCATTTTTGCTACTGCATGGGTGGTGCTAAGACCCGATAGCGATATCGTATACAAGTGGTTTGAAGGTATACCAAAGAGAACATTTTAACACATGAAAAAAATAGACATAATAGCAGGAGCTCGACCTAACTTCATGAAGATAGGTCCTATTGTCCATGCCATACATAGGCATAACGATGAGCATCCTGACAAAGCCATAGAATACCGTCTCATCCATACAGGTCAGCACTACGATAAGAAGATGAGTGAAGACTTTTTTGACCAGCTCAATATCCCTAAACCCCACCTAAACCTAGGGGTGGGATCAGGGAGTCAAGCTACGCAGACGGGTAAGATAATGCTAGCCTACGAGGAGGCCATACAGGTAAGCAAGCCCGACCTATGTGTAGTGGTAGGAGATGTAACCTCGACCATGGCTTGCGCCATCACTGCCAAGAAAGAAGGTGTCAAAGTAGCCCACGTTGAGGGAGGTATCCGATCTGGAGATGAGGCTATGCCTGAGGAAATCAATCGTATGGTGACGGACAGTATCACAGACTACTTCTTTACCACCTCCGCTGTTGCCAATGACAACCTCAAGGCACTGGGCCATGGCGATGATAAAGTCTACTTCGTAGGTAATACTATGATTGACTCACTATTGGGCAATATGGATCGCTTCAGCCCGCCAGCACTGTGGCAAGAGGAAGGTTTATCATCTGGCAGTTACCTTGTCATGACCCTACACCGCCCTAGCAATGTCGATGGCTACGAAAATCTCCGACAGCTCCTCCGCCTCATCAATGATAATGTAGGTGATCGTAAGGTCATTTTCCCGATGCACCCTCGTACCAAGAAGATGTTTGACCAGCTAGAGATCAAGTTTGATAATCTCGTCATTGCCGGACCGATGCCCTACTTACAGTTTAACTACCTCGTCAAGCATGCTGCTGGTATGGTCACTGACTCTGGCGGTATCACCGAGGAGACCACCGTCATGGGAGTTCCTTGTATGACACTGCGCAACAGTACCGAGCGGCCCGAGACGGTAACTATGGGTACTAATGAGATAGTAGGTACAGACCCTGAGAATATCGTCCCCTACCTCAAGAAACTAGTCGCAGGCGAGTGGAAGAAAGGCGGCATCCCTGACCTTTGGGATGGTAAGACAGCTGGTAGGATCGTAGAGATTATTGCGGAGCTGTAGGTTAGTGAGCCAATGTGATTATAAACAAAAGAGCCACCTTGCCCGAGCCCTGCAACTTGACGAATCAGCAAATAGGCTAATCAGCCAATAGAGCAACTCGACGAATAGAGCAAATCGACAAATGAGCAAATCAATCAAATCGACGGATCGACGAATACACAAATCAAGCAATCCAATGACTCCCTATCTTCGCATATAGTGATCATGAAAGAACCAAATAACATAACTACGACCACGGACTACCGAGTGACAGACCTGTCGCCGGAGTTATTCTGGGATTGTAGGCAGGAGAAGCATGAATGGAAGGACCATGCTATGTTTATCATAAAGCGAGTACTTGACTACGGTCAGGAAAGAGACTGGTTAATTATAAAAGCGGTTTATGGTTTAGATACCATTGCGAACATAGCGATACAAATTCCTGATCTGACAGAGATATCTGCCAACTACCTAGCTACTGTCACTGATACACCATTAAGTAAGTTCGAATGTTACAGAAGAGGACAGTTGATCCCGCACTTTTCAGGGTATTAACAGCCTTGATGCATATTCCCGCTTTTAGTGACCTTAAGCTAGTAGGCGGTACCGCACTTGCATTGATGCTTGGGCATCGTGAGTCTGTGGATATAGATTTGTTTGGAGTGCTAGACTTCACAGGTGACCACCTCTATGAGCTACAGGATATTGGTTCTGTGAGAGTAGTTTACAGGAGCAAGCATATAAATACCTTTTTCATAGATGGTATTAAGGTCGATTTTGTGAATTATCGCTATCCGTGGCTGGAGGACTTGCCGATCATCGAAGGTGTAAAACTAGCCTCAAAGCGTGATATTGCTGCTATGAAACTTAATGCCGTCACTGGTCGTGGCAGCAAAAAGGATTTTATAGATCTGTATTATTTGCTAAAAGAATTCAGCTTTGAGCAGATGTTTCAGTTTTACATGGATAAGTTCGATGACGGAAATCCTTATCTGGTTCGGAAGAGCCTTGTTTACTTTCAGAATGCAGACAAGCAAGTGATGCCGCTAGTCTTCGAAGATATTTCGTGGACAGAAATCAAAAAAGGTCTTGTTGCGCAATTTCGTGAAGAAGGATACTAAAGTGAGACGTTACATGCCCATCCCCTTAAATGATATGAAAAATCAAATGAATACATCTAACCACTACATAGCCATTATGGCCGGCGGGATAGGCTCTCGGTTTTGGCCAGCCAGCACTGTCGATCGACCTAAGCAATTCCTAGACATCCTCGGAGTCGGCAAGTCTCTCATTCGGATGACCTTTGAGCGATGCCTAGAACTGGTACCTGCTGCGCAAGTCCTCATCGTGACCAATGAGCGGTACCGTGGCCTAGTGCATGAGCACCTGCCAGAAGTCCCCGATGGCAATATCCTTGGTGAGCCATCCATGAATAATACAGCGCCATGTATCGCCTGGACGGCCCTTCACCTCGAGGCACGCAGTCCTGATGCGGTATTCGCGGTATTGCCGTCCGATCATGTGATCTTAAAGGAAGATGCCTATGTAGCTAAACTCCGAGAGGCATTTGCCTATGCAGAGGATAATGCTGCTATCGTGACACTGGGTATAGCGCCTACTCGTCCAGATACGGGCTACGGTTATATCGAGACGACCACAGGGGAGGGAGTACTTCCTGTCAAGGCCTTCAAAGAAAAGCCAGATAGAGACACTGCCCAGCACTACCTCGATGCAGGTAACTACCTCTGGAATGCGGGAATGTTCGTCTGGTCGGTCAAGACGGTACTTGATGCCTTTAAGGCCCACTCACCGTGTATCATCGAGACCCTCTGTCAGCAGAAGGACCTTATCGGTACGGATGGAGAGATCGACTATATCAATACCGTCTACCCACAGACCGAGCGGATTTCTGTCGACTACGCCATCCTCGAGCGAGCAGACAATGTATACACCATACCCTCTGATATCGGCTGGTCTGACCTCGGTACATGGAATAGCCTCCATGCCTTCCTAGATAAGGATGAAAACCTGACCGTAACGCTAGGCGATAATACCTACCTCAGTGAGACAGAGGACTGTATAATCCGTACGGATAGCAGCAAGATCGTCGTCGTCAAAGGCCTGAAAGACTTCATCGTAGTAGATGAGCCCAATGCATTGCTGATATACCCTAAGGGGGATGAGCAGGAGATTAAGCAAGTAGTGAAAGAGCTAAAAGGATAGAACACAGATTTTACGGATAGGACGGATTTACACGGATATATTTTTGAAAAGTATACGGAACTTAGATGTAGAGGGTAGGAGGGATAGTCAGAGGTGCTGATGCTATGAAAAAAAGAATTTTAAATCTGGAGAGTTAAATATGAAACATGCAGAAATCACAGATCAGATTATCAAGTCATTTTATAAAGTATACAATAAACTAGGGTATGGATTTTTGGAGAAAGTATACGAGAATGCCTTACTCTTTGAGTTGAAAAATTGTAGCTTCACTGCTCAAAAGCAGCAGCGCATAGAGGTCTTTTACGAAGGTCATAAGGTAGGTGATTATTTCGCAGATTTGATAGTTGAGGACTGTGTCATCGTAGAGCTTAAGGCGGCAGAAGGAATTCGTCCCGAGCACGAAGCACAGCTTTTAAATTACTTGAGGGCAACTCAGATTGAGGTAGGTCTACTTCTTAATTTTGGCACCAAGCCACAATTTAAACGCAAGGTTTATAGTAATCATTGACCGTCATGTTGATCGATATAGTAAATCAGTGACGAGAGGCACGTATCCGCCTCATCCGCGTTCTATCCCATCACATAGAACGTGTTCATAACTGTCAAGGAAAATCTGTGTTAATCGCTTTCTATTCGCCTAATCCGTGTTCTATCCCATCCCACGCCTTATCTTTAAAAAAAAATATCTGTGATAATCGATTTCCATCCGCCTCATCTGTGTTCCATCCCATGCGCATAGCCATTGTCGCCAACTCCGCCTGGTACATCTACAACTTCCGGATGTCCCTCATCAAAGAGCTGCACAAAGCAGGGTGGGAGATTACTGTCCTTACGCCAGTAGATGACTACATCAATTTTCTGGTGGACAACGATTACATAGACTTCGTGCCGATTAAGAATATGTCTCGTAAGCGGATCAATCTCCGCCAAGAGTATAGGCTATACAAAGAGCTCAAAGCGCAGTACAAGACGATCCAGCCAGATGTCGTCCTCCATTATACGATCAAGGCCAATATCTATGGCTCGCTAGCAGCTAAGCGACTAGGGATTGCTTCCGTCGTAGTTATTCCTGGACTGGGATATACGTTTACGTCCAAGAGTAAACTGCGTGGCCTCATCAAGCGGATCTATCGATACGTGCTGCCTTATAGTGAGGCCGTCATTTTTGAGAATCATAGTGACAAGGCCTACTTCGTCAAGGAGCAGATTATATCCCTTGAGAAAGGCGTGGTATTTAAGGGGTGCGGTGTAGATACGGACCACTTCAGCCCGATGCCGATGCAGCGTACGGACGGTAAGACGATCTTCTTGTTTATGGGTAGACTCATTGCTGAGAAAGGTATAGAAGACTACATCCGAGCGGCAGAGAAGGTCCACCGACAACGTAGTCAGACGGAGTTTTGGATTATCGGCCATATCGATGCAGACAACCCCTCGGCGATTCCTAACGATGAGTTTCTACAGTGGATAGCACCACCATACATCAAGTATCTAGGCTTTAAGGATGATGTACGGGATGTCATCCGAGAGGTGGACTGTGTAGTGCTGCCGTCCTACTATCCCGAGGGTATCCCGAGGGTATTGCAAGAGGCGATGTCTATGGAGCGACCGATCATCACAGCTGATAGTGATGGCTGTAGAGAGGCCGTGAACGAAGGCGTCAATGGCTATACGGCTCGACCACGAGATCCGGCACACCTCGCTGACACTATGTTACGCATCATATCTATGTCTCCAGAAGATCGTGAGACGATGGGTAAAGCAGGGCGATATAAGGCCCTCCGCGAGTTCCGCGAAGAAATAACCCTGCAGCACTACCTGCAGATCATCCATGACGCTGTAGGCTTGCCGTCTACCACATCTAACGTCCCTACCAAGACCAAGCGTCCTAAGGTCCGGTAGTTTCCTTTTTCTGTTTTTTGACTAGTGTTCTACTGGGATTATCATACTCATTCAGACTCCTATTGACGGTATTTACATTAATTACGTCATCACAATGACGCTATTTACATAATTAGCGTCAATTGACTATCTTTGGCCTATGATAAAGCGACAAGCCATCGACCTCCTACATGCCAAGGTCAAGCCCGGTAAGGTGCTGATCGTCTATGGCCCTCGGCGAGTAGGTAAGACCGTGCTATTGCGTGCCTACAGGGATACGCTAGGTGAGGGTAGCTATGTGTGGATCAATGGAGAAGACCTGGGGCAGCAAGCCTTGCTAGACGGTCGTAGTGGTAGAGAGTATCGTCGCCTGATGGGTGATAAGACCTACCTACTCATAGACGAGGCGCAGGCCATTCCCGATATAGGTACTAAGCTTAAGCTGATGGTCGACGAGCTGCCAGCCGTCAGTATTGTGATCACTGGTTCGGCGATGCTCGACCTGTCAGGCATCGCAGGAGAGCCACTCGTAGGTCGCAAGTCGACCATCGGGATGTATCCACTGGGCGAGGCTGAGTTAATAAGCCATGAAGGCTATGCTAGTCATGCGCAGTCACTAGAGCGACGCCTCATCTACGGTATGTACCCGGAGGCTTATCTCATCGAGGATGATAACGAGCGAGCAGACTATCTCATAGACCTGAGCACCGATTATCTGCTTAAGGATATACTCGCCTACGATGGCATCCGTAATGCCGAAAAGATACGTGACCTCTTACGACTGATCGCTCTCCAGGTAGGCTCCGAGGTATCGGTAGAGAAGCTAGGTAACGAGCTAGATATGTCCAAAAATACCGTGGCCAAGTACATAGGCCTCCTTACCAAGGTCTTTGTCTTGTACAAGCTAGAAGGCTTTAGTCGTAACTTGCGGTCCGAGATTACGAAGAAGGACAAGTACTACTTCTACGACAATGGTATCCGCAATGCCATTATCCGAAATTTCAACCCACTCAAGTATCGTACAGACATAGGTGCCCTGTGGGAGAACTACTTAATCGCCGAACGGCTCAAGTGGCAGTCTTATAATGGCCATCGGTCCAACAACTACTTCTGGCGGACCTACAGACAGCAAGAGATAGACTGGGTCGAGGACTATGGCGGACAGCTGCACGCTACGGAGTTTAAGTGGAAAGCCAAGGCCGTCAAGCCACCTCCGCAGTGGACAGAGCACTATCCAGATGCCAACTTTGAGGTAGTAGATCGTGGTAATTACCTGGACTGGCTGGAGGAGTGATGTGTCGGATATCTAAGATATCCGACAGCTCATACATCACCCCTTACCTCAGGCGTAGGTTATCTAACTTTAAACATCACAAACTCCGCTGGCTCATGCACAGTGTTATGTGCCCAGTTGAGATACTCCAGCTTGACGAAGATTGAGTCAGACTCGTAGCCCTCGGGTAGGTAGCCATTAAACCTCAGTCTATACGGAGCTCTCCATAGGTCATTGTTGATAGATGATTGTACAACAAAACTACAGTCGGGGGCATCCATCCAATCCAGTATAAGGCTGTCTCCATGGCTGTAGGCTGCATAGTAACTATCAGGACCATTGTGGTCCCCACCAGTTGATCCATTGTAGCAATTCTGCATCCTAAAGAGGACTTGATAGATGGGATTAAGTTCATTCACTACCGAAGGTGGAGTCATTATGAATGTATCTAGATTGGGGCCATAGCTCTCATCTACTAAAGCCACAAAACTCCCTCGACCTGCACATAGTCGATCATTGACCTTCACAGCATCCCATCGAGTTGTATAACTACATTCGCAACTGCAGTCCTCTTCGTTGAGCCGAAGATCTATGGTGTCACAGGTTTTGGTGCAGGGCTCACTGTCTTGGCAGCTCGCGATAATCATTAGGCTGCATAAGATTATTAGGTACTTCATGGTTTGTGACTTTTCAATATTTGAAAATCTTACCTGACTGTAGGTGCTGTCCATTGCTCAGCTGGTATATGTATACTCCTTGCGGTACATCCCAGCTAGATAGATCATAAGAGTTATCCATCATAGGTGCTATGGTTTTCTGCGCGAGTGGTTGGCCATTCATATCAGTTATCGTTAGGATATGTTGTAGGTCGGTATTATTCTCAACAGTTATTACCTGACCAGCGATATTTAGTTGAGCGGTAGAGAAAAGGCCAGCAACACTTGCTCCTCTGGAATGTGGTGTAACATTGGCGATCTGTAACTGACACGCTTCATTGAGTCCCCCGCCATCTCTGTACCCATACTCGCCATTCATATTGCTGATATTGTCTACTTGATCGATACCATCGGCAAAGAAGTTATTCCTTGCCCAGGTTTGGAGTCCGCCTAGACTGGCAAAAGGATTACCTGGTGTATGTGCTAGACTATATACGCCGTTACCAGTACGGCAGCATATAGGTCCGATCTGGTCGGGGTCGCTACGCTGCATAGTAACAGATAGACCAAATGAACTCAATACACGGGCAGTGCCTTTATGCCTTCCTTTGCCCCTGACCAGCACCTTACCATTACTTTGTAGTAACACTACTGCTTCTTGATTCTGAGTTAATGTTCTTGTAAAGCATCCATCCAAGACTGCGGGGCTCTGAGCACGGCGGACACCACAGCTACCAGTAAAGGATTCGATAGGACCCTTAGCAGCATTCTTAATGGCATCTGCCATTTTAAAACCATAGAAAATAGCTGATCCTGCACCAATAATCGTTTTGGTTTTGACAAGTGCTTTGGAGGCGTAGACGCCAGCTAGAAGTACATCTGCTATGAAGCTTGACCAATCTGCAGAGTAACTACACGAGACACCCGCCCGCAGTCGTCCTGATTGTATTACTTCAAGGCCACTATCATTCTCAAAGTTTGAATTGTAGGCAATAAAGCTTAGATCTTCGGAGTACGCCATTGCATCTCTGCCGCCTCGACAGATGCCACCGCTCAAGGTTTCGGCACTCGCCATACTTTCTCCAGAGTACGTATAGCATACTCTAATCCTAGGATCTCTTTCGCATAGGCACTCTTCGGGAATCAGATCTTCAAATCCCACACAAGCCCAAATCATCTTAACCATACTTTGGTTTCCACCGGTAGCATCTGTGAAATTATCGCCAGCACCAGATAATTCCGACTCTTCTGTACTCATGACATTCTCATAAGTCCGTCCTCTAGTGCATCTTGGAGTTTCTTGCCAGGCTTGCATGTACTTTGCCGGCCCTTTCATGCCCCATGCAACCCACCTTTTGCCAGCTCTGCTAAATGATTCTGATGGTGGTGTACCCCAGGTGTTTTGGTACACCCCATCCTTTTGCTGTGTTTTTGTACCGTCAGCCCATGGTCTTAAAGACTGCTCGAAGGTTAATCGAAGTGGTCTACACATACAGTCCGTCCTGCTACCGCTGTCCCCTCCTGATCCACCACCATTATTTAGACCACCACCGTTAGTGTCAAAGTCATCTCTGGTCAGTGTTTTGCCTCTAAGAGAGTTTGGCAGAGGGTATCCATAGCCATAGTATTGCTGCAAAAACCATGTCTTTTCTAGATCATGCCATGCTACGCCTTTGACAAATTCGAAAAGACCAAGTTTTGTGTCGGTATCTTGAGTTGCCCATTCAGCCGCATCATTGTACATTGATGGGTACATGTCAATCCAGCTTGTCTTATCAGCTTAGCTAAAGGTAGAGATCAATCCTACTACTTGTGGTTCACCCTCCGAGGTGATAACAAGATCATAAAGCCTATCAATATCTAGGCCTTGTACTACATTTTCTGCGGTTGAATAGCTTAAGGGCATGTCTTTTCTCTCCCGGTCTACTAGGCTAAACTTAGAGGGCTTAACCCGTCCAAAGTCAATGAAGATGGAAGCAGACGATTGATACCTCACCACCAACAGCTTTTCAGGTGTTGGTAGTATAGGGGTTTTGTCTTCTATCATGCCGATGTCATCGGCATCGGTATATTGATAGGTTAGCCAAGACAGAGAATCTGTTTCGACATCTGTGGAGATAGTGTCTTCTATGGATTGTCCGAAAGTGACTGGTAGAAGACCACAAAATAGAGCTAGTAATAGTATATATCTCATGTGAAAAGTGTTAAAAGATTACTGAAAAGTAGATTTTAAATCAGGCCAGCAGCAGTACTACTTAGCCTACACCACGTTGCTCGTAGCAGGCCAGTGGTATGGTAAATAAGCAATTAAGCCATAGCATACACATATTGTTTACTTTTATTTGGGTTTTTCACCAAAAAACGGTATTAAATCTCTAAAAATTGTAAACGTCTACATTGTGAAAAACTATCTACATTGATGATGGTTTGGCAGCAACTGTTAAAATTGGCTTAAAATCCGTCTGGCGCAATACGACCTTTACGTGCGAGTGAGCTGTAGGATAGCGCCAAGATATCCGACAGCTCACTAGGCAGCGATCAAGCGACTTGCGTCATCTTTATAGCAGTATGAAGACACCGCTCCCATCCCTTATTTTTTGCTTTTCGTTGCTGGTCACCGCTGCAGCCGGACAGGATACTTATCGCTTTTCGGTCGAAGGCTCTCTGAGTGCCGGCGTGACAGTTAATAAGGGCAGCATGGTGGGCAACGCGTTTGCTGATAACCTTGCTGTCACTGTTTACGAAACTCGCCCCGCCATATCTACTCATTGGACGGCTGGCATAGGTGTGCACTTGAGTAACAGACATAGCCTGTGGTTAAGACTAGGTCGTAACGATCCAGCATTGAGTATCACTGCCGATCATATCGTATCGCTCGATTTTGCCTCGCAATTCGAAACTCGCTTCGAAGACTATCGTCAAGGGCATGGTGTAGATGTTTGGCGCTTGGAGTATGAGTATGGTCAGCCCGTACGTAAGGGCCAAGTTCTCTTTTCATTAGGATATCAGCTTCAGCGTAATTTTAGCCTTGCAGATATCGTCATAGCGTCGCAGTCGTTCCATACAAATACTCAGGCTATGACGGCAGCGATAGGTTATGCTCGTCCAATCTTACCCACGTTGGCCATCATTGGTCGTCTAAGAGCTATTAATACTTTTAGGAGTAAAGGAGAAGAGTTCTTCGTCAGTGAAGACCTCGATTTCAGCCCTATACAGGTAGTGGCAGAGTTGGGAGTGCGATATAGTTTCTGGCGCCGTCAACAAAGTTCACAAGAGTGACGCAAGCATCTAACTAACCGCCGTATTGATCAATTCAATCTCACTCTCTATCCGGCCTGCCCAGGTCGGCAGGAGCTGATCTACATCTGCTCGTACCTGCCTACTGGTGCTACCTATACCGTCCTGACTGATGGCTTGTATTATTTGATGGGCAAGCTTGGAAACATCATCTTCTTGCCAGACTATAGCATTTTCATTATTAAAGACTTGATCAGTCTTACCCGTAGTCCTTGTCATAATTAGCCTCCCTGCTAGACTACATTCCCACATCACGTTGCCGAGGTTACTCGCATTGTAAAGCAGCACAGCTGCATGGTGCTTGCTGATTAGATGGGCAATTTCTGATCTAGGCACTGGTTTGATAAATGATACTACATCTTCTAATTGCCTGACTTTTACTAGCTGTCGTAGACTAGCTTCTTCCTCGCCTTTGCCGACTATAGTCAGTCTGATATCAAGATCTGATTGCTGTCTTACGCTATAGACCAAGTCAATCACTAAATCATGGCGCTTCCAGTACGTAAGGCGACCCATTGAAAGGAAGTGTATAGCTTTGTCGACTTCTATTGTAGGTAGCGGTAGGCCGAGCAGTTCCTGCCTAAGGGTATCATTGACACCATTGTACAGAAGGTGCAAATCTTTGTATCGTGGATTGAGCTTGGCAAAGGCTCGATCAATCTCGGTACCATCCTCGGTAGCTATTGTAATGTCGCAGGGGTACTTGATCTCTAGATACTGGAGTATGTGCCGAGTGTAGAGCTTCAGGTATTGACGCTTCTGCAGCACATCCCAGACTAGTGATCCAAAGAGTCTGCCGACACTCTTAATTCCTGCCTTCTGCCCTATTCTTTTGGCAGCTAGTGCATATACGGACAGTCCATAGACGATATCATAGGGCTGCTTCTTAGCCTCTCTCATCCCTATCTTGTACAGTTGCTGTTGAGCGACTAGTTTTCTGGCGTAGAGAGGCTGGATAGGGCTTTTGATGATTCTAATCTCTGATCCATTGGGGAAAACCTTAACCCTGCCCGCCTCAGGATGCACACAGAAGGCGGTAAAGCGATGATCTGGGTGAGTACCAAGATAGTTGAGGAGATTAGTCACAGCAGGCATTATGTCGTGCTCCTCGTCATGCAGTAGCCAGCGATCGAGGGAGAAGATATCCATTACGATAAGCCACCTCACAGTTTTCCTACTTTTTGCAGGTTGGCGTAGATCTCTGTCATTTCCGCACCATGGGCCATCGTCTGGTCAAAGTTGCTGTTGTGCCAGTTCATCTCTATATGGGTGTCGCTTTGATTGCTTTTTATGAAAGCTTGGAAAAGATTAGTAATCGGCTGACCTGTCCGAGTGGCCTGGTGTATCATGCTGCTCTCCATGAACGCCATGGGTAGCTCCAGCCAAGGATATGCCCGCTCTTGCTTAAAGTCATACATCTGGTAGGCGAACCCTGTCCCACAACGGAAGCCTAAGTGGCGATTGTAGCCCATTGAGGAGTCCTGTTGCATGCCCAGTGCCGTCAATTGGTCTGGCGTCGTATCCCAAAACCACCGTAGACAGTGCTGACGTGACTTGCTGACTCTTTGTCCCATAACACGGGCTAATTTCTCTTTTTGCGTGGCCATCATCGCCTGATCTTTACCGGCGTCATAGCTAGGATGTAGACCCAGTTCATAACCTCTCGATATGGCAGTATCAACAATGTTCTTGGCATCAGGATCGGTGACCTGATACCGATCGTCGTAGTAGGTCGTACCGCCAGCTAGCATATATAGCGTCTTACTGGTCCATCGGTCGGAGGTTTGAAACAGCCAGTCATAGACATTGTAAGGATCCTTGCTGCTGCCCGTTGCCTGCCGACTTAGGTGGGCTATGGTTTTTACTAGATGCTTCGCACCTCTGCGATGGATGATGATGGCTGGTATATTGCGCAGTGCCTTAGTCCAGGGTTTGAAGCGATATAGGATGTCTATGTCGTGTGAGATGCTATAAGTTGTATTTCTCTGGTGAACCCGCCCAGTTACCACCTCATAGAAGGCCTTTACCAGGTGATCTACTACAGGTACCTGTTCCCACCCATTTTTGATGAGAAAATGCTGACTCTCTTTTAGCCATCCAGACTTGTAGTTGTCCTCTGGCTTTGCAAAAACCTCCTCATATCGGCTGATCAAGAAAAAGATCGTTTCAAACAGGTCGAATCGGAATGCTACATTATCGAATACTGGACCCTCCGCATGACCAATACCAATGCCAAGTAAACCCTTTTCGTTGTGAGTAAAGGTATTAGCAATGAGGGTTTTATGATCGATGTGGTCTCGCTTAAAGAATAGACCTAGGCTAGGTATATGGTACTCGCCTTTGATTAGCTGTCCATAGTATAGCACCATATCACCCTTACTGCCAAGCGCAATGGTTACACCACTAGGCTTGAGTGGATGTCGATTGATAAAATCGATCGTGTAGGCCAGTCTAGGAGATAAGATATTTGTCCGTATAACTATCCGCATTACCAGGCCTTTTTTCTCATCAACATAAACAGCAGATCATACCACCTGCTAGCCTTACTTACGATCGAGTAGGGTACACGACTGCCGCCAAAGGCTCTATACACAGGTTCTACTTCTTGTATCATACTTCCTTCAAAATCAAAGGTGTCTACAACCTCAGAGGCCTCTTCGATGAGGTGGTCTACGAGTAACTGCACAGCACCTCGAGGGCTTTGCGACTTGTCTACACCTAGGAGTAATAGATAGGCTTTGTGCTGATCCCAAACGATGTGTCCGCCTGCTACTGTCTTTGCGCTTTTCTTATCCTTAACGAGCCAGGCAGCACCACATTTTTTGCGCAGCGTAGTCTCTATGATTTTCTTGGCTATTGATGGTGTTTGCTTCTGTTTTCGGTGATGGGTCGCATCGATTACGGGCAGTAATTCTTCAGGTTTTTGACAGGGTAGTAGATCGTAGTGCTGCTTGGCGAACTGTATGTCATTTCTGACGCTAGACTTATACTTTAATCTTATGGTATCCAAGTCTTTAATACTGTCTATCTGATAAGTGTATTGTGTCGTTTGGCGAAAGCCTACATTATAAAACGGCAGCCAATTATCCAGCTCAGGCGTACATCTAAATCGATAGGCCGTAGCCTTGGGCAATTGATCGATTAGCCCATTGATGACTTTATGCTCGTGACTGTAGCGTCGCTCTTGCTTGAGCAGATTGTCAGGGTAGAATATCACTGGCCCATTAAATGGTGTAAGGTCTGGACTAAGATAGAGCTCTTGCCCTGCTTTACGGATACTACGCATAGGCCAGTAGCCCCATACGCTGCCATCTCCATCTCTATATGTGAGGCTCGTCCACTTACCCGTACCACATACAAGGTCCAGCCACCAGTCTTGGTAAAAGATAGGTAGTCTAGTCTCATCCTTCGTATACAGTCGATCTGCTTTCAAGTTTAGTGGCTTGCCGTTTATGGCGTAAAGGTACGGTGGCTTAATGGCACTTTCGGGTACTACCAATCTGGAGACAAGTAAACAGTTTTAATCACATCCACTCAATGCCTGAATGCCTCCTACCTTTACACTCTGATGAGCCGTAAGATTATACACATCGATATGGATGCCTTCTTTGCCTCTGTAGAGCAGCGAGATGACCCGGCGCTACGTGGTCGGCCAGTGGCAGTTGGTGGCAGTAGTAAGGGCGGTGTGGTGGCGGCAGCGAGTTATGAGGCTAGACGCTTTGGGGTGCACAGTGCCATGCCTTCTAGTATAGCTGCCCGCAAGTGCCCAGGACTGATATTCGTCAAGCACCGTTTCGAGGTGTATCGACAGGTTTCAGAACAGATTAAAGGGATCTTTAGGCAGTATACCGACTTGGTTGAGCCCTTGTCTCTTGACGAGGCATTTCTAGATGTGACAGAGAACAAGGTGGGGTGTGAATCTGCCGTCAAGATAGCTCGTGAGATTAGGACAAAAATCCTAGCGGAGACCGATCTTACGGCGAGTGCTGGAGTGAGTGTCAATAAGTTTTTAGCCAAGGTAGCGTCAGACATACACAAGCCCAATGGTCTTACCGTCATACTGCCAGAGGACGTGCCTGTGTTTTTGCACGATTTGCCGATCAAGAAGTTCTTCGGCGTAGGGGCCAAAACAGCCGAAAAAATGCAGCGGATGGGCATAGATAAGGGCGGCGATCTACTGCCATATTCTAAGATAGAGCTAGCACAGCGCTTTGGTAAGTTCGGCATCTACCTCTACCATATAGCTCGCGGTATCGATGACCGCCCTGTCAAACCACATCGCATCCGCAAGTCCATATCCAATGAGCGAACCTACGTACCGCCTCTCAATGGTAGTCCAGTCGTACTAGCCACCTTGGACAAGCAGATAGAGCAGCTCCATAGATCATGCGTCACGCGGGGTATTAAGGGTCGTACGGTCAACCTCAAACTGCGCTATGATGACTTTACTACCTTAACTCGTAGCCATACCTTACCATTAAGTACAAATGCTACCGAAGATATAGCTGCGGCTAGTCGAGACTTACTAGTTGATCTTGATATCGATAGGCCTATTCGACTTTTAGGCATTGGGTTGAGCAACCTAGACCGCAAGTCGCAGTGGATACAGCTAGAGATGGAGTTTGAGGAGGATTGACCATTTTGTGTAGACTAGTCGCTGGGTATATTTCAAAATGCAGGTTATAGTTTCTTTCATAGTAGTACTTCATTTCGATGTACAGTAATTGGCAGAATTTATTGGCGGCCTTCAAGATGTGTCGCTCTACAGCAATAGGCAAGCGGATGGCAAAATATGCGGCTTTTGCTAAGCAAAAAAAAATAAGACACTTCGAAGACCATCTAGATGGATCTCAAGTCAAGTGCAGTAAATAGAATAGCAAAAGGAAAGCAATTTTGACTCAGTAGCGGACGGTACTGGCGCAGCCGTCCACCCTCGACACGGAGGTCTTGGTTCCTCTACTATCAGCTCGACATTTAGTCGACCTGCTTCGCCTAAGGCGACCGTTTTGTCATCTTAGAGCGACTAGCTTTCCTGCCTGCCAAGCCGGCTTGCCGGGTAGGCGGGTTT
>CAYMFD010000076.1:0-18965 GCA_964389475.1 uncultured Saprospiraceae bacterium
TCCTCAAAAAAGTCGATTTACCAGCTTGTTTAGTAACTATCAAGCTCTACAACTCCAACTCAACCCCATTACTGCATCATTTTTGCTACTTTGGTAATCTATCCACAACCAAGCGCTAAAGCCATGGGAGAACAACGAGTATCAAAGGTGACCAACAAGAAGGCGATGCAGACCTTCGTAAAGGCCCTACTGCGGGATGTAGAAGCCTGCGATTATATGATCAACCAGGGTTGGTTCGAGAATGACATAACCCGCATAGGTGCCGAGCAGGAGATGGTCATGGTCGACAAGATGACCTATAAGCCCGCTACGATTGCGGTAGAGGCACTAGACAGTATGAAAGAGTACGACTGGGTCGAGACCGAGCTGGCTAAGTTTAACCTAGAGACCAACCTCACCCCGCGAGAACTAGTCGGTAAGTGCCTCAGTGAGCTGGCAAAAGAGAATAGTGACAAGCTCAACCTTATACAGGCCAAACTCGACAACTTCGATGCCCACCTCGTACTCACCGGGATACTGCCTACCCTACGTAAGTATGACCTAGCCCTAAGTAACCTCACACCCATGAAGCGCTATAAGGCTCTCATGGAGGCGATTAAGGCACAGCTCATGGGCTCAGACTTCGAGCTCAAGCTGGTAGGTATCGATGAGCTGGCCGTCAAGCACGACAGCCCACTGCTAGAGGCATGCAATACGAGTTTTCAGGTGCACCTGCAGGTATCGCCAGAGGAGTTCGTACATATGTACAATATCGCCCAGGCTCTTACTGGGCCCATCATCGCCATCTCTGCTAATAGTCCGATCGTATTCGGCAAGCGACTGTGGCATGAGAGCCGGATAGCCCTCTTCCAGCAAAGTATCGATACGAGGTCTAGCCACCAGCATATGCGTGAGCGGAGTCCTCGGGTAAGCTTTGGTACAGAGTGGCTACAGGAAAGTATACTAGAGATATATCGTGAGGACATCAGCCGGTTCAGAGTCTTACTAGCTGCTGACATCGAGGAGGACAGCCTCGCGATGATCAAGCAGGGCAAGGTGCCTAAGTTGAGAGCCTTGCAAGTACACAATAGTACTGTCTACCGGTGGAATCGTCCTTGCTATGGTATCAGCGATAACGGCAAGCCCCACCTCAGGATCGAGAATAGGGTGATACCAGCGGGACCAACCGTCGATGACGAAGTGGCTAATGCTGCATTATGGCTAGGCGCTATGGTAGGTTTTGCCGATGAGGTGGAGGATATGCGCAAGGAGATGCACTTTGCTGATGCTAGGGATAACTTTGGCAAAGCCGCCAAGTATGGTCTAGACAGTAAGTTTACTTGGTTTAATGATGAGAAGATCAGTGCCAAAGATTGCATACTAGAGAAAATCATACCCACAGCAAGAAAGGGTCTACTTAAGCGTAACGTAGATCCAGCCGATATAGATAAGTATCTTGGCATTATCGAAGAACGGGCCAAGTCACACCATACGGGTGCCAGATGGCTGCTACGATCATTTACCAGCCTTAAAGAACAAACTAATAATGACGAAGCCCTCACCGCTGTAACAGCGAGCCTTGTCAAAGCCCAAAAAAGCAATATCCCCGTACATAAGTGGGAGCTGGCGACACTAGATGCACTGCAGGACTACAACCCTGCCCACCTCAAGGTATCAGAATTTATGACGACAGATATCCTCAGCGTACAGAAAGACGACCTCGTACAACTGGTAGCTGAGATGATGGACTGGAAGGATCTCAGGTATGCTCCCGTTGATGACAAGGAGGGTAATCTGATAGGTCTGATTTCTAGGAAGCTAATCATGCGACATATGATCAGAACCAAGCTCCGCAAGAGAGCCCTCACTGTGGCGGACGTCATGGTAGCAGATCCGACGACCATCGACGAGGACGTCAATATCGTAGAGGCTCTCCAGCTTATGCGTAACGAAAAACTAGAGTGCATACCCGTCGTAAAGGATAGTCAACTCGTAGGTATTATCACTGCCAAAGACTTTCTCAGTATTGCCACTAGACTCCTAGAGCGGCTAAAACTGCGCTAAGGTGATATTAGTCGTGAGATGACATTAAAAAAGATTTAACGGTAAAACAACCGAAAAAGAAACCTAATCGAAGATTAATGGGTTTACTTTTGTGTGAGGCTGGTTTTCGCTCAGCTTATCTCTCATAGATGCTTAGTGTACAGGCATGTTACAGATTTAAAAACAGCGTATACCTCCCTGACTTTTATTTACTTTTTCAATCTTTTTTTATGAACATTTTTGTTGCAAAGCTTAACTACGACACCTCTGCTGAACAGGTTAGAGCATCTTTTGAGGCATTTGGTGAAGTTACTTCTGCCAAGGTTATCATGGACCGTGAGACGGGTAGATCTAAGGGCTTTGGTTTTGTTGAAATGGAAAGCGAAGAAGCAGGAAACGCTGCTATCGCTAACCTTAATGGTACCGAATTAGACGGTAACCGTATCGTTGTTAAAAAAGCGATCCCTAGAGATCAGTATAACTCTGGCAAGCCAGATCGCGGTGGTAATAGCTTTAGTAGAGATAGATACTAGATCACTCCTTACCCAATCGATAAATAAGAAAAGCCGCTCACTGACTGTGAGTGGCTTTTTTTGTTTGCACCTAGTTGCTATTTAGAATATAGACCTCCTGTATGACCTCTACCCAAGTGCAGCTCCGGATCTGCAGTGTGAAACGGATTACAGTATCTAGCTCTTCAAGTCAGCGGACGACTCGGGCCTACGTGTTATCTGCCACGAGAAGCCATTTAACTTGAGACCCTCGTGATCTGTACCTTGGATGGGCAGTATCTTGGATTCGTTGTCATTATAAAACTTGATATCACTCAACTCTGACTCCTCAAATAAGAAGACAATCCTGGCGCAATCTGTCTTATTGATACCGATATACCCCTCTTCGTCATCGGCCATGTAGTAAATACTCTGCGCATTACCACTCACAACCATACTATCTAGCTCTCCATCGACAAAGTAGGCGTCAATCTTACGACCTGCGATCTGACTATAGTACACCATATCTGTGCTACTGATAATCATAGCATTGTTAATCAACTCTATACGGTCAATCGCCTCATCTCGCATGTATATGGCTATGGTATCGGCGTCGAACTGTGTGGTGTCACTCCACAATATGGGATTACCGAAGAGAAAGATCGTACTATCTCGCCTATCGTAAGCCAGACTATCGCCTACAGCCTGGAGGTCTGTCCTATAGATCTCCACATCATTATCTGCGATGATGTAATTACTCGTATCAATGACCATAATGGTATCATACAGGATACTATCTGTCCTTACAACGATGACACTATCGACGCCTAGACTATCCGCTACTACCTCCTCTGACAGTAGCTGTAAAGTATCCGTCGGCGTAGTTGTATATGACGTATCTATAGTAGTAATGCTCCGTAGGGTATCGGCACTTATGTGGATACTGTCCGCATCCATCAACTGACTGTAGACCGGCTTACCCACGAGGGCCGTCGCCAGTACGTACTCATCGGCATCTCTAAAATCAAGAGAATCGGCAAGTATCCTGGCCTTGTTGATCGTATCGCGGTAATCCACATCACCTATAGCTCGACCACTACCCTTCGCCTTGTCGTAGGTAAGTCGATCTGCAATGACTGCTCGCTCGGCATCCACTAGGTTACTACGTCCCTCCGTCTCAAAGCCCTCGCTAATCTCATTGTAGCGTATGACTTCTCCCTCGGCGCTACGCTGAACGCCTTGGTATATGGCAGAACCACGTAGTAGAACATCCCCCGTCGACTGATTGTACTTGATGTAGTCAGCGGTGGCGGTATCTCCCAGGTGATAGTACCTAGCATTGCCCATCAGTTCGATGAGGCCAGACTGACCGTCGTAATATATACTATCTGCTAGCGCGGTCGTCTCATCACCTACATATTGCGCATTGACCTTAAAGAGGCCGGTACTATCGTAGAGATCATAGTAACCCTGCTCACAGTATATCTCTGAGTCGCCCGTACTGATCCTAGTAGGTGAGTTGAACGTCGCCCGCTTACTACGATTGTACCAGACTAGACTATCGGATCGTAAGGTAAAGTCGCCATCCTCGACCGTAACGTAGTGGTAGTAATAGCTAATCTCGTTATCGATATCAAATACACCCTTAAGGCTGCGTACCGTACTGGTCTGCTGTACAAGGACAGCCGTATCGTAGTAGTAGGCGATCTGCGTAGCGGAGTTGTATACTAGTCGATCGGTGTAAAGCTCCTGGTCGAGATGCTTGAGAGCAACATTGTCATAGAGGTAGGCCACACTGGTATCTATCTCGTACCGCAGAGAGTCAGCGAATAAGCGGACACTATCACCCTGCAGCATGACTACATTACTCATGGCCGTGAAGATGTCATCCCTCCGCCTAGCACTATCGCTATACATGAATGAGCCTTGATGATAGGCCCTCACGTCACCATAGACAAGCTGGGTCACGGTATCACCAGCAGTAATAACCACAAGCCTATCCGCATCTATGACGATATCCTCTGCAGCTGTAGTATCACGACTCAGCGTATCGGTCTGGGCTAGCAGGCTTACAACCTGAGTACTGGTTAATATGAGTATGAGTAAAAGTCTGGTCACTGACTACATTAACGTATGTATGGACTAAGATGTCATCTTAATCGCTAATTTATGACCAAGGTAACTACCTATCGCTACACCCATGCCGCCCAGTCGCACCCCATAGTAGACATCTGTATGCAGACTACCGATGAGGGGCAACCGCTCCTGCCCTACCCCCAAGTAGCCATGCCAGTAACCATCATACACTGCGCTATCGTCCTCCGTCACTAGTCGCAAGACGTCTGCTAGTACGCCTTGCATAGCTACAATCTGCTCCTGTAGAGGTGCCGTCTGATCCACCTGATGGCGTCCACCACCTACCAGCAGAGCACCTTCATCCGTAGTACGTAAGTAGAAGTAGCCACGGTCTAGGTGATACGCCGCCCGCAGTGGCCTGATAGGCGGCTTATACATGTAGCCTACCACATTGGGCACGGGCTTTACGTCTAGATCCACAAAATCAGCCGCTAGCGCATTGTTACATATGGCCAGCTGACCGTAGGACCACGGCTGACCATTAGCGATTACAGCATGTCTCGCTACATCTATACTACTCACTGTCTGACCTGTAAAGACCCTCACACCGAGCTCCTTTGCTACGTCCTTAAGCCGCTGCATCATCTGCACAGGGTTGAGCTTGCCCTCGTAGCGATTCAGACAAGACAGTGGATTGATCCATGCGGTATCTAGCTGGTGCTCAGCAGCAGAGAATGTATCTTCTAGGCCAGTAGCATGCCTGACGAGATCGTTAATATCGGGTATAGCCCCTAAGCACTTACCGCCCTCTAGGCCATCTGATCGATATACCTCCATACCGCCAGACCACTGGATATGCCCCTCACCCAGTCGCTCATCTAGTCGCTGGAGACCTTCGTAGCGCATCGCCACGAGGCCAGCCACCTGGTCGCGGTCTAGCACCTTGAGATCATCGATAAGCTCTCCGACCGAACCAAAGCATGCGAAACCAGCATTGCGGGTACTAGCTAAGTTACCCAGGGCTAGCGCCTCTAGCACCACGATATCAAGGCTGGGGTTAACCTGAGCGACCTCTATGGCTGTACTCAGACCTGTGATACCGCCACCGATAATCACTAGGTCTGCCTCATAGCGATAGGACTGTAACTCCCAGTAGCTAGGTGATGATAGATCTAGAGTGGATATCAATTTCTGTTTTTTGATGGATGCGCTTACTTTTGCTGTCACAAGATCTATAAAAATGATACAACGCATCCAATCTATATTTCTACTGCTTGCCAGCCTCGCATTCTTTAGTCTATTCGCTCTGCCCCTAGCGACGAGTGCTAAGGCCGGTGTTGGTTTTCTAGCAGACAAGGTCTACAATATTATGGACCACCCCGCCCTTCTGGCCCTGACCATTATCGGTGGCGTCACTGCCCTAGCTGCTATCTTCTTATTTCGAAATAGAGGCCTACAACTACGTCTCACCATACTTACACTGGTACTAAGCATACTGCTACCAGTACTTGCTTACCTCCTTGTTATGACCGAGGGCACTAGTACCACCGAACAAGCCGTCTACACAGAGAGTGCGGGTATCTTTATGCCTGTAGTAGCTTTAGTCTTTAGCATATTGGCACAACGCAATATCAAGAAAGACGATAAGCTGGTTCGCTCGATGGACCGCCTCCGCTAGGCAGATTATTACTGCGATATGGCTATCTTGAGCATTATCAAGAACGCATAATCGCATGACAGCAGCACTAGCAGAGTATCCAGGGACAGCAATTTTGATCATATTGGGCTGTGGCGTAAATGCCAATGTCAGCCTGACCAAGACCTACGGACAGTCGAGTGGGTGGATCGTTATTGCCTTGGGCTGGGCCATGGCTGTCTTCGTCGCTGTGTATGTGGCTGCACCCACTAGTGGTGCACACCTCAATCCAGCCGTCACGCTAGCGCTATGTGTCGCAGGCAAGTTTTCTTGGTCGCTAGCCCCCGTCTACATAATCAGTCAGGTTGCAGGTGCTATCACTGGTGCCGTGCTATGCTATCTGCAATATCGCCCGCACTACCAGGCTGAGCAAGATGCAGGCACTATTCTAGGGACTTTTGCTACCGGTCCTGCTATTAAGGATACAAGCAGCAATTTTATATCGGAGGCCTTGGGGACCTTTACGTTCGTACTAGCCGTACTGTTCTTGACAGGCCCTAACCTAGGCACGCCTGATGGTAGCCTGGGCTCACTAGACGCATTACCTGTAGCACTCGTCGTATTGGCTATAGGGCTGAGCCTCGGCGGCACCACTGGTTATGCCATCAATCCTGCCAGAGACCTAGGACCTCGCATAGCACACGCTATCTTACCCATTCGGCACAAGGCCCATAGCAACTGGGCCTATGCCTGGATCCCCACCATCGGACCAGCAGCGGGAGGCATGCTAGCGGCTATAGTGTTTGGTCTGCTTAATGGATGATTGCCTGTTGGCATTCTGGGCTTTGGGTACCTAGCTCCTATAGTAGGAGTTCGTCACTTGATCAAAGAGAGTCGCAAGCTTAAAACCCCAGAGCAATGCGTGCCATAGTATGCATCGCAGGCACAAGTGAACGTCTAAGATGCCATGCCGCAACCTCAAGACTCGTCCCCTTGACTATTAGCTTTAAGCCCATTTCTGTCTTAACTTTTCGCACTCTAGCTTGATATAATGCCGCACCATATTTAAAGACGCTAATGCGATTAGTGTCATTTCAAATAGTAATTGGTATAATTTGTCCCCATAAGAAAAGCCGCAACGACAGATTGTCGATGCGGCTTTGAAATTTACTTTGATGTGTGCTTCTTAATCTACTCGTTTCTTAGCGGAGTAGTTAACTTTCAGCTGATTGGCCTTTCGTAGTGCTGTTTTGATATCAGAAACGATACCCATCGTCACATCTCCATCTATCTTGAGCGATGTAGTGATACCATTCTGCTGACTCTCTGGCACCTGCTCTCTGTGCTTAGCTAAGAATAGAGGTATCTCATCTAGCGAAGAAAACTTATCTCCTAATTGCAACTGCGGTTTAGTACCATACACGTCTTGGTACTGCTCTAGCGGCTTACCGATAAACATGAAGTTAACTAGAGACTTCTTCTCCAGTTTGGTGAGCTCTGTGGCAGCAGGCGTACTAGACTCCACCTTGATAGATGCATCCCTCATGACTGTCACAACCATAAAGAAGAATAGTAGCATGAATATGATGTCAGGTAGAGATGCCGTCGATATCGCTGGTGAATCTTTACCTCTCTTTTGAGTAAACTTTGCCATAGTATTATCTACTTATCTGATTAAATTATTCTTCGCCAAAGTCAGAAGGCTCCGCCTCTGAGATTACGAGTGGAATATCAGCATTGATCTCCTTTTTCTGTGCTCTCTCAAGGAATTCATACCCCTTGTTAAAACGCTTCTGAGCTTCATCTTCTCGAAGTTCGTTGTAGGCTCCCTTGAGCTCGTTCCACACCTGCAGGTAAGTGTCATACTTAGTTCCCCTATCGTTCTTAAGCGATATGATAGCCTTAGTAGGCTTCTCTGCCATATCAGAACGCTTGTTAGGATTCATAATGAACTCCTTGGCATTGTCACGAAGACCTTCGATATCGGTCAACTCACCTCTTACTAGCAACTGATTGTTAGCATTTACCAGTACCGAGTATACATTTCTCTTCTTAAGTTGTAACTCTGGTGGTGGCTCATTAGACCATGGTGGTAGCTTTACTAGTACTCCCTTATCCTCGGCGATAGTAGTAGTCACAAGGAAAAATATCAATAGCAGGAAGGCTATGTCGGCCATAGAGCCGGCATTCACCTCATTCTTCATTCGATCTCTAGTACTTGTCTTTCCCATGATCTATTACTTAAAGAAGTTACGAATCTCAGCAAGAATCATTATCACGAAGGCTCCTACAGCTAGGATAACAGTCGTCTTGAGTCCGCCACTGATGAACTTACTCACTCCTTCGCTCACGTCAAACTTGTCGTGCAACATAGCAATCTTGCCAGTTGTCTCCATCTGACTAGTAGAGTAAAGGATAAAGAATAATATCACGATAGCTACGAGACCCCCTGCTGCCTTGAGGCTAGCTTTAGGGAACTTAGCAAAGTTGATGATCCCGAAAATTATCGCTAAACCAAAGCCTGCATAGACAAGAAATCTTGCGAGACCTAGACCTGGATTGAAGAAATTGATCTTATCTTTTGCCTCATCGGGCAGTGCATTGAGATCAGTACCTAGATCGTAACCAGCGCTACCTATACCTGTAAACACAGGAATAAGGAAGACAAGGATACAGAGCACTCCAAGGAGGAGGGCCATGGTCTGACCATTTTTTGTTAAAAATTTATACATCACTTATCGTTTATACAGATTAAAGAAAAGAGGTATCAATTACTTGAACAAGCCATTGCGACCCATCACGTCTACCAGTCCGATAGAAGCGTCCTCCATTCTATTGACGATACCGTCAATCTTAGAAACGATGTAGTTGTAAAAAATTTGTAGAATGATCGCCACGATCAGACCAAATACTGTGGTCAGAAGTGCAACCTTGATACCACCTGCTACTACGGCTGGAGATATATCACCTACTGCCTCAATCTTATCAAAGGCCTGAATCATACCGATTACCGTACCCATAAACCCAAGCATCGGTGCAATTGCGATAAAAAGTGATATCCATACAAGTCCCTTCTCTAGGAGACCCATCTGTACAGAACCATAAGACACGATCGCCTTCTCGACAGCGTCTGGTCCGCCAGCTGCATTGTCAAGACCTTCGTAAAGTACAGCTGCAGTCGGGCCAGGAGTAGACTTACATACTTCTTTGGCACCTTCTAGATCACCACCGGCTAGTCGCTCGTCGATACTACTTAATAGTTTGTCGGTATTAGCTGTCGCTATATTAAGCGTGATGATTCGCTCTATACAGAAAGCTAGACCGAGAATAAGGCAAATGAGTACAAGACTCATAAACTTCCAGTCTCCCTCAATAAATTTCTCTTTGAGAGTTTGTAGACCGAAACCACCAGATGGCTCTGCTGCTTCTTGTGCTACTAGATCCGTAGCACCAAACAACATTGCTACCATCAGGATCGCCAATAACATTACTGATTTACGCATGATTTGACTTTTTAGATTTTCCTAAATTGAAGATTGATGACATAATGTGATCGCTAATGTATGAATATTGCAATAGTAATTTCAACACAGCGACGACAAAATTGCGGAGAGTAAGGGATTCGAACCCTTGATACCCTTTAGAGGTATACACACTTTCCAGGCGTGCTCCTTCGACCACTCGGACAACTCTCCTAAAGGTAGGAACATCTTCCTACTCCACAGCAAAGAAAGCTAAATACTACATAGTAATGGAAGGCTCAACACCTATATATCAAACTATAATGTATCTCTTACTGTAAGAGATACACTTACGACGATAATGGTTGTATAAAAGCTTGGGGGAAAAGCTTCTCAGCATTTGCTGTAGTCACCTTGGCGACATCTTCGACCTCCATATCTAAGACTTTGGCCAGTCGCTGAGCGACGGATACCATAAAGGCGGGTTCATTATCAACGCCTTTTTTTCTAAACTGCACTGGCGTTAGGTATGGTGCATCTGTTTCTAGCACCATATGCTCTATCGGTAGTTGACTGACAGACTTGTCGATACCAGCATTCTTGTATGTAAGGACGCCGCCAATACCCATATAAAAGCCCGTATCAACGATCAGCCTACCCTGGTCTACCGTACCGTTAAAACAGTGAAAAACTCCCGTCAAAGTGCCATCCTGCATCTCCTTGACGATCGCAATAGTCAGATCTAGTGCCTCCCGACTATGGATGACTATGGGAAGACCTAGGTCTCTGGCCCACTGTATCTGCTGCCTAAAGGCATCAACCTGTATCGCCTCTGTACTTTTATCCCAGTATAAGTCGATACCGATCTCACCCACTCCCACATATGCCCGCCGATCATGCCACTCTCGCATCACGTCTAGTTGCGACTGGTAATCCGCCTGCACATGACATGGATGTAAACCCATCATAGCAAAACACTGGTCAGGATACTTCTCTGATAGCCGGTGCATATCCTCTATGGTATCTATATCAACATTGGGCATCATGATCTTACCTACGCCTGCGGCAAAAGCTCGCTCAATCATCGCATGGTGGTCTGCGTAATTGCTATGATAGATATGCGCATGTGTGTCTACTAGTGTCATTACTTGTACATTGGTCGCGGCAAAGCTAGCGTTATGGCGAAGAAGAAAAAATACTATGTGGTATGGAATGGGGTAAAGCCCGGTATATATGACGACTGGTCGACTTGCCTACAACAGATCAAGGGCTACCCTGATGCCAAGTACAAATCGTTTAAAACGAGGGCAGAGGCAGCAGCAGCCTATAAGGACTCGCCTAGTAACCACTACGGACAGAAGGCTCAAAAAACTAAAAAACTGAGTGCCGTACCACCAGAACTCATCGCTGGCACCATCGCTGTAGATGCCGCTTGTAGTGGTAACCCAGGCATCATGGAGTATAGAGGCGTCTGGACAGAAACAGGTCAGGAGATCTTTAAGCGAGGCCCATACGAGCATGCAACTAATAATATAGGAGAGTTCCTTGCAATAGTCCATGCCCTAGCGGCGCTTAAACAGCAAGGTGCTGACACCACCATCTGGACAGATAGTCGTACAGCTCTAGCATGGGTAAGAAATAAAAAAGTAAAAACCAGCCTTAAGCGGCTACCCAAAAATGAGGTCATCTTTGACCTTATCGAGCGGGCTATCACTTGGCTCGAGCGGAACACTTATAATAACGAACTCAAGAAATGGAAGACGGACACCTGGGGCGAAATACCCGCAGACTTTGGTCGTAAGTAATAACTGTACCTAGACGAACTTTAGTCGATAGTCGCACTTGGTCTTACCTTTTTTGATCTGCTCGAGCTTACGGCTGATCATCTTCTTCTTGAGCGGTCGCAGTAATTCGGTAAAGAGACGACCTTCGATATGATCATACTCGTGCTGGATGACTCTAGCATTGATACCCTCGTATACTTCTTCGTGGGCGACTCCTTCCTCATCAAGATAGCTGATGCGTACACGTTCGTACCGACTCACATCTCCCCGCACATTGGGGATACTAAGGCATCCCTCCTCGTAGGCCCATTGCTCACCTGACTCCTCTAGGATCTGAGCATTGATAAAGGCTTTCTTGATCCCCTTATCGACCTCCTCCTCGTCCATCACCTGCTCCGTATCTACTAGGAATATACGTTGAGACTTACCGACTTGAGGTGCTGCGAGACCAATACCCTTAGCGTGGTACATCGTCTCCCACATATTGGTGATCAGGGTCTTGACAGCCTCATCTGTAAGATCTACATCCACCGCCTTGCGTCTTAAGACGGGTTGACCATAAGCATATACAGGTAGTATCATAAAGTCTTTTAGATATGTCCTAAAAATCGCTGCAAGATAATAACGGCACTTATTCTATCCACCACCGCTTTATCACGCCTTTGTTTTTTTCGCATGCCAGACAAGATCATTATATCCATCGCTTCGCTACTACTAAAGGCCTCATCCTGCTCCTCTATCTTAATGGCAGGATATGCCTTGCCGACCTTGCGCTGTAGACCTACAATCTGACTGTACAGCTCCGTCGTAGTACCATCATTGTGGGTAGGTCTACCAAAGACGATGGCCTCTACCTCCTCCGCTTGTAAGTACGCTTGCAAGTATAGCCATAGGTCTACTGTGGGTACTGTATCGAGAGCAGTAACTATGATCTGCAGCGGATCGGTAACTGCGAGACCCGTTCGCTTGCCACCATAGTCGATGGAGAGTATTCTTGCCATGCAGGAGTAACCTCGTAGCAGCCTGAGTGGTTCCTTGAGAACATAAAAGACCTCACCTATATATACGAGAAAAGACCCTCTCCAACATCTTGGAGAAGGGTCCCATCCCAAAAACAGTAAAGTCTTGAATATCTTACTGAAGCACGATCATGCGCTTAGTTGCTGTAAAGTTGTTAGCAGATAGCGTGTAGAACAAGACGCCAGTTGCGCTAAGGTCCTGCTTGTTAATCTCGATGGTATTCATACCAGCTATAAGACTACGCTTGTAATTAGCGATCTGCTTACCAGTCACGTCAAATACTGTCAGCTGCACATCTTGTGCTTCTGGCATAAAGATTTGAACTTGAGTAGTAGCCATGAATGGGTTAGGTGCATTCTGATAAAGAACGATACCTGACTCCTCCTGTGCATATCTTAGCTCTAGTGCATACTGCGTATAGTCTGCATCGTAGATCTCAGATTTTAGCGCTTCATCATTGATAGCGAATGCATCCTTCTGACTTGCAGCAGTAGACTCGTATACTACTGTGAAGAGTACATCACCTGCTGATAGCTCTGTATCGAAGTCTGCTGCGTAACTGATCAGTACTTGACCGTCGATCACTCTGTAATCTGCACCAGCGATAGATAGCTCTACTCCTGTGATCTCGAGGATCTCCGTGGTAGCCGCATCAAAGTCTAGAGCCAACTGTAGTCCAGCTACACTCATATCACGATCGATAGCAATCGGCATCTCTATAGCATCGCCTGATAACACGCCTGACTCAACAACTAGGTTAATCGGTGCAGAGCGACCATCAAGGTCCTGAGCTACTGATCCGTTCACATCACCTACTTTGATAGCCGTGAAATCTACGTCCATACTGTTGTCTAGAGAAGCTATCATATACTCCTCTGGTATAGACTCATACCATGGGTCTAGTTGATCAGGGAACTGATACGCTGCATCTACAAATCTCCATGCATCGCTGTCAGTAAATGTGCTATTGACACCTAGTATCAACTTACGCAGCTCAATAACATCGGCACCTGACACATTACGGTCGTTAGTAACATCTGCAGCTAGCATCTTGTATGCTGAGCTTAGGTTACTGTATCCTAGTATATGACGCTGTATAAGTACAAGGTCGAGTGTCGATACGCCTCTATCGTGGGCATCATCTCTTACAGCTTGTACCATGTAGCTACCACCTGCATCCATTGTAGGAAAGGCATAGTTACCATCTAGATCTGTAGTAGCAGACATAAGCTCTGCACCTGACTGAGTTAACTTAATAACTGTCTCCTCAATAGCTTGGCCTGACTCTAGTGCTACACCTCCTGAGATGGCAACTCTATTAGTCGAACCTCCGCAAGCATTCATGTTATCTTGAATATCGACTGTAAGATCGATCCAGGCTTGTAGCATGTTACCAGCTGTGTCTAGTACAAACTCTCCATCAGCGTCTATCGCTGTAGCCCATAACTGTAGTGGCGCATCGCCTGTGTCTAGACAAGTGAATAGAATACCCGTATCAAGCACATTAGGTGAGAATGATACAAGTACATCGTACCCAGGACATGGGTGGAAACTACCTGCATCAAAATCAGAAGCCCAAAGCTCTACCATACCACCATCGACTATACCATCATTATTATCATCGATAGGCATAAGGTCAGTCGCAAGATCAGTGAAGGCATAAGGTGTCGGTGCCTTACAGTTAGCTATACTAAAGTCCTGTAGGCAAGTAACTTGGTTACCACATCTGTCTATAAATGTCCAAGTAATACTGTGATCACCTACTGGGAAAGTCCTAGTGATAGTTGCTGTGTTACCAGTACCAGTTATCTCGATATCGTCAGCTGCAGATGATGACTTAAACGGATTAACTACCGCTCTCCATGATAACTCCTCTGTACATACAGAGTCAGCTGCTGTTTGCGTCAATGTAATGCTACCCTCCGCACAGTCACTATCGAAAGTACACTGTCTTACAGGGTCGCAAGTGGTCGTAAAGAATGGCTCATTCTCATCGACCACCTTGATCGTCTGCGTGAAGCTAACCTGCGGGATTGTAAACCCGTTGCCTGCCTGACACCAGTCGATTACTGTGAATGTTCTTAAGATCTTAAAACAACTAGGGTCACTTGAGTTATTGTTAAACCTGAATACCTGGTCGTCATAGTTGTAACCTAGAAGATCACAAGCGTCCGCATTTCTAAATACAGGCACTCCTGTTGCAGCAGGTAAGAACATGTCTGAATCAGGATCAGAGCACCCTGTCATCGTCACATCATCTGGGAAGTCAACATCATTTTGGAAATCAAAAGGCTGCTGATTATCGAATGTGATAAGCTGCTCACATGTAACTGCAGGATTACCATTACCATCCATGATGGTAAATATCCTAGTTATAGTACCAATGTTACACTGATTAAGCTCTGTGATACTATCCATCTCCATAAGAGGTGAGCAATTACCAGTAGCGATAGGTGTGCCGAATGCTGCACTTAAGTTAAGTGGATCATAAGCAAACTCGCAATCTACTGTCATGTCTGGTGGACAAGTCAACTGCGGTCTAATTTTATCTTGTACAGTCACATTGACCATGCACTCATTCCAGTTACCTTGAGCATCGATCGCTCTAAACTGTACTTGGTGTGGGTTACCTGATAGATCTTCGCAGCAGAACTCAGCATACTGGCTGTAACTACAAGGGTTTTCTACTTCCACAATAAATCTGTGGTTAAGCGTATCTCCATTGACTGTTGACCAATCACCAGTATTAGCATCTACTAGTACGTAGTCTTCTCCGTCCTCAATCACGTTAGCTGATGCAAAGTTTCGATATGTACTTGTACTACCGTCATCCCAGCGAAATACTGAAGATCCTTGTGCTCTACTAAGACCGATGTAATAGCTATCGGCTGATGTAATCGATGCAACAAATCCATTTACTGCTTCTTGCTCAGCACGGTTATTAGCACTGTAGACATATGCACCGAAAGCCTCAGCATATCTGTATGCTACTCTTGCATTCTTAGCCCATCTTGACAGGTAATAAAAATTGCCGTTGTGCTCACCTAGGTAGGTAAACTCCTCAAACTGAGGTCGCTCGCATGGCATGCAATTGATCTGACCATTGGCATCCGGCATACGTCTTACGACATAACTCTCAAGAGCACAATCATCATAACTACCATCATCAAAGACAAAGGCATCAACATAAGCTTCACCACCATTAGTTAGGGCTACAACTGTATTTTGATCGCAGACTGCTACAGGAGGCGTAGCGTCTTCTACTAGTACGCTTATCTCACATGAGCTAGACTTGCCACACTCATCGTAAGCGATGTATGTCACAACACTATTACCTACTGGTATAGCTGCTAGTCCACCATTTTGGTTTTGTAGTATTCCACCCTCATAGAGGACATCTACTCGTATTGTATTACTACAGTTATCTTCTAGGTTTTCAAGTGCTGGTAGTAAGACATAACCCTCACACTCATAACCACTAGTACTAGCGATTACGGGAGCAGGACAGTCAAACGTAGGCGCCTGAGTATCTTCAATCTCGATCATTTGTGTGTATGAAACCATACGCTGCACTGAGCTACACGACCATTCGAAAACATCCCATCTACGCATGATCTTCTCTACACACTGTACAGCTGGTAGACGCGTATCATCATACGTAACAAGCAAGTTACAAAACTGTCCATCCGAAGGGTATAGCGGAATACCATCTAAAGTAGGCACACCAGTTCCTGGTAGACCACCTACTGCTACAGGTGATGGATGTCCATTAGGCAATGTTGCATATCCACCAGCGCAATCTAGAGATGTACTGTTGGCCTTCAACAATGACGCTGGCTGCGTGATTTCTTCAAGTGAGTCAAGTCTAGTGACTGTAAAGTTGACCGTACACTCTTGTGATACCATACCTTGAGCATCCACTGCACGGTAAGTACGACTTACCATCATAAGCACGCTGTCGGGGAGTCCAGTCGCTACAGTACAGTCATTAACAGTGGTTGTTTCTGCTGTGACCTCTATAGTAACATCACTACAGTTGTCAGAGGCAGTAACAACAAGACTATCTGCTATGGCCATCTGATAGCACTTAAGCGTTGTATCAGCCACGCATGTGATAGTAGGTGCTATCTTATCTTCTACAACAATATAGCCCCAGCACTCATTGCCGTTGGCTATTGATGTATCAATAACAGCTACCTTTAACTGCTTACCGATTTCGGCATCAGTTACGAAAGGGCTTGTAGGAATTTCGACGCCAGCTAAGTCAGTGACAACGACTTTGAACTCGCCATCTGGGCAAGAACTCATCGCACCATTGATAATCATGGACGGCGTAACTTCTGAATTACAATCGCTATTGAGCGATACCTGTGTGGTACCGTTACATGCTAAAGAGCACGATTGTGCATGGACATTCTGACTAAAAAAGGTCAGACAAAGTAGAAGGAGACCGATCCATCCACACCTCGGCGATCGATTCTTCTGGTTGAAAAAAGTAGTCTTCATTTTCATGAGATCCGTGTTTAAAAAGAGAATTACTGTTCGGGATATAAAGCAGTTTCCAGTGTGCCTTATGTCCATTGTTAATAAAATGCCGTGCCATTGCACAGCAAGCTCTTTTGGATCTACATCAAATCAGGTCGTACCCCTCAGCAGTACCCGTCGGTACACTGAAGAACAAATAATAGTTCTAGTTCGTATTCTATCTAATCACTCTCAGAAATGGCGATATGAAGTCACAGAAAGTGACCTCACCATAGGTTAGGTTCGTAGAGCTTCTCACGACTCTACAGTGCAAATATAATAGAAATATTTAATATGTAACTTATCATTCAAAAAAAAAAGCCCCCCTTCAACAAGTGAAGAGAGGCCATCCCAAAAACCGATTTATCATACAGCACCTATTGGGAAGGTACTGCTTGTCTCATACAAGTCTACTAGTCGATGAGTATCATCTTCTTAGTAGCTGTGTAGTTACCTGCTTCTAGCTGGTAGTATAGTACTCCTGTAGCGTTAAACTCGTTACGTGTGAAGTTAAGACTGTTAAGTCCTGCTACAGCATCGTTAGTTACTCGCTTGATTACTCTACCTGCTACATCGTATACTGTGATCGTAGCCGTTCCTGCTTCTGCCATCGTCCAGCTTACCGTAGTAAACGCTTTGAATGGGTTTGGCTCGTTTTGGTGTAGTTCGTATGCTGCTGCATCTCTACTCGCTAGCGCTACATCTACTACCTCTAGGCTATTTCCTACGTATGCTTCTGCTTGTACTGCATCGCTAGTGATTGCGATCATGTCTGCTGCATCTCCTGCCGCTGTAGCCTTAACTACTAGCGTCATGATGTCGCTTACACTCTCTGCATTTGCACTTGCGTATGATACCGCTAGCTTATCGCCTGTTACAGCGTAGTCTAGTGTACCTGCTACTAGGTCTGCTGACTTAACCTCTACTAGCTCTAGACCACTTAGGTCTATCGTGAACTGGTATCCGTAACCGTCTACATAGTCTGATGTACTTAGCGTCAACTCTGCTACATCGCCCTCTGATACTACTGCACTGTTAACGTCTAGTGACATAACCTTGCCTGATCTGATTTCGATCGCTTCTGCTGATCCGTTTACATCTCCCATCTTGACTGCTACTAGGTCAGCGGCTGCTGTACTAGTCACTGCGCTGTATACCTGCTCTCTAGCATCGAATACATTCGCATTGTCTACTGTCTGTGCTGCATCTAGGAATCTCCATGAGTCTGTGTTAGCAAACTCACTAGTTACGCCTAGGATCAACTGACGTAGTGTTACTACATCTGCACCTGTTACTGTACCACTGTTGTTTACATCTGCCGCAAACGTGTTGTATGGGCTTGCAAACTCTGCGATACCTAGGATATGACGCTGGATCAATACTAGGTCTAGTGTACTGATACCGTTATCATCATCACCGTCACGCTTAGCTGTTACTGCTGCGTCTACATTGTCGATTACTGCATTGAAGTTACCGTTAAGCGCAGTCATTGAAGTTTCCTTCTCTATACCTAGCGCATCTACCGTTACTTCTACAGCTTCAACTCCTTGGCCTGACTCCGTAGCGATTCTACCGGCTACAACTCTTGTACCGTTACCTCCAGTGTTAAGCTGTAGGCTTAGTAGTACATCACAGTAGTCTTGGTTCAATTTCTTGTCCCATACACTCATGCGGATATTAACCTGTGGGTAACCCATTGAGCTCTCATTGAATACCATACCTGAGCATAGTGTCTCTGGTACCCACTTCTGTAGTGAGCCGCTTCTGTATCTCGCTAGTGTTCCTGCTGTAGGTCTTGGTAGTACGACATCGTCGCCATCCCAATCTACAAACTGGCCATTCTCATCAAAGTAGTGTGGTACACCGCTGTTAACGATGAGTGTTACACCACGGTGGGTGATCAACTCGTTAACTACGAATGGTACCTCATTGAACGTGTACATCAGCTCGT
>CAYMFD010000077.1:0-7988 GCA_964389475.1 uncultured Saprospiraceae bacterium
GTAAGTAGTTGTTTCATTTGGTGGTAATTGCTGATTGTCAAATAATTGATGCAATGATAGGTAATTATCTAGCCTTGCAAAAGTCATCTTTATGACGATATTAGCGGACGTCAGTGACAACATTGACGCATTTTTAACGCTTGCTTAATGTTTAGCAGGTAGACAGGACCAACGTAGATGCACACACACAAGATCGCATTAACTCTCGTAGCGTGGTTAATGACCATGTCATTGCATGCCCAAGATAAGCCCATTTTTAGCGGAGGATTTGAGAGCAACCTTAACTTCTTTATTAGAGACTCACTGATCGGAGCGGCGGATATACCGCAGTACGATCGAGAGCTTACGGGTGGTGAAGCTTGGCTCAATCTCAATATGGCCTACAATGGTTTTACCATCGGTGGTCGCTTTGACCTCTTTAATAATTCTAACCTGCTCAATCCTACTGGCTCCTATACAGGGCAGGGTATCGGTATCTGGTACATCCGCAAGAGTGTCGGTAATCTAGACTTACAGGCAGGCCATATTTACGATCAGATCGGTAGTGGTATTATTTTCAGATCCTTTGAGCAGCGACCCCTTCTTATCGATAATGCCCTCTATGGCGTCCACGGTAAGTACCATCTCAATGATAACTGGAGTATCAAGGCCTTTACGGGTATGCAGCGTTTCCTCTTCAGTGAGCACAGCGGTATTATCAAAGGGGCTAGCCTAGAAGGCTTCCACACATTCGGAGAGCCTGGCGCCGGCGCCGTCAATGTAGCCCCTGGTATAGGCATCGTCAATAGGACCTTGTCTGATGAGGCAGTAGGTCGCCTAGTCGATAAGTTGCGATTCTACAGACCGGAGGACGTGGTAATCCCGCAGTATAATACGTACGCCATGACGGCCTATAATACGCTGACGTGGAAGTGGTTGACCTGGTATGTAGAGGCTGCCTACAAGACACCGGAGGTATTCTTAGACCCGATGGCCGAGCGGACGACCGTCGGTGGAGAGACCGTCGAGGGACGACTCGTCAGAGATGCCGGATCGGTCATCTACAATAGTATAGGTATAGCGGCAGGGAAGTTAGGCATGAGTATAGAGGCCAAGCGTACCGAAAACTTTAACATGCGAGCAGACCCCAACCTAGAGCGACTCGACGGACTCATCAACTACCTACCGCCTATGAATAGGCAGAACAGTTACCGTCTTACGGCTAGATATGCACCAGCCGTGCAGGACTTGAGTGAGCTGGCCTTTCAGTTTGACGCCTCGTACAAGGTCAATAAGAAGCTATCTGTACACGGTAACTTTAGCAATATTACGACCCTAGACGGCGACCAACTCTACCGCGAGATATATGTAGATGCGACGTACAAGCAGAAGCGTAAGTGGCAGTTGACCGTAGGAGCACAGCGCCAGGAGTATAACCAAGAGGTATATGAGATCAAGCCCGAGGTGCCGATCGTCCGTACGGTAGTTCCATTCGCAGACTTCCTATATCGTATCACCCGTAAGAAGTCGATACGATTCGAGACGCAGTACATGGATACTAGAGAAGACTTCGGTCGCTGGTTATTCGGCCTAGTAGAGTACGGCATAGCGCCGAAGTGGATCTTTGAGGCCTCTATCATGTATAACTTCGAGCCTAATGAAGATCGGATCGACGCAGTCTTTGATGAAAATGGAAACCTGCCTGCCCTCGTCTACCCGACATTAGGTGCAGTTTACATCCACAAGGCTAATAGATATAGCCTCCGCTACGTTAAACAGGTGGAGGGTATCGTTTGTACGGGCGGTATATGCCGTCTTGAGCCTGCTTTCAGTGGGTTTAAGTTTCAGGTAACCTCTGTTTTTTAAATTTGTCATACGCCACCTTTCTAAAACTGATACAATGACATTGAGACCTATAACGATATTAGCCGCAGTACTAGCCATAGTATTAAGTACGTCTTGTGAAGAGATTCCCGTTACCGTTTCTACAGGTGGCGGAGGAGGCCCTACGTCCAGTGACACCATATTTAAGACGGTACTCGTAGAGGACTTGACAGGTGTTCGTTGCCCTAACTGTCCCAAGGGATCGGCCCAGCTCGACGATATGGTGGCACTATTTGGCGGAGACAATATTATCCCAGTAGGGATACACGGTGACTTTTTAGCGGACCCTTTGCCTGAGAGTAAGTTTGTTTTTAAAAACGACTACGCCAAGGCCATCGAGGAATCATACGTCCCCTTTCTCGGTAAGCCCGCAGGAGTATTTAATCGGATCAAGTTTGAGGACGAGCTCTTTATCTCCAATGCCGACTCCGACGAGTGGCCCATACTTGCCGAGCGAGAACTACAGAAAGTAGCAGAGGCCACTATAGGTATGGAGCATAGCTACGATGCTGGCTCAAGACGACTAGAGGTTGATGTAACCGTTACTGGCATTGTAGACATAGATCAGGGCCTAGCTGTATCGATATGGTTGACACAGAGCGGTATGGTTGACAAACAAGAGTCGGTGGGTGAGGTACTGCCTGATTACGTGCACAAGCATGTCTTGCTAGGCGGTGTGACAGCACCACTAGGTGACCCACTAGTAGAGTCGCTCCTAGCTGACGAGACTATCACCAGATCCTATACATACACCCTACCTGCGGAGGACGGCCTCTGGGTAGCTGAGGATATGGACATAATTAGCTTCTTGCACAATACCTCTAGCGGTGATGGCAGAGAGGTTTTCTATACGGTACATGCTGAGGTGGTGGAGTAGGGTGGTTTGACACCAAGCACTTTCAAGAGATCTGGTAATCATTACCCATGGCTCCATATTATTTTGGAATATAAATATTGCACTCTTTTACTAGTGGCAATTAAGAGGATTTTGAAAATAAGAGAGATGCTTTTGAACCTTGGGTCGTGAACTGACTTTGATTATGTAAGAGCACCCTCTAGCATACAGCGGGTTGAGATAGGTAGTTATGCCTCTTGAAGCTGAGATATGCGAAAATGCTACATCGGTTGCAATTGGACTCTCGAGATTCGTGATATTACAACAGAGGTCAGTCCATGCTTAAACACATGTAATGATTAGATCTGCACTAATACTAGCTTGTCGAATCCTGCTTGTGTTTGTAGTATCAGCCACTACCTCTTTTGCACAGTTACCTAGCGTAGAGTGGCTGCCGAATGATGATATCCTTTGGACATACACCTCCTACATACCTGAGGCGCAGGCTGTGGCTGATAGTACACCAGGTTTAGGTCCATTGTTTAATGATCCCACGATTAATGGTCATTTTGATCATGGGTTTGAAGTAGATGGAACAATCACTTACTTAGCTGTGAGGTCGGAGTCCCTCGATGTCTTGACCTCACAGGTTGTAGCACTAGACAATCGGACCGGCGAAGTGGAGTGGCGATATACCATTCTTCCCGACACATCTAATATAGCTTACAGTGTGGTCCATATTGATGTAAGAGATGGTCTGTTATATGTGATGGGACTTAGATGTTCAGAACCCATCAATAGGTTTCAGCCTAATTGTACGCGAGTCTTTTCTAATCCCATGGAAATGCATGTTTTAGATGCCGCTACTGGCGATATAATAGATATTGTTAATGCAGTTGAGGAGGATGCTCCACTTGAGATACAGTACTTTCTTAGCAATGACCGCCCTCCTATTATGCCACGGTCAGATGGTTCCGTTTTTTACCTACGTAGCCTAGATTGGATAAGGACAGACTACGCTAATTCGATTGTCGTATCAGATCCAAATGGTGATGTTGCTATCAGGGGGGATACGATAGCTTACGAAGATCGGTTTAACCGCACTGCACGCTTGGGTCACGCCTTTTCTGATGACTCAGCATTGTTTTACTACGGTTCGACTGAAAATAATAGTTTTCCAAATTTCTCAGAGGCTGTAGTACTGCTTGTGGATAATGAGGGTGCGATCGCAGATGTGATAGAAATAGATAGTTTGACTAATTATTTGTTTAGTTTGATCACACTTGATTGTAATGACGACGTGTGTCTTATATCTGGGATCAGTAGGTTTGAGGATGATGCAGTTCAGAATACTAACGGCTCTTATCCGAGAGCCTTTAAAGTCTCTCTTCTTGTGCTAGACCGCCAGGGTGATGTGGTCAAACAGTACAAGCGTATACCTAATACGGGGAATGGTGGTGTAGTAGGTTTTATGAATCACCAGACGGGACAAGTAGGTTTCGTACATCGTGATGGTAATGAGCCTGGATGGCAGTATAGGTTCGATATTTATCTTGAAATCGACAATCACATCAAGCTCGTAGATAGCATCATGGTAGATACTACCACTGAAGGGGTAGAAATGGTAGATGCTGTAATTTCTGAGGACAATATTTTGTCGTTGTCATTTTATAACGTTAGAGAAGGTATAGGTACCGATACTCGTCACGTGGTGGGTTTTGATTTAAGTAGTTATCTGCTTACTGGTACGACTGAGGAGTCTGGTGGGCGGCATACTCACTTGTCTGTCGTACCCAATTCAGCAGTAGACCGTATTGAGCTAGTAGATGTTGCTGAGGGTGCCGACTATCGCATAGTAGATATGATGGGCCGGTTGCTCAAGTCAGGTGCTTATGAGGGAGTTATTAATGTATCTAGCCTAGTGCCCGGCCTATATAGTATCTCTGTCATTAGTGAGACGGGACGGGGCATCACGGAGACTTTCGTTAAGCAGTAGAGTGGTTATCTAGCAATTGTATCAACTAGGGACAATACATAGACATGTACCATACGTGTTTGTGTATTGTTTTAGATAAGAGGCAATGTGCTTCCAGACGTCGTAGTGAGCTCGGTCGAACTATCCCTGCGGGCTCACGAATCACAGTTTCATCCGAAATCTGACGTCTGAAATCCGATATCTGATATCCGCCCTTCTACTTCTGTACCGCCTTACTGATCCTTGCCACCTCTTTCTGAGCTCCCTTGAGACCGTGTACGCCATCCTTAACGAGCATAAGATACTTACTGCTCTGCTTGAGGGTGACCTCGTAGTGCATGCCCTTAGTAGATACCCACGCCATGATCTTATTGAATGTAGCACTTTCGTAGTAGCTAGATTGTGGGTTGGTGATAAAGAAGAGGCGCATCTTCCTGTTCTTTAAGGCTAGTCGTTCAAAGCCTAGCTCAGCACAAGTCCATCGCAAACGTAAGCCCTCAAAAAGCTCCAGGATAGGTTTGGGTAGTGGTCCAAATCGGTCCTTTAGGTTTTTGGCAAAAGTCTCGATACCCGCCTCGTCGGTGATTTTATCGAGTGCCGTGTATAGTGTCAATCGTTCTTGGATATTACTGACATAGGCATCGGGTATCAACATCTCGATATCTGTGTCAATCTCTACGTCCGTAATGTAGACACGCTTCTTTTTTAGATCCTCCTTAAAGACTTCTTTAAAGTCTGTCTCCTTAAGTTCGACGACGGCCTCCTCTAGGATCTTCTGAAAAGTCTCGTATCCGATATCACTGATAAACCCGCTCTGCTCAGCACCTAGTAGGTTACCCGCTCCCCTGATGTCGAGGTCTCGCATCGCGATATGAAACCCACTACCAAGATCGCTGAACTCCTCTAGTGTCTGTATACGTTTACGGGCATCAGAGGTCAGGACCGTCAGCGGCGGGGCAAATAGGTAGCAGAAGGCCTTCTTATTGCTACGACCTACACGACCTCTCAGCTGGTGGAGGTCACTCATCCCAAACTGGTGGGCATTGTTGATGATGATCGTATTGGCATTGCTGATGTCTAGGCCCGTCTCGATGATATTGGTACAGACTAGTACATCAAACTTCCCGTCGATAAAGGACATCAGCGTCTCTTCCAGCTTTTTGCTCTCCATCTGACCGTGGGCGATAGCGACGCTTACATCAGGGCACAATCGCTTGACCATAGCACCGATATCCAGGAGGGACTTTACTCGATTGTGGACGAAGAAAACCTGTCCGCCTCGGTTGATCTCGTAGTAGATACTGTCGCGAATGACCTCATCATTAAAAAGCCGCCGCTCGGTATGTATCGGCTGTCTATTAGGCGGTGGCGTACGTATGATGCTCAGGTCACGGGCCGACATCAGCGAAAACTGCAGGGTCCGTGGTATGGGTGTGGCCGTCAGCGTGAGGGTGTCGACATTGACAGTCATCTGGCGGAGTTTTTCTTTGGCGGCAACGCCGAACTTCTGCTCCTCATCGATCACCAAGAGGCCGAGATCCTTAAACTTGATCTTCTTGCTGAGTATACCGTGGGTACCGATCAGTAACTCTATCTCGCCGCTCTCTAGTTTTTCGGTAATGATGCGCTTCTCCTTAGACGAGCGGAATCGATTGATGTAGTCGACATTAATGCCAAAGGACTCAAATCGATCTTTAAATGTCTTGTAGTGCTGTAGGGCTAGGATAGTAGTTGGTACCAGTACGGCCACCTGCTTGCCCGCTACGATCGCCTTAAACGCCGCTCGCAGTGCGATCTCCGTCTTGCCAAATCCCACATCACCACAGATCAGGCGATCCATCGGGTTGTCCGCCATCATGTCTTCTTTGACAGCGACAGTGGCGGACTCTTGGTCAGGTGTGTCCTGATAGATAAAGCTGGCCTCTAGTTCGTTTTGCAGATATCCATCGGGTGGGAATGCATATCCCGGCGTCTGCTTACGCTTGGCGTAGAGCTTGATGAGCTCTTTGGCCATATCCTTGACCTTCTTCTTGGTCTTGCGCTTTAGGTTTTTCCAGGCATCGCCTCCTATCTTACTGAGCTTAGGGACCATGCCGTCTTTGCCCGAGTACTTGCTGATCTTGTGCATGCTGTTGATGCTCACGTACAGCACGTCATTGTTTAGGTAAAATATACGGAGCGACTCCTGCACCACGCCTCCTACCTCGATCTTCTCTAGGCCGGAGTACCGCCCGATACCGTGGTCTATGTGGGTGATGTGGTCGCCCGGCTTGAGGTCGCGGAGCATCTTGAGGTCCATGGCCTGCTGCTTGGTAAAGCCCTTGCGCAGCGAGTACTTATGGAATCGATCAAATATCTGATGGTCCGTATAGCAGGCCACCTGTAGGTCGTGATCGACGAAACCCGAGTGGATAGCCGACTTGACTGGGTGGAAGGCCACCTCCGCCTTCATATCCTCAAATATGTTGTAGAAGCGATCGATCTGCTTGCTATTATCAACGAAGAGGTAGTTTTCTCGACCTTCCTTGGTATTGTGGTGTAGGTCCTCTATCAGCAGCTTGAAGTTCTTGTTAAAACTGGGCTGTGGGTCACTCTTGGTCTCTATGACGCCATCTAGATCGATGCCGACTAGTCCAGGCTTGAGCAGTATCATGTGGTGCTGGCTCAAGGCATCGACAATGGCATCAGGCCGGACGAAGGCACGTTCGTCTAGCAGCTCTTTAAGCTGTTCGTCTGTCTTGACCTCGATGGACTGGGCATACTCGCTGGCCTTGTCAAAGCAGTCTTTGATCTTGTCGACCAGCATCTCTAGGTTACGTACCCAGATATTGCATGGTTGCTCGAATAGGTCAAACAATGGGATCTTCTGCTCTTGTTTAAACTTGCTCGTGATATTAGGGATGATCGAAACCCTAGATATCTCTCGGATCGATAGCTGGTCACTAGGATTAAACGTCCTGATGCTCTCTACCTCATCATCGAAGAGCTCTACCCTGTAGGGCCATTCGTTACCGAAAGAGAATATGTCAATAATGCCACCCCGTACAGCGAACTCTCCCGGCTCGTAGACATACTCACTGCGGACAAAGCCATACTCCACTAAGACCTCTATGATCGTGTCGACGTCCAATGTCTCCTCCTTGGCGATGATGATCTTCTCCTTATCGAGCTCTCTAGGGTCCACGACTTTTTCAAATATCGCCTCTGGGTAGGTAACGATTACCTCATCATACCGCCCACGTGTATGTACGTTATTGACTGTCTCGGTACGCTGCAGCACGTTGGTGCTATTGACCTCCTCGTAGTTGGTGGGTC
>CAYMFD010000077.1:8088-18838 GCA_964389475.1 uncultured Saprospiraceae bacterium
GTCTCGGTACGCTGCAGCACGTTGGTGCTATTGACCTCCTCGTAGTTGGTGGGTCGCTTAAAACTATCGGGAAAGAAGTGGACGTGCAGTCGCTGATACTTGGTCTGGTCGGCGGCATTTTCGGCGAGCACTAGGGCTAGCGTATCTAGTGTATTTTGGAGGTAAGCGGCCTCCTCCTTGTCTGCTGCAATAAATATATTGACACGTGGCTGCTGCTGATATAGTCCCAAGAGGGCAAAGCAATCCTGTGCACCCACTGTCCCCGCTAGATGTATGCGAGTTGGGTGATCCTTACCTGTGAAGTTCAGCAGCTCTTGGGTCCGCTGGCTATCAGCATATCGCTGTAGCAATTGCGCTAAGTTCTTGCTCACGGCGGCGAAGGTAGTGGTTTTGGTGGAGGCAGATGTGAGGTGTCGGGCAGGGGTGTGGTTTTTGTGGTAAAATGTATTTGCTACAAATACAAATAACTTATTTCTCTATCCCAGAACGCCTTCTATCATAGAGGAGCTCGTTGGTAGCTAGTGTCAAGTGAATGTGGGGTTCACTCATACATAGTAGTCTTGAAAATTTGATTTGCAACGGCATAATCCTGTTGCAAATTAATTTGCAACGCCACTAGTGGGACTGTAGACCCATGGACCTATCATAACTTCGCTACATCCTCTTGCTAAACCCCAATCGTACAATGTGGCTAAAGCCTCCACGCGACGCTTAACTTATGCCGTCCGCTGAAACAGACGGTAAGTTTTACCGCACGATGTAGATCTAAGTTGCTAGCTAATTAAATAGAGAGCTACAGCCCCTTTAGCCTTGGATTAGATGTATTTGTATAGGCACTAGAAGTTGATGAAGGCAAGTAATTGAATTGACTTTACCGCATTGCGAGTAAAACCAGGGTAGCGCTAACGTATAGGTTACAGTATGTGCCAAAGAATTGACGCTAGCTTAATTGGTGGTTGAACGCTTCGTCGAAATCTCCGACTTGAGGCTAGTCGGACCTATCCCACATAACTTACAAAATCAAAAGTCATACTAGTATCTACAGATGGCTACTTGTATCCAACGGTTATCAAGATAGAAACGCCGGTATTATAGAGTCGAAGGTCCATGGACGAGCTTAATTATAGTATCAATCTAGACCATTTCTATCGTGCTAGTTTTATATGCCTACTAGGCTTTATAATAGGAGGATTGATTTGTTCGCAAGTATTTACTGTATAGATTTGATATTTTGTTGTATATTTGTAGCAATTAAAACCTAATATGATGAAGTCTATTCCAGTCTATTCCAGTCTATTCCAGTCTATTCCTGATTTGCGTCGTTATGTCCTCTGCATGTAATGAATTTATAGATGAAGAAGCCAGTTTGATAGTAAGATCAGAATTTGTGCAAGCGTTGCATCAAGATGTTCTAGATCAGGTTGATGTCAAAGCCGAAACTCTTGGTAGTGGTGATGTCAACAAATCTTACACAGCATCAGAGATAGAGTCTGACTTTGAGAGTATCCTCAACATTAAAGCAAGCCATGGCGAAACGGAGTCTACTGATTCAAAGTTTGTAACTTATGCAGCGAAGATTTATGTAGGTTCGGCCATAGACGGTGCAGAGGCTTTACAGGCATTTGAAGGTCTTTACAGTAATATCTTGTCGACTTATACGTCTTTGCCGTTTACTTCTCCTAGATATGTCTTTTCTGACGTCAATGTATTGCTCAGTGTAGATACCTTAGAAATAGTGGCAACTAGCTTTTTTGCTGACGGTGTTGAAGGTCCAGAAGGCGGTAGTAGCGGTGATTGCGTCGGTAGTTTTCAGGATGGCGATTGCTGGTATGCTGGTCAAGTATGGCCATCTATCTTAGGTGGTGGTGTATCTTGGGGTGGTGGCCCGTGCGATGGTACATGGGAGGCTGATGGTAGTAATAGTGAGGCCGCTCAAACGGTGGTAGAAGATGCCATCAATGCTGCCGTACCTACTATGCGTCCTGCTAAGGATAAATTCTCACCATCGCAGATAATTGTTTATGACGATATCGAGTGTCTCAATACATTTCAATACCCGGGCCCTGCGGAGTGTGACGATATATTTAACGACTTTTTTGATCCTACCAATACATCAGATCCAGGTGATTTAGGTGAGCTATCTTACAACGGTATTTTACTTAATTGTGCTCAATGCCATATTACTGAATTTCTTGCCAATCAAATACCCGCTGGATACGTATTGACATCGGTTTCAATTATTACTGATGGATTAGGTGGAGGTTTAGAACATGGTTGGTTTATCGAAGAATATTGTTTTGGTATACCGAGAGTGGTTGAAATTACAGATGAATTACCAACATCAGATGACCTGTTATAAATTAGGAATAGTTGCATTTTTGGACCATTTATTTGCAATACTTCTATTTGTCCCATCGCTAGTCTATTCGCAAACAGATTTACTTACAGAAGTAGACATTGACGTACCATCTTACAGTACAGCTCAGATTTTATCCTTCCATAATGGACAGAAGAATTACATCTGCCCAGTACAGGTGACATCTATCGGGTCAGTAGAATGTTACTCAGCAGGTCTGGGGGTAGAACCTACGCCGATAGCGGTGCAGTCTAACATCGCCAACTTCGATGTGGTTAACCTTTACGGGACTGCAGCAGTAAGTGATGGTAGGCATGATGCTTTAGTTAGCTTGGTAGATGCTAATGGTAACGCAAGATTAGGTGTTGCTCAGATAACAGAAGATCTCGTTGTGGACTCATTGTACACCAGTGTGCCTATTATAGATCAATTTGTCATTTATTACTTTAACTATCTACCTCGATATAACCCACTAGATCAGGCATTTGAGTGGGTAGTTACAGCTTTTGATAGTCCCCGTACTACTTTTGGTAGCGTCTATAGGTTTGTTAGATCAGATGAAGGATATGAAGTCTTTGAAGGCGGTGTGGAACAATTGAGTTTACGATCGACCATGGTACTCGATACATTTTCTGGTGATTATTTTATGTTTAAAGGCGGTAACTTATATCGCTATGATGCGGACCTCCAAGATGAAACAGCCATACCCATAGATCTAAGTCAAACCCCTCTCGAGAATCAAGGACCATTTTGGTTTATTGAAGAAATAAGAGAGGATAGTATTGTTCTATTAGAGAATCATAGAGGCCCTGACTACTCCAGTGACCTGTATGACGTTGATGGTTATGTCTGGCGATACGTAATACCCAAGACGGGATCTGAAGAACTTTTGCCTCCCTCTAAGGATTCCTTATTTAAGGATATGCTAGACAATATTCGACTCTATAATAGGCAGGGCGACTTAAACGCCTCAATATGGCATGAGGGCTTTAGTATTCAAAGCTTTGATGGTAGCACTATTTTGATAAATAGTCCGCTACTGACTACTACATTCTCCACAACACGGCGAGAAAACGAAATAGTGACAGATCTTGCTATTCTTGACAACCGATCTCTACTGGTGACTGGCTTCTACGATCGACGGTTTGAAATGTTTTACTACATCCTCGACTTAAATGATCCCTTCTTGACGGAGGTGGATCGTACCACTATACCGCTAGAGGCGGGCCACAGTGTCTATCCTAATCCTACGCAGGGCAAAGTCTTTACGGATCAAGATGTAGATGCTTTTGAGGTGTTCGCTGTTACGGGCCAGCAACTGACACCTTACACGAGCTTAAGAGAGGAGGATAGCGTCATCGACCTAGGCCACTTGCCAGCAGGTACTTATGTCCTACGCCTTTATCTAGGTGGTAGGCAGTATAGCAGACAGGTGGTAAAGCAGTAGCGTAGCTTCATACCACTCGAAGCATTGGTTGTATTCTCACAGGCGATTGATAACGATTCCTAATTTGCTTCCGTACTTTGCAGACGTGAATCGACTACTTGCCTTTGTAAATCAGCCCTTCCCAGAGGACCAGACGCCACAGCGGAGGATCATTATCAATGTGGTTATCGCTTCGTTTATCACGTTTTTTCTATATGCCTTTGCACCATTTGATCTTGACGAGGCGCCAGGTAGTCTGCTGCGGCATGCCGTCGTCTATGGTATTATTACGTTCGGTGTGTGCCTGCTTTTTGACGTCGCTTACCTACTGCTAGGTATCCGGACGGACGTGCCTACGTGGACATTGGGTAAGTGGGTCGTAGGTATACTGCTGCTCGTATTGGCGATCGGGGGATGCAATTTCTTATACACGATCCACATAGGTGGAGGAGGATTTAGTTGGAATTTCTTTATGGGTATGCTAGGTCGTACTGCCGTGGTAGCGTTCTTCCCGATTGCATTGACGGGCACATTTAAGGTAAGGTCCAAGGCAGCGTTTTACACCGAGGTATCGGCCGATATCCGACCCACACATGCGGTAGACCGTAGCCCTATTATTATATCAATCGTAGATGACAAGGGTGTAGAGGTAAGTCGTGTAGACAAGAGAGACGTCTTGTATCTCGAGTCTCAGAAGAACTATGTCTTGGTCCATAGGAGATCTGCTGATACGGCTGACCGGATTCGTGTGACGCTGGCTGATGCGTCTAGGCAGTTGCAGTCATATGGTCTGCTGAGGTGTCACCGCTCGTTTATCGTTAACCTCGCCGAGGTAGACAAGGTGACCGGCAATGCGCAAGGCCTACGCCTACATCTCGCAGACTCGCAGGCGATCGTATCTGTCTCTAGGTCATACGTTGATGATGTGCGAGCGGCACTGCAGTAGCGCCATTAGTGGCTATTTACTGCCTTGTCATTCGTCCCAGCCCCTTGTTATTAAGCCCGTTGGCTTGTTACTGGACCCTGTGAGCAGGTGTTTATCCCACGTTCTTGTGTGAGGCGATGAGTCCGTCTAGATTCGTCTTGTCGATAATTGACTTCACATTAAATCGTTTGCTATGGAGACGCTGTATTCATTAATACTTATCATACATGTTTCGGCAGGCTTTACGAGTCTCTGCTTATTTTGGATACCCGTCATGGTTAAGAAAGGTGGGAGGGTGCACAATATCATTGGTCGCATATACACCATCTGTATGGCCGTCGTGGCGGTGACCGCTTTGCTCTTGTGCTTGGTCAACTGTTTCAGGGGTAGGATTAACTCCGCTATATTTTTAGGCTACTTATCGGTTTTAACAGCCTATCCGCTATACATAGGCTACTACAGTCTTCGTATGAAAAAAGGGGTGACGGATCGCTACATCTACGTGACGAGAGGCTTTGTCGTGCTGCTGTCGATATGGTCGGTGGCGATGGTAAGTTACGCAGTGACTTTACCCGGCGGTATGTTCAAGTCGTTGATGCTGATCTTTGGTGTGGTGGGTGGCTTGCAGGTCCGCAACCTCTTTAAGTCCAAAGCAGTTATACGATCACAGTTCAGTTGGTTGGTAGAGCACATAAGAGGGATGATGATATCGGGGATAGCGGCACATACGGCATTTGCTGCCTTCGGTGGCAGGCGATTGCTATCTGGTATACTCAGTGACAGCATGATGATATTGCCTTGGGTCCTACCTACGGTCATAGGCGTGATTATTATCAAGGTGATGAAGCGTCGGTATGCTAGACCTAGACACGTTACAGGTCTCGCCGCAGTGGTCTGCATAGCACTATCGATACCTGCTGCGCAGGCACAGTTGTACACGGAACAGCAGACGAGGCACCGATTTGCAGAGATGACGATAGGTCTCGACCTGCAGCAGCACCTTGGTATGGAGAGTAATTATTTGCAAAATGGTCAGGTACAATCCCTAGATGTCGACGGCAGTATAATACCTCGTATTTTGATCGGGGGTACTCACTTCTGGGGGCACGCTGACTTTTTTGTGGCCTTTCCGCTTAGGGGCCCTTCCTTCGATCGAGGCGAGCAAAGCGTATCGATCTTGTCAGGGGTAGAGACGGGCTTTAAGTACTACCCATGGCGCATCACCCACGGCAAAGTAAGGCCCTATGTCGGCTTTACGCTTACGGACTACTACTATCGCCATACCAATGATCTACTGGCTGATCCTCTGGGAGCAGAGCAGAGTAGGGTACTCCTGCCGCTGGTAGCAGGGTTTAATTATCGACGTGGACCGCATATGCTAGAGGCGGGTATCAGCTACAATTATGCGGGTAGTCAGGATTACTATTTGTCAGCGGATGTTGCTTCTACTGGTAGTTTGCCGCGGTTATGGGGCAATGTCTCGTACAAGTTTGCCTTCGATACTACGATAAGTGCCGAGCGATCGTGGGAGGATGGTACTGCACAGGAGGCCGCCAAGATATTGGGAGACCGTGGTGACCTCGATGACTTCTTCGTAGGTGTAGGTCTGTCGTCTGTGTGGTGGCTGCGGTCTAGCGAGTATGTAGAGACCGTGACGCCTTACCTTGGCCGTAGCCTGGTTAATGTTATGCCCGACTTCTCTGCTGGGTATTACTGGCACAAGACAGATATGGATGTGGGGCTGTCGTGGCGATCCTATAGTCAGGGTATGCGGGCCTACGACGCGGCGGAGCAGTATGGACGTAAGAGTCTAGCTATAGAGGCTAAGAAGTACCTAGGCGACTACCATGGTTTTGTACCATTTGCAGGGCCAGTGCTCAGTCATGAGTGGCTAGACTATAGCCATAGCGTGGGTAGTAGCACCACTTCCGTCCAAGATCAGCAGCTCGGCATGGGTTTAGTCTTTGGCTGGGATATACGGCCCAATCGTCTCCAGTGGTTTGTGCTCCGGACCAATCTGCGATACTTTCCCCGTCTCCGAGTGGATACGCCTGATGGCCTTCAAGCCCGATTTGATAATATCGAATTTAACTTTATTCAGTTTGTATTTTATCCGGGGCGGCTGTAGTCCGTGCCGGCCCATAAAAGTCATCTAGTGTAAGTATCGACCTTTGTATCCTTGTCTCAGTGGTGACAAGGTGGCAATCTGATTGTACAGTATTGATATTTATCGGTAAATTGAGTGGATTATACATCTATCACAGCTATGACTACTCGACTCATTGTTTGCTTCGCTTTATGGAGCTTTTGCGCTGTAGCTATCGTTGCACAAGACTGTAGGGGGGTTCTTGCAGACGCAGTCCGATGTAGATGCTTTCATTATCGACAATCCTGATTGTGAAATTATAGAAGAGCTTCTCGTGTATTCGTCTGACGTAGACCCCATCATCAATTTGGGCTCTGGGTGGTTGTGATGATCATGTCGCAACGATTGTCGGTACATATGAGCCAGAGGAGGTCAAGGTATTGCCAGATAGTGTGGCCTACTATGGCCTTGTCGTCAGGGTCACATGATCGCACTTTCTTACTAGCTTGACCGAGTTGGTAAGTACAGATAACGTATTTTAGAATTACACTATCACATTGATGTTATGAAATTGACTATTGGAGTTGTTATAGTGACGTTGTTGACCATGTTGACAACAGCCCAAGGTCAAGTATGTGATGGTGACTTTAGTACGCAGACCGAGGTTGACAATTTTATAATTGAGAATCCTGATTGTACAACACTAGGGTTTCTCAATGTCCAACATTCTGAGACAGATCCGATCCTAAATCTTGATGGTCTACGTAACATCACAAGTGTCCTAAGTGATGTAGATGCCTACCAGAGTACCGTGTTGGATTTTTCGGGGTTGGATAATATTCGGGAGATAGGGATCCTCTTTCTTGATCGATGGATAACCAATGACTCGACGTATGCTCGGTTCGAATCTTTAGAGAGGGTAGAGAGCTTTTACCTTTGGGATTCTGATCTCAAAGAATACGATGGCTTAGCCAATCTGTGTACCGTAGTAGATGAAGCGGAGGTCAGAGATAATGATTCTCTTGCCACACTCTCTTTTTTCAGTGCTATCGAAGATATTGGATTGTCACTGATCGTGGACAACAACCAGTCTTTATCCGCAATTGTAGGATTCGACAGTCCTCGTTTTATATGGCCAGCGGGTCGTGTGGAAGTTACCAATAATCCTCAGTTAAACGATTGTGAGGTTTGGGGATTTTGTCAGTTTATCCAAGACTATGTCACTCGTATAGAGAATAATGGTGCTGGCTGTGAGATTACTATTGGTTGGACAGATTACTGTCCATATGGTTATCTGGCAGTCGAAGGGGACAGTAATACTTGTACGAGTATGGCATCTATAGATATCGACGAGCCTATTGATCCATCTAGCGAACCATATACGATTGCGGACGAGTACAACCGAGTTTTTACTGTCCTGCATCCATTAGAGAATATTCTCGGTACGACGACTTTCGACATATTTAATGCCAGTGATCTACCATCTGCCAATGTACCTTATTGTCAGCGGCGCCATAGCATTATTCCAGAGGCTCAGCCTTCGGATAGTGTCTATGTGAGGTTCTATTATAGCACAGAGGAGGTACTAGCCTTGATGGATGCCGACCCAAACATCAGGAGCATAGATGATTTGAGAATTAGCGTGGCACTGGGTGCATGTGACGATGATCTCGGCGAGGTAGTGGCAACATTTACACCCACCCACCGAAAAGTACTACGAGATAGTGTCTCTTTCACATTTGATATCATGGCTAGTACACTTGGCACTTTTTACCTGCATGGTCCGCAAGACCTGTTGTTGTCAAATACAGATGAAGCTAGACACAAACTGAATGTGTATCCCAACCCAGTCATTGATAGGCTATTTGTCTCAGTTAACGAGGTCACCTCTTATAGGATTTTAGACCTCAGTGCCAGGCTTGTGCAGATGGGTACAGTGTCAGATCAAGGTGCTATTGATATGAGTAGATTAGGCGCTGGGATGTATGTTTTGGAGCTAGGTGGTGGTCAGCTCAGACAGCGAGTGTTAAAGCTGTAGGTCGCTGTTCCATGTATGATGCCTATAGCGCTTTATACGCTACTTCTTCCAACAATGTACTATCCGTCAGCGTATGCAAAAAAGCCAGAAGATCCGACTGGTCCTCAGTAGAGAGGCTGATTGCTGTAATACGGTCGTCTTGCAACGGATGGCCTGATCCACCCCTGCTATACTGCTCTATTACGGACGCTAGGGTAGGGTAGCTACCATCGTGCATGTAGGGTGCAGTAAGGGCTACGTTGCGCAGTGTTGCGACTCGGAACTTACCCTCATCACTATCAAGCATAGTAGCTCGCGTCCGTCCACGATCAGCGCTATAGTCCCTTTGCGAACCATTATTGACAAAGTCATTACTGCCAAATAAAGGCGGTACATGACAACTACTACAGTTTTGGTCAAATAGGGCCTTGCCTCGATTCTCAGCCTCAGTATAGCTTGCCTCTCCGGCTGCTACTCGGTCATAGCGGCTATTATAGCTCACAATAGACCGGACAAAGCTCGCTAGCGAAAAGACGATACTCACATTATCTATCGGCCGTCCGTAGGCAGCCTGCGCCATAGCATCTAGCTCAGTGTCAGTTGACAGCCGCTCTACCAGTCTAGGTAGGGGCATAGCCATCTCGTTGTGATCTTCGATAGGGTTCATAGCTTGTAGATCTATCGACCGTACGCCACCATCTCGATGGGCGACTTCTACGAATGCCAGATTAGCCAGTGTAGGGGTATTGCGCAGACCTAGCCGACCTTCTATCCCAGGGCTGATAGCTACACTATCTGCAAAGGCTAGGGACTGTATATGGCAGCTGTTGCAGGACATCGTAGAGTCGATGCTCAGTCGGGTGTCGTAAAAGAGCCGCTGTCCTAGGGCTATGCGTGATTCTGTAAGTACGTTATCTGGGCTGATGTGTTGGCTAGGCCAGTCGTGACTGTAACCCAGATCGTAACTAGGCGACCGCACCTCATCAGCACACGATAGCGTAGCTATGATCAGCGATATCACTATACACGACCGATACCACATCTCTACTCTTAGTTAAGCCGATAGCCCACGGCACCATTGGCTAGCTTCTCTCTCAGTTGGTCTGCGAGGGGTCTATTGTCAAACGTATGCGTCTCCCGATCAGAAGGGTTACGTAGGTCTACATCCCTGAGCAGGTTAGCTATATCGAGACGTATGAGAAAGCGATTTTCTTCTCCAGCCTCTAGGCGGTTAAAGCCTTGGTCAGCAGTAAACGTAGTCAGCAAGTCATCTGTCCCTAGGTGGTACTCTATGCGTACCGTATCAGCACCTATGTTAATCGTGTCAAATACAATTTCCGTAGCTGTACTTACCGTGTCTAGCACAATAGGATTAACACCAATAGTGTCTATTTCGAAAATATTTACCGTGTCCGAAGGTATGAGGCTGTCTATCGGTATAAGGCCTTCACCGTCTATTCTGATAAAGCGGTAGCCAGTGTTCCAGTTCCAGTGCATAGCCGGGTCTTTGACAGATAGGGGGTCTTCTACGGATCGGTCCAAGAAGGACTGCTCGCTCTGACTATTGGTAGCTGGGTCTACACCTATAAAGAAGTCTATATCAGTAATACCTGTCGCTACATTGATATCGCTAAAGGTCACCGTTGACGCCTCGCCTGTCTCTGCCGCCATGAGATAAGTATCTGTGGCATCGATAGTCTCATCTCCTGTCCTCAAGGAGAATCCACCCACGTAGTAGCGGGCTATGTCGAAGCGATACTGAAAGCCATTGAGCGAGTAGTAGGTAGCCGTATCTATCGGCTCACCATTAAAGGTAACATCTGCGACGGTACGAATCGTTGCGATCCCCGTCTCTTCGCTTTCACCGCAAGAAGCAACGATGATGGATAGGCTCAGGATAGCCAGGGCAGATAGTGTGAGTCTTCTGATCATTGGTCGAT
>CAYMFD010000078.1:0-5433 GCA_964389475.1 uncultured Saprospiraceae bacterium
AGCAAGAGATAGGCGCTGGTGATGAGTGTGGCGAAGATCCGCTAGATATGGATGAAGCTATATTCCAACTATTGGATGGTGGAGTTCCAGCCACAGACGTCAATGGCAATCCTGTCATATTTGTTAATGTAGGCGGCGGTGTATATCGAGCTGAGAACTTAGCTCCGGGTAGTAACTATACCGTACTAGCGACGCCAGACGCTGCAGTTAGCTGGCAGATAACCCAAGCACACTTCGATGGTACTGTCGCAGACATAGGTGATAGCGATTTAGATAGTGACTTCGATCCACTGACAGGCTTGTCGCCAGTATTCGAGATAGTACCAGGCAATACAAAGGTTAATATTGACCTCGGTATGTGGCAGTCGCTGACGCTTGGTGGGACGGTATTCCTATCTTATGATTGTATACAATGCACCTACTCCGGACCACCTAACCAATACTTTGCTACAGACGTGCTTGTCAATCTCTGGGGAGAAAATCCTGTAGGGTCAGGTATTTTCACACTTAATCTGGGTCAAGTGCAAACGTCTATCGGGGGTATTTACGAGTTTACCAACTTGTCCCCTGGTGATTATCGCATAGAGGTGGATCATACAGCTTTTCAATCCGGCGGCCAGTTTGAGGTGTTCATGCCACTCCCACTCTGCGACCTTCCCAATAATGACTTGTCCCATCAGAATGATGGTGAAGGCTCGTTCAATGCCAGTGGTGGCCTTGATATCAATTTCGCTCGGTTGCGATCAGGTTGCGAGCCCGCAGGCGGAGGTACAGAGAATAGGACCTTTGACTTTGGGGTATGCAATGAATTTGACTGTACCTTGTCTGGTCAGCAATTCACAGAACCTCAGTGTACAGCGGTTGATCCTACAGACCCCAATCATAATCCTATCTTTCCGATCTGTGATTTATTCATACTAGATAATTTTTGTTCTACGATGACTACTGGTAACTCACCCGGTAACCAGCCATCTCCCTTATGTGCCAATGGAGGTGTACCACATAATACATCGTGGTTCTCATTCGTAGCAGGGGAGGGTGACTATCAGATAGAGATTACGCCTGGTAATTGCCAGAACGTAGGTGGTGCCATTGGTTTCGCAAGTGGGATATATACTGACTGCTCATTCTCACAAGAAGTGCAGTGCGAGGGTGCCTGTACTACGGCCCCCATTACGTTTACTAGCCAAGATCCCCCAGGGTCAGGTAACTACTTGCTAGAGCCTTGTGAGGTGTATTACTGGTTCTTGGATGGATGTAACGGCAGTGTTTGTGATTATGAAGTACAGATACTAGGCAACTTTAGTTCGTGTGACCCGCATGCACCCACCGATCTAGTATGTACGGGTAACTTAGGTCTAGGTAGCGATTGCTTAAACAGCCTTTGTACGGGTGAATCTGTAGTACTTGAGCTGGAGGACGTCGAGCTGGAGGGTATGACTTATAACTGGTCTGTAATGCCTGATGATGGACAGTGGACCATCAATAACTCAGACCCTGATGCCAACGTGACAACCCAAACGATTGACCCTTTCCTAGATATTACATTTGATCCTGCGCTGGGTCCTAGCTCATCACTGACTTATACAGTCTGTTGGGAAAATCTACAAAGTAAGTGCATCTTTAAAGCCGGCCCTATCTGCCGCGATATAGTAATAGCCGATCTTGACGAAGACTTTGGTACAGTGACTGTTTGTGAGTCTGACCTATTTGCCTACCCTGGGCCTGAGTTTGACGAAAATGGCAATTCAGACCCCAATGGGGACGGAGAGTCGGGCTGGCAGTGTGTGATGGGCTTCGTACCTGGTGTTAATACATGTGATGCTGTCACTCCTGGAGGATGTCAGTATACGCAGACCGTATTTGTTGTAGAAGCACTAAATTCTGCACCAGAGCGGTTCGATACCGTCGTCTGTGACGAATGGTCATTACATGGCATCGATTTTCCAGCAGAGAATTATATCGAGCGACCTTTTTTCCTGAGTCCAGATATTTTGAACGTCAATGGTTGTGATACATTCATAGACTTGTATGCTTGGTATATGCATATGGATGGACTCATAACCTTAGACTGTGCATCAGGAGGGCAGCCACCATATGCTCTGACCCTTGATACGTTTAACGTCAGTGATGCTAGCCCAGATACGACCACGCTGATAACTGTCGACTGGTATCGCCCAGACTTTGGTATAGGCGAAGGCTTCGAATTGTTGGATGGAGATCCTGACGCTAATCCATTTACCTTCTCAACAAATAGGTCAGGAGAGTGGGTGGCCATCGTTACAATGACGGTGGTAATCGAGGCTGGTAGCGACACACTACCAGGGTGTGAGTTTGTATTCAGCATAGATGTAGATCCATCAACATTTGTCATACCAGGAGACCCCGTGCCTGGCCCTTGGGATCTCATGCCTGATACGACCAATGGCCAGCCCGTCCAATATACCATCACATCTGGTACGGGCGATACACCCATGTGGCTATGGCCTAGTGACGTCACTAGTGCTACAGGTCAAGGTACGGATACGCTTACGATCGACTGGACAGGGAGCAGCGGTGGCGAGCTGGCCGTATTCGCAAGTAACGGATGTGGCGTAAGTGACACCATAAGCGCTGAGGTTACTCCTTTCGGGCAAGACTGTGATCGCTTATTCATAGAGCTAGATCTTCTATATGATGTAGATAGTACCAATGTATGTGTGGATGTCAATGTCAACTGCTTCGATAGTATGGAGTTAGTCCAGTTCTCGCTTAGGTGGGACCCTAACGTGATTAACTATCAACCGCCTTACATTATTGAGTTTGGGGGCGATACGACATTAATAACAGCGAGTGCCATTGCGATCAATGAGTCCAATGCCGACAATGGTGTCCTGATAACCCAGTGGTTATCCCCGTCAATCGACCTAGAGGGATTATCACTTGAGGACGGCTCTACTATACTCAGGTTTTGCTTCTCGATCATCGGTGATCCATGTACGAGTACTCGTATAAGGATGAGCGACAACCCTACAAACATTGAGTTCATACAGACTAATGGGATCAGCTGGACGAGTGAAGATATTAATGCATCATCAGACCTCATACAGGTGGAGCCAGGCGATTTGGCTGTGCTTGCTAGTAACTGCTCGACCAGTCCCGGTAATGACGATGGTAATATTCGATTCAGCGCTTGTGGGGCAGGTGGGCCATATACCTGGTTGATTAATGGTGTCCCTGGTACAGACCCCGATAGCATACTATCTGGTGAAGAAGTATTGATCTCTGACCTAGCCAATGGTGAGTACACCATCGTCGTAACCGATGCTAATGGCGACACAGCCTCTACTATCGTGCAGATAGAGACGGGTAGCAGTGGAGTGACATTTGACCTGAATGGCATAGATCCTAATTGCTTCTATCGGGAGAATGGTCAAATAGAGTTAAGCAATGTCAGCAGCACTCTCGACATCATTGAAACGGCGTGGTCTACAGGTGACTTTAATACCAATAGGGTCAGAGGCCTCGGCCCGGGGATCTATACCGTCTCTTTAACAGACGAGGTGGGCTGCGTAACTGTGCGGAGCGATACATTGATGGTAGATACGATCATGGCTACTTTCACCATAGTAGACAGCGCTGACTGTGCCGGAGAGCTGGGCCTAGTCACAGCACAAGCGAGTGGAGGGATACCTCTTAATGGAGACTTATACTTTTTTAATGGCGTCTTCCCCATGTCGAACTATTCTGAGAGTTTTCCAGCTGGTCCCTTCGAGATTATAGTGTCTGATGATGTGGGGTGTGAAATTACCTTGACAGGCGAAATGCCGATATCCAGCCGTGATGTATCACTGGGTACTATCGGCATTATGCCCAGCGATACAGTGGTGTGTATCAATGCACCAGCATTTGATCTGACGTGGTCATTGACGGGTGGACTTCAAGATAGCAGTGGCGTCGCCTCCTGGTCGGGTACAGGGATTATCGATGCCTCCCTTGGTACTTTCGACCCAGCCGTAAGTGGAGTAGGTGAGTTTAGCATTATGTTGGAGTATGCAGAAGGTCCTGATGGCGTATGTAGCTATCTTGCATCAAGTACAGTCACAGTCATTGTTGATGCGTCTTGTGTTACTGACGTCGATGATGTAGACGAACAAGCCGCCGCCATAATTATCTACCCCAACCCGGCCACGGACTTGATACATATCGAGGGTCTCTCTCAGCAGCATAGTATTGTGGTGTACGATATCTATGGTAGGCCGATGCCTCTACCAGCTAATGGAGATTCGCTCGACCTGACCAACTTACCCAGAGGCCTTTACATCCTAAGTGTCCATGATCAAGATGGATTGACGCATGCTGTAAGGAGGTTTGTAAAGCAATAGGAGAACTGTAGGCATAGAGGCGATATGTAAACGTCAATAAATTACTGATAATCAATTATTTGTAATCAGATAGTCCGGTAATGCTGACACTTGCTTATTGTTAATTTTTTCTCAAAAAGAGGAAAAAAACCTACTCGGAAGAATTCAATACCACTATACTTGTATCAGGATTTACGGTGCTACGCATTCGTAATACTTATTAAGATGAGGTGAGAGACCAGGCTCTATGACCCTCAGGCAACCTATAGCTATTTTTTAAAAAAGCGTGTGGTGCCCCTTCCTGCCCGATTTTGGGACAGATGATTATTATGCTTTTATCATGACAGGTGCATTCATTTTTTCGACCGTATTACCATCCACACTTTCTTCAAGATTGACTGACGCAACCACGCTATCGATGTGTTGCTGTTGTTGTCGCTAGAGCCTTTGTACAGGCTGCTATCTTAAGACTATTGGGTCTCTACCCATAGTGGCACCCTTGTACTTATTACTCTAATCAGCATTCTGCTGAGATGGAGCTATACCTTTTAATTTTTTCACATAACTAATTAATAATCAGTCTTGTAAAATAGGCTGGTTGATATCACTTCATAATACCAATTACTATGGCTACTACAAGAAGATTAAAATTTGAGACACTACAACTACATGCTGGTCAACAGCCTGACCCGACTACTGGGTCTAGAGCAGTCCCGCTGTACCAGACGACGAGCTACGTCTTTGATGATGCCCAGCACGGTGCTGACTTGTTCGCCCTAAAGAAGTTTGGCAATATCTATACCCGCATTATGAATCCTACGACGGATGTATTCGAGCAGCGCCTAGCCCAGCTAGAGGGCGGTGTGGCGGCTGTGGCGACCGCATCTGGTCAGTCCGCACAGTTCCTAGCCCTCAACAATGTGGTAGAGGCGGGCGACTCTGTGATCGCATCACGTTACCTCTATGGCGGTACTTATAATCAGCTCAAGGTCGCCTTCAAGCGCCTAGGTGTCACGGCCAAGTTCGTAGACTCAGACGACGTGGATGCGATCGAGGCGGCTATCGATGATACGACCAAGGTGATCTACCT
>CAYMFD010000078.1:5533-18519 GCA_964389475.1 uncultured Saprospiraceae bacterium
GGTGTGGATAATCCGCTTGGCTTGCCCAATATCGCCTTCGCTATCCGAGCACGAGTAGAGGGATTGAGAGACTTTGGTCCAGCGATCAGCCCGTTTAACTCGTGGCAGCTACTCCAGGGCCTTGAGACGCTATCACTCCGTGTGCAGCGTACGGTTGACAATGCCCTAGAGGTAGCTCACTGGCTAGAGCGACACCCACAGGTAGAGAAGGTCAACTATGCTGGCCTACCGTCTAGTCCATACAATACACTGGCCAAGAAGTACTTGCGCAATGGTTTCGGTGGCGTACTGACCTTTAATGTCAAAGGAGAGGCAGAGGACGCCGCTACATTTATCAATAACCTGGAGCTCATCAGCCACCTCGCCAATGTAGGTGACGCCAAGACGCTGATCATACAACCGTCGGCTACCACACACCAGCAGCTCAGCGCCGAGGAGCAGCGATTATCGGGTATAGATGCGACCCAGCTACGTCTATCTGTGGGGATAGAGCATGTGGATGATATCATCGCTGACCTAGAGGGTGGCTTTGCGGCTATCAAGGCACAGAGGAGTACGGGTCAGGCCCCACAAGTAGCCAGCGCTTAAGTATGACTAAGCGATCTACGATATACAATCATATCGGTAATCTAGAGCTAGAGGTAGGTGGTTACTTGGTCGATCCCACGATCAAGTACACCACCTATGGCTCTAGAGCACCCGATGACAGCAATGTCGTGTGGGTGCTGCATGCTCTCACAGCTAACGATGATCCGATGGAGTGGTGGCCAGATATAGTGGGGCCTGGCTGCCCCATCGATACCGATCGATACTATGTCATCTGTGCCTCTATGTTGGGCGGGCATTATGGCTCGACTAATCCGTTATCGATCGATCCGGTTACTGGTCATCCCTACTTTGATACCTTTCCTATTTTGACTAATCGTGATATTGTGGCGGGTTTTGACCTACTGCGGCGGCACCTAGGCATACAGCAGATACACTGTATTATAGGCAGTAGCCTGGGCGGTCAGCAGGCTGTGGAATGGCTGGTCCAGTATCCTCAACTCGTGGAGCGGGCGGTACTGATTGCTACTAATGCCGTGCACAGCCCATGGGGCATCGCGTTTAACGAGAGCCAGCGTATGGCGATCGAGGCCGACCAGACCTATGGTGATGACAGAGCGGACGCTGGCGAGACAGGTCTGGCGGCAGCACGGTCTATAGCCTTGCTGAGTTATCGTACAGCGGAGGGCTACAATCAGACACAGTCGTCTACAGATGATGGCTTAGGTGATCAGAGAGCATCATCTTACCAGCGATATCAAGGAGCTAAGCTCGTTCGACGCTTTAATGCTTATTCTTACTACAGACTGACGCAGGCGATGGATAGTCACCATGTCGGTAGAGCTAGGGGAGGTGTAGAGCAGGCACTAGGTCAGATCAAGGCGGAGACCAGTGTGGTGGGCATTACGAGTGATATTATATTTCCCATCGCAGAACAGTATAGGCTATGCGAGCACATACCGAATAGTACGATGTATGAGATACAGTCAGCCCTGGGACATGACGGGTTCTTGGTAGAAAGAGAACAGATGTCGAGTATCTTAAGACGAACTTTGCGGCAAGCGACTGCTGCCTCACTGTAGCTTGTCATTGTTTTTGTGGCGATTGAGGTCTCGCTTGTTTTTCTTGTCGAGATTGCGATGCACAGCATCACTAAGATCTACGCCTGTCTGATTAGCTAGGCAAGTGAGCACCCATAAGACGTCTGCCATCTCGTCGGCGAGTTTGCTTTTGGCCTCTGCTTCGCTTGTGGGCTGTTTCCAACTTTGCTCTCCGTAGGTGCGACTCATGATGCGAGCCAGTTCGCCGACCTCCTCGGTCAGGATCGCCATATTGGTCAATTCAGAAAAGTATCGAACGCCTACAGTCTTGATCCAGTGATCGACCTGGTCTTGATAGTCTTTGATGGTCATAATTACTGCTTGTTTTTGCTATCAATTACGATGGTCACAGGCCCATCATTGTGGAGTTCGACCTTCATATCGGCGCCGAATACGCCGGTCTGTGTTAAGATGCCAAGTTGTGATACTGCCTCGACGAAAGCTTCGTAGAGGGGGATCGCCTGTTCTGGCCTAGCGGCTTTGATATAGCTAGGCCGATTGCCTTTTTTGGTACTAGCCTGTAGGGTAAACTGGCTGATGACCAGCATCTGCCCCTTGACGTCGAGTAGGGAGTGGTTCATCTTGCCGTCCGCATCACCAAAGATCCGCATTTGTACGATCTTTTTCACGAGCCAGTCTAGGTCAGCCTGATCGTCATCGTCAGCTATGCCGAGTAGCACTAGGAGGCCTTGCTCTATCAGGCCGACCGCATTACCGTCGACGGTTACGCTGGCCTTAGTTACTCGTTGTACGACGGCTTTCATACAGAGAGAGTCTTGATCTTAAAACTTAAATCCGGCAGTCAGTGTGATAAAGTCTACTGTAGACTCTGGTACCTTGTTAATGGCATTGATGAGGCCGTACTCATAGTCAAGATCTATCGTGAGTGCTCCTATATCTATCCCTAGACCAGTGAGCCCACCAGCGAAGGAGTCATTGGGTATGTAATTAGCACCTGTTGAGGTATTCTCCGCTGTCTCTATGTCATTGATAAAGTGGATAGAGCCGGCTACCTTAGATCGTATGCTGATCTTACGACTTATGCGAAATACCCTAAATCCGATACCTATCCTAGCCGATGTCATGCTGTATCCTGACTCGATGTCTGTCGAAAAGAACTCGCCTTCGCCACCCTGGATAGAATAGCTACCACCGATGAGGAAGTAAAGGTCCTCGCCCAATAGTCTGGCGTCGGCACCTATGGTAGGCCCTCCTCCTGCACTACCTGCTAGATAAGTCTCTAGAGGTGTGATACTCGTACGATATCCTGCGAATACCTGCAGGCCACCACCTTGTGCCATCGCCGAGTGAGTGAAGAATCCGAATACGAGTAAAAATATACTTTGTCGTAGCATGGCTTAGTTGTTAACGAGCCGCCAAACTATGATTTAGGATGACGTCTGATTGAGTACTTGCGTTTAAATTATGGCAAAATGGGGTGATACCCCTATAATAGGCAATTAACGTGCCTACTAACCTGAGCTCGGTTATTATCACGAAATAGCAATCGTAGAAAACGCTGTAGGCAAGGCGGGTCGACGAAGATATAGCGGGCTATATCAAGTCTATCCAACAATGCATACGGTGAAATTCTACGATATACAGTCTTTTAGCGACATGTATTTTTTAACTATCTAGTAATCAATATTTTATATGAGTTAGAATAGTCGAACTCAGGTTACGACCACTAGACTCTATTTCATAGCTTTGCCACTACGGTAACGATCACACACTTTTCATTATGTATCCTGATTTATCATACTTATTTAGTGACTTGCTAGGCACGGAGCAGGATAACTGGCTGTCTATTTTCAAAACCTTTGGTTTACTACTGGCTCTAGCACTACTAGGTGCAGGCGTAGTACTCAAGTCGGAGTTGCGCCGTAGAGAGCGGGCGGGTATGATCAGTCCTATCCAGCAGATCATCGAGCGAAAGAGTGGGATCGAGTGGTCCGCCGTGGTGACTAATGCGATTATAGGACTGGCCCTTGGTATGAAGGCGCCATACATACGGCAGCACTTCTCCGAGTTTCAGGCGGATCCTGCGGCAGTGCTGTTTAGCAGTAAGGGCAATATTCTGCTGGGGTTAGTCGGTGCTGTGATATTAGGTGGTATCGTGTACTGGCAGGAGAGTAAGAAGAATGTCAAGCCGGGTAAGTTTGAGGAGACCATCTATCCGCATACCAAGGCGGCCGATATCACCATACTAGCAGGTATCAGTGGCGTGGTCGGGGCCAAGTTGTTCTCTATTTTAGAAAATCTAGAGAGCTTCTTTGCGGATCCGATGGGTACGATCTTTTCGGGGTCAGGTCTTACGATATACGGCGGCCTCATCTTAGCTACCATCGTCGTCTACCGCTACATCAAGAAGTTGGGTATACCTGTCGGGCAGATGTTTGACATAGCGGGGATGGCCATACTAGTGGGCTATGCTGTGGGACGTTTAGGTTGCCACTTTTCTGGCGACGGCGACTGGGGTATCGTTGCTGCTGCCCAACCAGACTGGTGGTTTTTGCCAGACTGGACGTGGTCCTATGCTTACCCTAATAATGTGGCCAATGACGGCATACTGCTGGAGGCCTGCGATCCAGACAAGTGGTCTGAGCTGGCAAGTCAGCGTATGCGTGTCGAGGATCGATGTGCAGAGGCCTGTGGTATGCGCTACTGCCACACGATGAGTGATGCACCAGTATATCCTACGTCTATATGGGAGACGACCGCATCGCTGCTAATGTTTGCCTTTCTATGGCTGATACGCAAGCGAGTACAGGTAGTCGGTGTCTTGTTTAGCCTCTACCTCATCTTCCAAGGTGTGGAGCGGTGGACAGTCGAGACGGTGCGAGTCAATGAGAAGTACGACTACTTCGGCGTACACTGGTCACAGGCGCAGTATATATCTGTCGTCATATCTGTGATCGGTATCGGCCTACTTATATATCTGACGAGGGGAGGCAGACGGCAAAAGGCATAGCGATGAGTATCAACCTACAGCCGATATCCAATGTGATCGGTGCTCTCCTGGTCCTGCTCGGCAGCATCATGTTTTTCTGCATTCCATTCTCATGGGCCAATGGCTCAGGCGATGCCACGGCCCTGCTTTTTGCGGGTAGCTGGACGATGATTGCCGGTATTGTCTCATGGCAGTATAGGTTTAAGTCTAGTGCTACGGTCAATAAGCGGGAGGGATACCTTATCGTAGCCTTGGCATGGTTGTCTATGATCCTCTTTGGTGGCCTGCCGTACTACTTTTCGGGTACAGTGTCTAGCATTACCGATGCAGTATTTGAGTCAGTATCAGGGTTTACCACGACTGGTGCCAGCATCATGCAAGACATAGAGGCACTACCACACGGTATCTTGATGTGGCGTAGCCTTACACAGTGGATAGGCGGTATGGGTATTATCGTACTTACGGTCGCCTTGTTTCCACTGCTGGGTATAGGAGGTATCGAGCTATTTATAGCCGAGGCACCAGGCCCTACCTCTGATAAGATACATCCTAGGATCAAGGAGGTCGCCAAGCGTCTGTGGCTGATATACGTATCCTTGACGGCTCTGTTATTCGTGATATTATGGCTAGAGGGCCTAGGGGCATTTGATGCTTTTAACCACGCATTGACGACCATGGCGACGGGCGGTTTTAGTACCAAGAATGATAGCATGGCCCACTATGGTCCACTCGTGCAGTATACCATCGTGGTGTTTATGTTTATCGCCGGTATCAACTATACGGTGATCTACTACTTCCTCAAAGGACGGTGGCGCAATGCCTGGTCTAGCGACGAGTTTAAGATGTACCTCATACTGGTACTATCGCTCACACTTATATGTAGCATCTGGATCTGGCATAGTGTGGGGCTGCCAGCGGAGCAAGCATTTAGGGATTCACTATTTCAGATCGTATCGCTGATTACTACGACGGGCTTCGTATCAGCAGACTATACGTCGTGGACCATGGGCCTGACGATGCTGTTTTTTATCCTCCTATTCGTAGGGGCATGTGCAGGATCTACCTCTGGTGGTATCAAGTTGATACGGCACCTGGTCTTTCTTAAGAATAGCCTGCTGGAGTTTAAGCGATTACTGCATCCGCGGGCATTGATTCGTATTAAGATCAATAAGGAGATCGTACCGCCCAAGGTACTCACGCATATCCTGGTATTTCTGCTCATCTACTTATTCCTTTTTATCAGCGGTAGCCTCTTGGTGACGTTGACAGGTGTTGACTTTCTGACCAGTATCGGTGCTGTAGCCACCTCCCTCGGTAACGTTGGCCCTGGTATCGGTGAAGTGGGTCCTGTCAATAATTTTGCGGAGATGCCAGAAGTGTCCAAGTGGATTTTGAGCTTCTTGATGCTGCTCGGACGACTAGAGTTATTTACTATCCTTATCATTTTCAGTCCATATTTCTGGAGGACTAACTAAGGGAGGCAAAAGGGTAAATCGTCCTGTAGTGTGGATACATCGATGATAACCTTAGCACGGCATTAAGGCCATTACCGAGATTATTAGAAAAGGCTCAATGTGTTTTTGAATGGGTAGGACTTGGTCAGCACTACAGAGTGATTTGGGTATGATGCGCTGCGGGTAGAACCACGGCAGCACTAACCTAACTTTTCCATATTCTTTTGCATATTCCGAAAAGAAGCCACTGCACTGAGCGAAGCTGAAGCAAGGACAGTCCGGCCTTCCCGACACTGCCTAGAAACTAATACCGATTACTATTTAAAATGACACTAATTGCATTAGCGTCTTTAAATATGTATCGGCATTATACCACGCTAGAGTGCGAAAAGTTAAGTCAGAAATGGTATAAAAGGTACATCTGTATCTACAGATGGGAGTCGTTTTCCACTGCAATCAACATCAAACCTAAAAAAACACATCCTGATAGTGCTCCAGCTCATGCCCTGTATCGTGGAGGATGACGGCGATAATGTCAAACTGCATGGCCCAGTCATATTCATTATCGATCATGTATTGTGCGGCGGCGGCTTTGAGTAGTTGCTGCTTCTTTTGATTGACACTGAGGGCAGGATGTACCTGTGAGCCGCCGTGCCGAGTCTTGACCTCCGTAAAGGTGAGTATACCTCTGTAGGTAGATACGATGTCGACCTCTGATCGGCGGTAGCGGTAGTTGGTAGCTAGTATGATGTGCCCCTTGGTCTTGAGAAACGCTACGGCCAGAGCTTCTCCATGTTTGCCAGTGTCGTTGTGTAGCGCCATAATGGCTAAGATAGGAGATTGATTTTCGATACTTCGTGTAATAATTACATTAAGTGGGTCTGGAGGCTGCGTGAAAGGTCTGATTTATCATTACTTTTGCGCTTTCGAAAAACAAAAAAGATACAAGCATATGATGATGTCACTAGTCGATCGCTTCCCAGCTCAGTTGCAGGAAGCTCTTGAGATAGGCGCCGCAGCAACGATCCGTCCACATACCAAAGCCATCAATAAAGTATACCTAGCTGGTCTAGGAGGTAGTGGTATTGGCGGTGATTACGTCGCAGAGTTTGTAGCTGATGAGTGTAAGGTGCCATACATCGTAGGGAAGGGCTACGGCATACCTGCCTTTATAGACGAAAACACCTTGTTTATCGCGTCATCATATAGCGGTAATACGGAGGAGACCTTAGCGGCCTTTGACCTAGCCAAAAACACTGGCGCCAAGATCGTCATCGTGAGTAGCGGTGGTAAGTTGACCCAGTATGCGCAGGACCTAGACCTAGATTACATCACAGTACCTGGCGACTGGCCTAGCCCGCGTGCCTGCCTCGGATTCTCATTTGTCCAGCAGCTATTTATACTCAATAAACTGGGTATGATAGGCACTAGTCAAATCGACCAGATCAAGGCGAGTATCAATCTCCTCAAGTTTGATCAAGACGATATCAAGACCGAGGCGGAGAAGGTCGCTAAGCAACTGTTTGGTAAGTTACCTATCATCTATACGACAGATCGTATGGAGGCAGTAGCGGTCAGGTTTAGACAACAGATTAACGAAAATAGCAAGGCACTCTGCTGGCACCACGTCATCCCAGAGATGAATCACAATGAACTCGTAGGCTGGAGAGACAAAAACGAAAGCCTCGCCGTCGTCTATTTCCGTAATAAGGATGACCACAAGCGCAATGCTACTCGTATCGATATCAACAAAGAGATCATCAGCAAGTACGCTTCACCGATTATCGAGATATGGAGTAAGGGTACTAGTCTGGTGGAGCAAGCCATGTACCTGACACACGTCGGTGACTATATCTCTTGCTACCTAGCTGATATGAGAGGTATGGACAGTATCGAGGTCGACGTGATAGACTATCTCAAAGGCGAGTTAGCCAAGCTGTAGGAGGGAGTACTAGCGGTCTTGTAAATTCATTTGAAAGTGAGAAGGCTCGCGGAAGCGGAGATTTCGATTGCGCTGCGCTACACTCAATCACCTTGAGAAGGGATTTTTAATCGATGTCCAAAGAATATCAAGAATATCGGCAGCTAAGGTCCGCAAAACTTTACAGTTTGGCGCGACTCCGAGAGCACAACCTCGCTGCTCGATAGGCTCCACGAACGGCTCCCAATTCTTGCTCATCATCATTTAGCTCCCTCTCTCCTGAGAGAGGGTTGGGGAGAGTCCGTACACGATCGAAATCCCATATGGAGGCGGAGCTTGCGCTTGCGCTAAACTCAATCACCTTGAGAAGGGATTTTTAATCGATGTCCAAAGAATATCAAGAATATCGGCAGCTAAGGTCCGCAAAACTTTACAGTTTGGCGCGACTCCGAGAGCACAACCTCGCTGCTCGATAGGCTCCACGAACGGCTCCCAATTCTTGCTCATCATCATTTAGCTCCCTCTCTCCTGAGAGAGGATTGGGGAGAGTCCGTACACGCGACGTTGGGGACCCATCACTTCGATGGACTCAGTGCAACGCCTAAATCCTTCCCTTGAAAATGGAAGGACTTATATGTGTCGCTGTGCGACCTCCTTACAATTACTATCTAGTAAAACTGAAATCCCACTACCAAGCGGCGAAGCGTTAGTTAGCTCCCTCGCTTGCAAAGGTCAAAGGGTCGGGGCGGTCCCTGAGCTTTCGTCGAAGGGAGAGTCCGCACCCTGTCGAAATCCCGAACGGAGATTGCCCTGCGTTATCTCCCAAAGTAAGACCCCAATGACGATCGTATACTCTACCGCCACGACCCACAAGTTCTCGTGGTAAGGATCATAACTGTAATTGATATACGTAAGGCTGATCAGTACGGCCCACACTATCGCGTAGCGTAGACCTAGGAGTGCCGCCAGAGGCAGTAGATTGATGATATACCAGGGATGGACGGTAGTGGCCATCAGGTAGTATAGCGTCAGACCGAAGAGGCAGTACCTAGCGATGACCTTAACGTCCAGATCTCTAGACCAGCGCAAGATCGCATTGCCAAAGAACAAGACAGGTGCCAGTGCCAGCAGTGGCCCGATGTAGGCAATGAGGTTGTAACCAGTCACCAACTTTCCTATATATCGGCTGACATAGTAGACACTCGCATTAAACTCAAACTTGCGAAAGTACAGGTCGATGCTCTCTGCGAAGTTGGCGATATCTAGACCAACTAACAGGGGTATGGCCATCAGGGACGACGACACTGCAAGTCCGAGTAAATACTGCCATCTAGCCCTGCCAGCGAGGCGATAGATCACGAAGGGTATGGCGATGACGGGTATCAACTTGATACCAGCGCCGAGCACGACTGCAACCGCACTAGCGAAGTAGCGACGACACTGCAATAGGCGTAGACTCACCAGTAGTAGGCCTATGCTCATGGGCTCGTGGTGGAGGTTGCCGACTCCCTCTATGATGACTAGCGGACATAGGTAGTAGAGGGCCGTAATGTGCAAGGCCTTGGTCCGAGTATAGTAGGACTGCGCTATTTGATACAGGGCTATCGCACCTGTCGCCTCTATGATGATGTGTAGGCCTTTGAGTATGCCCGCACTCGTAGCTAGGTCTAGGGCAGGATAGCTGCTGAGGTAGTAGAGCAGCTGCGCTAGTGGTGGGTATACGCTGTAGTAGTCGGGGCTATTGAGTTCGCTGTATAGTGCGGGACTGAGGCCAGTGATCCCCTGCTCGACTAGGGCGGTAGGTAGGTAGGCATAGGGACTGACACCGGCATGGGTACAGCGACCATCCCAGACGAACCGATAGATATCGTCTGATAGATTGGGGAAGGCAAAGATCAATACGACACGGATCAGAAAACCGATCGCCAGTGCGGTCGTAGCAAGGGCGATAGGCTGGGGTCGACGTACGAGTAACCCATATCCTAGCCAGGCTAGTGCCAAGCCCGCTATGATCTCTGCGAAATCCGACTGACTGGGACCGAAGGACACATATAGGCTGCCGGCTGTGAGTAGCGCCAGCCCGCTGAGGTGTATGGCGGTGTTACGACCTCGCTCTTGCATGCTTGACAGAGTAGTAAAATGTCGTACCGTAACCTATCGTCAGTAGTATGTGGAAGAGCAGGAAGGTCTGTTCGCCGATCATAAGACCAGCTACGATGCCACCGATAAAGTATAGGGCGAGTAGGCCCTCTGCCATCGTGATTTTGTTGATCTTGGTATCACGGTACTGTGACTTGACGAAGGAGTCTTTTTGTTCCTTGATATCAAACTTGGGGGTACGTACGAAGGCAGATTTCCTACCTCTAAAACCTTGTATTACGGCGATACTATTGTGCAAGGATAGACCCATGCTCATGGCCAGAAAGATCGGAAACAGCAGGATAAACTTCACCACCTTCTTTAGGTAACCATCCTGTGGCCAGGCGATATTGACATTGGCAACAAAGTAGACCGCCCCGATAGAGACCAGCCCTACCATGAAAATACCTAGCAAGTCGGTCTGTAGTTGCAGTGGCGCTATGAGGAATAGGATAGGTACGCTAAAAGTACCGATGATAAAGACACAGAGAAATACACTACTACTCAGGAGGTGCAGGGTAGCATGTACTTTGCGCCGTAGCGATAAGTCACTTCTCCATACAGAGGGTAGCATCTTTTTGGCAGTTTCGGCGCCGCCCTTCATCCAGCGGTGTTGCTGTGACTTGAGGCCGTTCATCTCGGCGGGTAGCTCTGCGGGTGATGTGACGTTTTCTAGGAAGACGATCTCCCAGCCCTTTATCTGAGCCCTGTAGCTGAGGTCTAGGTCCTCGGTAAGGGTGTCCGCCTCCCAGCCGCCAGCACTCTCAATGGTCTCCTTGCGCCAGACGCCAGCCGTACCATTAAACTGTAGCATGTAGTCACCGGCCTCTCGCCCTCGCTGCTCCACGGTAAAGTGGACATTGAGCTGGAATGCTTGTAATTCTGTAATCAGCGAGTAATCTTGGTTGATGTGGGCCCAGCGAGTCTGTACCACACCGACCTTATCATTAGCAAAGTGGGGTATGGTACGTCTCAGAAAGTCGCTCTCTGGTAGGAAGTCAGCGTCGAATATCGCGATGAAATCTCCCTTGGCATATTTCGTAGCATACTTCAATGCTCCGGCCTTATAGCCTACACGATCTGGCCTTGTGATCAGTTCGATATTGTAGCCCTCCGCCTTATACTTATCTACGAGATCACGGCTGATGGCTAGGGTATCGTCGGTACTGTCGTCTAGGATGTGTACCTCGTATCGGTCACGAGGATAGTCAAATGCTAGTATGTTTTCGATGAGACGAGTGACCACATACCGCTCGTTAAATATCGGTAGCTGTATGGTGACAAAGGGCAGTGCAGCCCCCTCGATCTCGGCTGGCACTAGGTCTCTTTTGTTCTTACGCATGTAGTGGTAGAGCAGCTGAAACTGCATCAAACAAAACACCGTCACAAAGATTAACGCTACCAAGTAGATAGCAACCAATACGTATCCTAGGGTGAGCATATGCCTCTATATTAGCTTAAATATTGTCCAGATAATCTTGTGTCCCGCCTTGATCGTGCCTTTGATCGTCCCACTGATTTTTGAGACGCCTATCCGCTTTCTATAAGACACGGGCACCTCCTGGCAGTTTAGTTTATATTTCGCCGCCTTGACTTGCATCTCTACCGTCCAGCCAAAGTCCTCGTCTTGCATATCTAGATCGATCAGGGTATCATACTTGACAGCTCGGAATGGTCCTAGATCCGTAAACTCGTACTTATATATGAGCTTGATCAGCGTAGTCGCTAGCCAGTTGCCAAAGATCTGCTGCGGCATCATAGCCCCAGACTCCATATCTCCGAGGGCCCGACTGCCTATCACTAGTTCAGCGCCTTGAGAGAGGATAGGCTCTACTACCTGGTCCATCTCCTGCGGGTGATCGCTATAATCACCATCTAGGAACACAACAATATCAGGCTTCTGGGACAGTCGACTGATGTAGTCAATACCTTTAAGGCAGGCCTTGCCGTACCCAGCAATAGCTTCGTCAACGACTATGGCGCCTGCTGCTGTAGCAACGGCTTTGGTATTATCACTACTGTTATTATTGACCACGATAACGCTACGTACCCATGCAGGTATGTCTCTGAGCACACTGCCTATAGAAGCCTCTTCGTTGTAGGCAGGAATGATGACATCGACTAAGCGTCCTTGCATTAAAGATATTGTGTAGAGTACGGCTCCAAAGGTACTACTCTCCTCCATCTATGAAGGTACGGTGGCGGACCTATGCGAGATAGAACACGGATCGATTGGATGATACGGATTTTCGCAGATAGCATGGGACTCTATATCACAGCACATGGCTCCCGCCATTGTGCTACTTAGGGTGTTTCGAGCAAGACACACGAGGCACAAGCAACACGTCTTCGACCACTTTAGTGTCGATAAGAGCGACTGGCCGTCAGGTCAGGTAATTTCACTATTCGGGCCTCATGGCTGAAGCCATTGCCCTTAAATATATCATCCTGTCGAGCTTGGTGTCAGTCAATGACCGTGAAAGATCATCGTGTTTGTAGCACAAGGCTCCCGACATTGTGCTACAGTAGGTGTCGAGCAAGAAACACGAGGTACGAGCAGCACATGGCCTCGACCACTTTAGTGTCGATTATAGCCCCTGACTATAAGGTCAGGCAATGAGAGCTCCAAACCTCCCTAACTCCATTTAAGGACTAATTATGGCCCCACGACTTAGTAAACGGGTGATTTTAGGCAGTTAACGGTTATTGTAGTGTTTTATATTGTATTATATTTGTAATGCAGATTATCATATTGTCGGCATTTAAACGTGCAGATGATAATTAAGCATAATCTTTAACCAAACTCATTTAGACATGACTTCTATTTTTGATCTTAGACACCGAGACACCGAGACACCGAGACACCGAGACACCGA
>CAYMFD010000079.1:0-18476 GCA_964389475.1 uncultured Saprospiraceae bacterium
AACACCCCAAGAACTAGCATCATCCCAATTCCAGTTATCCACGTCTATAGGTGTACTACTACTCCCTACCTTGTAAAGTTAAGTGATCTAGGCGACTTATCACACCGCACAGCGCCTGCATATAGAGGATTGATGGCTAAAGGAGCCGTATTGCCATAGCCGTTATTAACCGTTAACCTACGGCTAGTCGATATGGCAAGTACCTCGTGGCGGGCAGTCTGACTCCTCACTCCTCCACCTCCAGATAGCACAAGATCGTTGTCATACCGATGACCTTGACGGCGTAGCGACGCTGACCAGCATCGTCGGTGATGATCCGCTTATCGACTTGCCAGGTAAAGTCGTCGTAGTGCATGTCCAGATCCTCTAGCTGTTCGCTGATTTGATCGTGAGACTTAACATAGTCTTGCTGCTGAGTAGTGGTCAGGTCGGGGCGGTCTCTAGGTCGGTCGTAGTACTCTATAAATGTCACTGGCAGGTGGTACTCTATCTGCGCATAAGGATCTGCCACCGTCGCGAGCCAGTCGACCTTGACATCTGGAAACCTACGTCTGAGATCAAGAGCAATCTCACTATCAGATGGTCGGTAGCCCCGCCTATACTGATAAGGATAGTAGGTAGCAGCATAGCGCTTTACCTCCCCTATCTGATTACGCTTGTAGACAACAAAGTCTTTAGTGGTAATGACATTGGGCACCGGGCCCGCTAGAGGCTTAAAGAGGTGGCGTAGTCCCATGACGGTCATCTGATTACCACCAACGCCACAGCTCCATATATTGATCACTGTCTCAGCATCTACTACCCCAGGCTGCAAGTCGGGTGCTCTATGGAGGATCATCTCCTGTATCAGTCGTTTTGGTGTTGCTTTGTACCCCCCGTCACTGACCTGCGTAGATAGGCCTGTCGCCTTGTTGCCGTGCACGACGATGTCGACAGTATCTATCGCGTGACCATCTAGACCATTGAGGTAGGTGATGACCTCGCCGAGTGACCGACAGTGCTTGACCATATGATCGACAGACGTTTGTCCAGCGTAGTATTCATCGGCGAGGGTGTAGTAGTCACTACCTACCTTGTCCTCACCCATTATGAACACAATATGCAAACCCTCTCTACCTACTAGCTCCGTATCGCTATCGGGGGTCGTGCAGGCCGCAAAGAACATCATTACGACCAGCACGAGTGAGATTAACTTATTCATGAGTTACCCTCTTGATATCTATGACAAAACTATCGTCCAGCTGTACGAGGCCGAGAGCTAATAGTTCTTGGCTGAGGATCTCTAGTAGCGGATCGCAATCCAATGGTTGACCTATGGTGAGTCGATGACGACCCGTCGACAGGTACTTGCTCAAGGCAGGCGACTTAAGCAATATCGCTTCGAGGATATGCTCTAGACTATATATGCGCTTACCGTTGTCATCTAGGATATGGATGTCTAGTCTGACTGACCCTAGCAAATGATCCTCTACCTCCATGGCAAAGCCTACTCCACTATATGCGGCATTAGATACACCGATGGCGGCATTACCGACACCCTTGGGCAGTGGCAGGGGCTGCGCCTTGGTCTTAGGGTTTCCGTCTGTCACGACCTCCTCATCTACAGCGACAAAGCTAGTATATCGCGTCAGCAGGTTGTAGGCTAGTCCTATGTCGATGACTTTCTGCTTGTCCGCCGTGTAGGATGCTACGGCGGTATAGTCGTCTAGGTACTTGATCGTCTCCCTCGCCCATAGATAGGGTAAGACCGTTGCTGTGCTTGTAGCCAAAGGAGCAGATACTCGCTGTGTGAATGACACGTTGCCTTGATTACCTGTAACCTCAAAGGTGGGTACTTTGTCTCCCTTATACTTCCCAAAAAAGTAGATCGGCCGACCCGCCATCAGGTCAGGGATGTGGTCAAAGGCGAGGTCATACAGCGGCGCATTGCTAGAGATGCGGATATCTGTCAACACGGGCTCATTGATATACTTGTGTAGTTTCTGGGCTACAGCGCTAGCAGCGGATGGCTCAGTCACCACGAAGGGTTTGGCATTACCGACGTGGGCAAGACCCTCTATCAGCTGCCGATTAACAGAGCTACCGATGCCAAAGGCAAAGAAATTGGCCGTGCCGAGGTGATCTCTCACATAATCCATGGCCGTACGATCGATAGACACATAGCCGTCGGTGACGATGACGAATGACCGTGATGTGCCCGCCTGCTTGGGCTCTGCCATAGATCGCTTGATGGCTTGCAGCATATTGGTACCGCCACCACCGGACTGCTTATCGACGGCTGCTATAGCATCATCGATATTGCGCTGTGTCGCCGGCAGAGACTGTGGGCTGAGCATCCAGTTACCACCAGCAAAGAAGAGGATATTGAAGTGGTCCGTCTGCTTGAGGCCTGTCAATAGGTTGCGCATCAGCTCTTTGCTGACCGTCAGCGGAAAGCCACCCATACTGCCGCTGACATCGACTATAAAAATATACTCCCGAGGCACGATCTGCCGCTCCTCGCACACCTCCGGCGCCTCTACCTGACACAGGAAGAAGTTCTCGCCACCAAAGGATGTGGTGATAGCTCCAGCGATCGCCTCATCACCAGCCAGACTATAGTTGAGGATGTAGTCTCGGTTGCCCGCATAGCCATCACTGTGATCGAGGTGTATCTGGTAGTCTCGATCCGTCAGCCGTACCACTGACACAGCATGGGCACGGCTGCTGATGTTGTAGACGGGTATGGGCATCGTAATATCGACATCGATATCGAAGGTGCTGGTGGAGGCCACGCCTGCCTTGGTATATGGCTGGGCTGCATATTCCGCCGCCTGCTCTCCGGTATAGCGTGGGCCTACGACGGTAGGATAGACGAAGCTATACTGCTGGTCTTCGAATAGCAGGAATTCGGTATAGCGCAACTCTATCTCGATGCTCTCGCCAGGGAGGATATTGGCGACAGACATCTGAAAGACATTGGACTCGTGCTGCTCCAACAGGCTGGTCCGCTTGCCAGCCTCCTTGGCGTCGGTGTAGGTCTTTCTGGCGGCCTGCTTTTCTTTAATCTCTGCCTCGACGACCCGATCGCCGATACGCATCGTCATACCATGTACGGCTGCACGCGTCGAGGCCGGAAATACATAGGTTGCCTCGATCGGTTGGTCATCGTGATTGTGATATACTTGACGGACAACGACATTGGCTATTGGGCCCGTAATCGATACGTCTACATCGGTGGACTGCAACGGAAAGGCACCTGGCGCTATACCCTCTGTGATGAAGTAAGGGCTCTCGATCTTGGCGTCTTGGCCGATAGCGGCAGTCGCAAGTAGGAGGATGATAAATAGACTGGATAATCGCATAAGGCAGTGATTTTTGTAGTAGTGAATCAATACCTCAAAAGTCTGCAGGAATGCCGCCTGCTGGCGTGGGTGATGAGTATTCGTAGGGATTGGGTGAGGAAGTGTGAGGGGGATTCAGTAGCGAGATATCAGTCGTCAGATATCAGATATATATAAGGCGCTTATTTTGTAAACCCCGGCGCCATCGGGGTAGAACCCACGACGGCTAACGTTTTGGGCATTTGTGTGCAGGTATCGCGAAGCAAGGGGTTGGTGTCCCGTTGAGTAGCGAGACATCAGATTTAAGATGCGAGATTTGATCCTCTGTGGAGAAAGAGATTAGTGTTCCCTTTGCGCCGTCGGGGTAGAACCCACGACGGCTAACGTTTAGGCAACAGTGTGTAGGCATCGCGAAGCAAGGGGTTGTTGTCCCGTTGAAGAGATCGCACTACTTTGAGTGATCCGATCTCTCGAGCAGTCAACTGTTGCGGTTACCTCTCTAGTCAGCTGTGCTGCCTTTTCGCTGTAGCGAAACCCGATCAGTCATGGATCAAGCCAAAACGAACAAACTAATTCTTCTTGTTCCGAATCAATCCTCTAATTCAATAACCTATCCTCCCTAGACCCAATCTATACCCTTCTTGAGTAATGATAACGTCTGTGCCTCAGCACTACCCGCTTCGGGCTGGTGGCTATAGATCCAGCGGGCATCGGGTGGCATACTCATGAGTATACTCTCTGTACGTCCATTGGTATCTAGGCCAAACTTAGTACCCCTGTCCCACACGAGGTTAAACTCCACATATCGGCCTCGACGGACGAGCTGCCAGTCACGTTGCTCCGTGGTAAACGCCTTAACGGCATTACGATGTACGAGCTCTTGATAGATAGGTAGAAATGCATCACCGACATCCTGCGTATAGGCCCAGCGATCATCCATCGTATGGTTGTCGTCGTGGCTGAGGCGATCGTAGAAGATACCGCCTATACCGCGGGTCTCGTCACGGTGCTTGATGTAGAAATAATCGTCTGCCCACTGCTTAAACTTAGGATAATAAGCGGGATCATGCTTATTACAGACCGCCTTGAGATGTCCATGAAAAAATCGAGCATCGTCCTCCACGACGTAGTGTGGCGTAACGTCTATACCTCCACCGAACCAAGTCGGGCCAGCGTCAGTATCGAAAAATCGGACATTCATGTGGATGATCGGCACCATCGGATTGCGGGGGTGTAACACGATGGATACGCCTGTCGCAAAGAAGTTGGTGTCGGCTATCCCTAGAGCATTGGATATCTTAGCTGGCAGAGGGCCATGGACAGCGCTGAAGTTGACACCACCTTTCTCGATGAGGTCGCCCATGATCACCCGAGATCGACCACCACCGCCTCCATCTCTCTCCCACTTATCTTCTTTAAAGTCAGAGCCGTCTAGCGCCTCAAGGCCTGCGCAGATACGGTCTTGCAGGCCCATAAGCCACTGCGATACTTGATCGCGATCCATATGTGTCTTAGCCATTGATATGTGCTACTGCTGCGGCCACATCGGCCTTTTTGTTACCTACATACACCTTGTCTTCGTATAGGATGTATGGACGCTTGAGGAAGGTATATTCTTCTAGCATGTACTTGCGGTAGTCAGGCTCTGTAAGCGTCATCTCATTAAGTCCCATCGACCGATATTTCATGGCACGACGGCTAAAGACCGCCTCATATCCGCCCATCTGCTCAGCGACATAGTCGAGGTCGGCTGCTGATATATTTTGCTCTTTGATATTGATGACCTCCCAGCTATCGTCTAGATCTAGTTGTGCCAGGATCTTCTGACAGGTCTTACAGTTGGCTAGATGGTATACTTTCTTGTAACTCACTATTCTTAGTTTTTAACGACGGTGTACACGTCAGACTTGTCATAGACATTAGTCCCAGCAATATTGGTAATTACCTTGTGACCTCCCTCGTAGATGTCGTAGATATTGTACGTTAACACCTGTGGATTATCAATGGTTTTACCTTCGCTATCGACCTCCGTCACTTGATACCTACATGGTGTCATCCATTTAATTTTATAATGATAAGCTTGCCCCTGATAGTTCTCGACCTGGGTATCACCGCTACGATTAAGGATGATCTCAGCACCATCGCCGAATACTTGCAAAAACTCGCCCTCATGGAAATCCTCGCAGCCCTCGATCTGCGCATTAAAATGCTCTGCATCTAGGGCCTGCACCTGACTAAGCACCTGGCTAGCGACGGCATCACCCCACGCCATACCCGCTGTACTGACCTCCTGCTGGACCAGAGCCGCCTTACCTTGGATAGACTTACCTACATCACTGGTGTAGAAGTCGATCAGGTAGTCGAGCTCAGCCTCTGTATAGTGTTTCTGATAGATAGGTATGAGCTTCTCTCGCAGTTGATCACCGCCTTGATTTTCGATTTCTAGGAGTAGCTTTTGCCAGAATGCAGGATCCACGCCAGTATTGGCCTGACGCTGCTCGGCAACTAGTCTAGCAGCCATATCCTTAAAGGTCGATACGGCGGACTGCGCCTCTAGGAGTTGTTCCACCTTGGCTGCCGTACTCTGCGCTGCCATCGTAGCCACCGTCATGATAAAGACTAGCATGTTTAGTATTCTCATTGTGTGTTTTGTTTATCAAAAATTAAAATCAGTGGTACATCAAAACATCAAAGTACCGAGAGGTAGACTGCACAGTTGCCCTCCCAGTAACATGGGCAAAGATATTTAAGATGAGCTTAATAGTTTTTGCAAGCGCTTAGATATCTCCGACATGCAATACTAGGGGTTTCGACCGGGCTCAACCACCTCATGATCTTGCTCACATAAAGGTAATTGAGCCCTTCGATGAACTCAGGATGACATAACAAAGCGTCATCGAAATCACTAACATGCAGTACTCAGGGTTTCGACCGGGATCAACCACCTCATGATCTTATTCACACGAAAGGTGATTGAGTAGCAAAGCGTTATCGAAATCTCCGACGTGCAATACTCGGGGTTTCGACCGGGACATTTCTACGCAGTTGAGGTCCGCTATCGCCATTGGCTCACCGAGACTCATAGAGCAAAACCTCGCTGCTCGACTGGCTCTGTTAGGTGATTGAGCCCTTCGATGAACTCAGGATGACATAGCGAAGTGTCATCGAAATCACCGACATGCAATGCTCGGGGTTTCGACCAGGCTCAACCACCTCAATTACACATCCTACAAGTGAGTTATGGCTAGTATCAATATCAGAATGACAGAAGGAGAACAGCCAGCTGCCTTCTGCACCGTATATTTGCGGCGAAAATTATATCAGGCGCAGTAGTAATCACCGGCGGCTGATCTCAAACAACGATAAATTAAAGCATCACAATGAATTTTGATCTCGTAGTAGTAGGAAGTGGACCAGGCGGATACGTAGCAGCCATCAGAGCTAGTCAGCTAGGCATGAATGTAGGTATCGTAGAACGTGAGAATCTCGGCGGCATATGCCTCAACTGGGGTTGTATACCTACTAAAGCGCTTATCAAGAGTGCTCAGGTGTTTAACTATATCAACCACGCTGACGACTACGGTATCAAGGTCAGCTCTGCCAAAATGGACTTTGACGCGATGATCAAGCGTAGCCGTGATGTAGCAGGTGGTATGAGTAAGGGGGTCAGCTTTCTTATGAAAAAGAATAAAATCACCGTCATAGAAGGTAGTGGATCACTAGCTAGAGGTAAGAAGGTCATCGTAACAGACAAGGACGGTAAGCGTCAAGAGCTGAGTGCTGACCACATCATCATCGCTACGGGTGGTAGAGCGAGACAACTACCCAATCTACCGATAGACGGTAAGAAGATCATCGGCTACAGAGAGGCCATGACACTGGCCAAGCAACCAAAGTCAATGGTAGTCGTAGGTGCAGGGGCTATCGGCACTGAGTTCGCCTATGTGTATAACAGCATAGGTACGAAGGTGACCGTCGTCGAGTTTATGGATACGGGCCTACTGCCTAGAGAGGATAAGGATGTAAGCAAGGAGATCACCAAGATCTTCAAAAAATCAGGCGTCGATGTCAAGGCCAACTGGGCTGTCGAGACGGTAGATACGTCTGGCAAGCAGTGCAAGGTCACGGTCAAAAGCAGAAAAGATGGTAAGACAGAGGAGATCGTCTGCGACGTCGTACTATCAGCAGCCGGCATCACACCCAATACAGAAAACATAGGCCTAGAAGCTCTAGGCATCAAGACCGAAAAGGGCCTCATACAAGTAGACGAATACTACAAAACCAATGTCAATGGCATCTATGCTATAGGTGACGTGACGCCGGGACAAGCACTAGCCCACGTAGCCAGTGCAGAGGGTATCACCTGTGTAGAGAAGATCGCAGGACACCACCCTGAGCCTATCGACTATGGTAATATCCCAGGCTGTACTTACTGTGTACCAGAGGTCGCAAGCGTAGGTATGACCGAGCAGGCAGCTAAGGATGCTGGCTATGAGTTGAAGATCGGCAAATTTCCATTCTCTGCGTCTGGTAAGGCAAGTGCTGCCGGTGCTAAAGAGGGCTTCGTCAAGGTGATCTACGACGCCAAGTATGGAGAACTCCTAGGAGCTCACATGGTAGGTATGAATGTCACAGAGATGATCGCCGAGATGGTTGCTGCTAAGCGTCTAGAGACGACAGGCCATGAGATACTCAAGGCAGTACACCCACACCCGACTATGAGTGAGGCAGTGATGGAAGCTACGGCAGCGGCCTACGATGAGGTGATTCATTTGTAGGTTAGTAGGTTAGTAGGTTAGTAGGTTAGTAGGTTAGTAGGTTAGTTAACTGGTAATTGGTTGCTTGTCGTGATGGTGCGATTATATTAGTAGAAATATGTCAGTAAGTCTCAACAAGTTTATCAGTAGCCAGGGCATATGCTCTCGTCGTGAGGCAGATCGCATCATCGAGGAGGGTCGCGTACTGATCAATGGCAAGATTGCTAAACGTGGTAATCGCGTAGAGCCAGATGACAAGGTCGTACTCGATGGTAAGAACATCAGCCAGCGTCAAAAGACCAAGGGCAAAAAGACCAAGAAACACACCTACCTGATCTTTAATAAGCCCCGAGGGATCATCACAACGACCGATCTCCGAGAGCCTGCCAATGTGATCAGCTACATCGACTACCACAAGCGTATATTCCCCGTAGGTCGTCTCGACAAAGACAGCGAAGGCCTCCTGCTGATGACGGATGATGGCGAAATCGTCAACCATATCTTGCGGGCGAAGCATGGCCACGAGAAGGAGTACATCGTCTCGGTCAACAAGCCGCTCGAAAAAGAATTCGTCGAGAAGATGCAGGCCCCAATGAAGATCTTAGGTCAGAAAATCCTACCCGTCAAAGTAGAGCGGCTGGGTCGCGATACCTTTAACATCATACTGACCCAAGGCCTTAATCGGCAGATACGCCGGATGTGCAATAACCTCGGCTATAAGGTCAAGACCCTTCAGCGAGTACGCCTTATGAATCTGTACCTTGGGGACCTACCCGTCGGCAAGTGGCGGTATATCAATGCATCAGAGTTGGCGAGACTTAAGAGCCTGATCGAGGAGTAGTGATATCGGAGGACGGTGTACCTCGTCTCTACAGAAGTCTTTATTGGTTAAGAGAGTAAACAGCGCTGTTCTGACCCATGTAAGCGTACTGCACCATTGCAAGTGAGTAATGTTTGGAGTTGTCACGCTACGGGTAGACTATGTCAGTGCTAGCGCAGACATGCTATAAGTTGTTTTATGGTGATTGCAGTATAAAACGAGTCCCATCTGTAGATAACACATGTAACTTTGATTGCTAGCCAGTGTCGGAACATTTCGACTTCTCTCAATACATAGCCTCCTTTTCGGCATTTGGAAGACTTAGGTTAGCGCTGTGCGGTTCTACCCGCAGTGCAAAAAACCCAAATCAATTACTACGGTCTATCAAGGTCAAGACCGATCTAGAGTCGTGTCAAAATTGCTTTTATTTTTCTACGACACGGAAGATTAGAACTACTGGCAAGCGCCAATCTATTCTGTAACACTAGATCATCACTGACTTGCATGAAAAATCGCATATTTCGTCGACTCTTGTTCTAGCTCTGTACAGCGACAAACAAACGGTAGGCAGCCAATCACTTTTCACACCCTTAAAAACACTTGGTTGTAGTCATCCGAATCAAAAGATAGGCATGGTGAGATATTAAGGTCTTGCTGTTGAAGCAACTTGCAAACACTTCTACCAACTCAAAAACACCAAGCGCCTCGAACGCCAAATCAGTGCATACACATAGATCCTCGACGAAACCCTCCTCACCACAAAATCAAAAAAAAGCGCCTAGATGCATTACACACCTAGACGCTTTATCCAAAACCTGTTATACTCTGAGTCCCTACATCTTAATGATGAGCTGGACTTGTATATCTCCATTGATCTCTACCCCTACGCTGTATAGCCCTGGCTGTAGGTTACTGATATCCAGTAGTTCGCCGGACTTGGTAGTACCTTCCTGTACTCGTTCACCACTAGCGGTGTAGATCACATATGCGTAGTCGCTTACAGTATCCGCCTGATCAGTCTCTATCGTGAGGTAGTCTTGAGCAGGGTTAGGATACATGCGTACCGCCACTGTCTCATCTTGTGACCTAGCCACCATCAACTGTTGGCTATCAGCGATATCGTTTTCTACTGCTAGACCTGCTGCGATGTGTACAGTCGTGTAGTTATGTGGTATGAGGTAGGTGTCGGTCGTACCTAGACCATTAGCACCCGTCACATCACTATCTGTCTGATCGTCACCTCTATCGGCTGTCGTAAATACGAGGCCCTGTGTGCTGTAGTAGTTGACAAAGTACTCTCCCCGCTGCAAGCCTGTCCATCTAGCTATACCGTCTCCGTTGGTGATAGTAGTGACCTGTCTACGTGTCTCTACATCCACGAGGGTCGCATAGATGGCTCGCTTACCAGATTCGATAGCATCTCTCTGTCCATCATTGTCCTTATCCGTCCATACTGTAGACTCGATGGTACCACCGTGGTACATACCTAGGTCTAGGTCTCGACTAGCAGACCCTACCGTAAGTGATATCCAATCAGTAGCGGCACCAAGGCCATCAAAGTAGAAGGCCTGATCGGCTGACCGCTGCCTGGTCACGACCATATCGTCCTGATAGTCTACCGTGATACGATAGTCGCCTAGTGGCAGATTATCAAATACTACGGCCGCATGACCACCCGCTATGAGGCGACTGACGCCTGTCATAGCGATATCGCCAGCCCTATTGACTAGGGATACTTCTACACCAGCAAGACCTGGCTCCATGGCGTCTTTGATACCATCCGCATCAGCGTCATGCCATACATCGACGACGAGGCCGCCTATGGCTACCACGCCAGCATCGACGTCTCTCGTACTGCTATTGGGTGCCATAAGGTTACTATATCCGTCAGCATCTACATCACTATCGACACTATCGTCACTACCCATATCCTGACTAGTGAATACATAACCCGCCGGTGGTAGCACCCTGATACTAGTACCATCCGTCTGATCTACCTCGTAGCTCACGAGACCATGACTATCCGTCATAAGCATCTCCATCATTGTCCCCTGGTGATCCATAACCATCACCTCGACGCCAGCCATTCTAGGCTCGTCGGCATCTCTGATACCGTCTTGGTTGAGGTCTTCCCATATGGTAGAGATGACTCGATTACCAGAGATAGGCCGTATACCAGCATCCCGGTCGTCAAGGTTCACATTATATGCTAGTAATATCAATGCGGTCGTTCCAGCGGCATTTACATCACTATCTATCGACTCATCGTTACCTACATTAGATGTGGTAAACTCGAAGCCCATTGGCAATTCAAACGCCAAGGAATATAGTCCAGGTGTCAAGTCGGTAAAGCTATATCGACCATTAGCATCCGTCGTCGTCGTCATAATCGGGAACGGTAGATTTCTAAACAGTTCCACGACTACACCCGCCACACCTGGCTCGCCAGCATCTTGCAGCCCATTCTCGTTGAGGTCTTCCCACACAAAATCGCCAAGGCTTGACGGTTGGAAAAATCCTGCATCGATATCGACTACATCCGTAGCAAAGCCCACCATAAAGTTGTCCGTGCGGTTAAGCGCAAAGTCAGTGACGTCACTGTTTAGGCTCGCATCACTGCCATTGACAATCGTATTGAGGAAACCCTGTGGACGATCAAACTCCATGTAGTACGTTCCAGGCTGGATATTAGGTATCGTGTAACGACCATCCAGGCCTGTAAGCGTAGAACCGATAAGCTCATCCGTTGCTGCATTAAATATCGATACAGCGACATTAGGTATACCTGGCTCACCAGAGTCTTGTAGGCCGTTGGTGTTTTCGTCAGCCCACACAAAGTCCCCGACAGATCCCGGAGGAAATGCTAGTCCTGCATCTATGTCATCACGATCCTGACCAGATAAGAGTACAAATAGATCTGTCGTACCTAGTCCGAAAGCGCCAGTCACATCACTATCGAGCATGTCGTCACTACCTTGATCAGAGAATGTGTACTGGTAACCATCAAAGTTGACAAACTCGATGTAGTACTCACCCGGCGTGACATCCTGTAGCATATAGAATCCATCGCCCAGTCCCGGCATAAAGTCCGTAAACGTAGTAGCAACCAGCGTACCGTCTGCTCGACGTAGGTTCACATCCACAAAACTGACCCCAGCCTCATCGTCAAATAAGCCGTCCATCTTAAAGTCATACCATGTGCGGTTACCTATGCTACCATTAAAGTAGTAACCACCATCTGTGGTAAATGGCGTGATACCCAGACCTATAGTTACTATGTCTGAACTACCAGCAGCCTGTGAACCAGTGATATCACTATCATTGAGCTCATCGCCTATATTAGGCAGTGTCACTTCGCTATCCGAAGGTGTCGCTATGATGACGTAATAGTCACCCGCCGCTAGATTGATAAACTCGTAGTAACCATCCGCCATGAGGCTACTGCTAAAGCTAGTCGTCGTGGTACCTACAAGAGTACCATTCGCCATGTAGAGCTCGACTTGCAGCCCATTAGTACCCGGCTCCAGTGCCTCTCTCCTACCGTCAGCATCGAGGTCTTCCCATACGAACCCAGATATCGTCGTCGACTCTGGTACTCGATCCAGTAGGCCGACATCGACCGTCAGTCGCTTGTCACCAGAGCTTACCGTAATCGTGTCTGTACGTCCTACCGAACCGTTGATGACTGTGATATCAGCATCTATTACATCGTCTGTGCCTTGGTCGGCAGCAGTGTAGATATAGAAGGTAGGCAGCTCTGCCTCGACCACGTACCTACCAGGCACTAAGCTATCAAAGCGGTATCTACCATCAGCGCCTGTCATTTGCGCATCTATCAGAGCACCGGCACTATCGTAAATATTGATCGTTACTCCCTGCAATACATCATCACCTGCATCTTGAAGACCATCTTCGTTAAGATCCACGAATACTAGGTCACCGATGCATGCGTAGCGGTAGGCACCTATGTCGATGCTGTCAATCTTACCGCCTGTAACCACTCGCAGGGTATCGGTCGTACCGGTACCCCACTGATCTGTAATATCGTTATTGCGCAAGCCGCCCATAGTAGCTGGAGGCGATATGATTAGTGAGTCGTTGGCTGTGAAGGCTACTACGTAGAGGCCTTCTACGATGCCTTCGAAAGTATAAGCACCATTGACATCTGTGACAACACTATCGACTACGGTACCCATGGTATCCTGCAGGTAGACTACCTCTCCCGCAAAGACAGAAGTCTCTCCTACCATCTGTACACCGTCAACGACGTCATCCTGCCATACGAGGCCACAGATACTGCCACCATTGTTGATGAGTCCAGCGTTAACACCCGCTGTAATCCTGCCAAACTGTACAGATACACCAGTCACCACGCCATTCATATCAATGTCGCTATCCACGAGGTCATCTGTACCGACATCCTGCAGGGTAGACTCAAAGCCCCGCGGTAAGGCGAAGTCGATGACATAATCCTGCATCTCTAGACTATCAAAGCTATAGACACCATTGGCATCACTAACCGTACTATCGATCAACACCTGAGGCATCGTCGTGCTTAGGTATACCGTAACGCCGCCGACACCTAGGTCGCTAGCAGCTAGCAGACCGTCTTCATCGAGATCATTAAAGACCACTCCAGCGATACCACCGAATAAAGGTGCAAGTCCCGCATCTACATCATCTACCATCTCACCGCTCGAAAGCGTGATGAGGTCTGTACGTATGAGTGCCCCTTGACTGCTAAAGTCGTTATCGACATCGTCACTACCTTGGTCGAGGGCCGTGATCGTGTAAGGAGCGAACAAGTCGACACCCACACTATACTGTCCTGGCGTAAGTCCTCCGAAGGTGTAGTACCCTGGCATACCTGTAGGACTATCGGCCGTCATCGTCATGCGCAGCAAATTGAAATTTTCATCATAAAGCATAACGATCACCTCATTGAGTCCTACCTCGCCAGCATCTTGTATGCCGTTACGGTTAAGGTCCTCCCATACGCGATCACCTATGCTAGTTGATCTATAGTACCCTGCATCTATGTCTAGGATATCGACCATCGACGACAAAGTAAAGACGTCCGTACTACCTACCTCTTGACTACTGGTAATATCACTGTCCGTACTGTCAGGACCAACATTAGCCAAGGTCGTCTCAAAAGGCGCTGGCGTATCGAAGACTACAAAGTAGTCGCCTGGTGGTATGTCTGAGAGCAAGTAGGCACCATCTGTATCGGTCACGAATGCCGCTACATCTAGCCCACTTACTGCTGCCACTAGTCTACCCGTCACACCGGCCAATGCAGGCTCATCTGGGCTACGCTGCCCATCATAGTTAAGGTCTTCCCAAGCTAGGCCACCTACATCTGCTGGCTCCACGACGAAGCCTAGATCTATATCCATGCGGATCTCTCCGGGCATCAGGGCAAAAGTCAGTGTAGTCGCAACGCCATTGGTAGCGCTGGTAATGTCACTGTCTAATTCTGTACTGATCGCCATATCTCTGATCGTCGGCAAAAAGCCAGATGGTATATCTACCTCTACCGAGTAGTCACCAGGTGCTATCTGACCGAATATGTACCTACCACTTATATCACTCGTCGTGGTATCAATGCGCATGCCTGCCTGATCTACCAAAAAGACCGTAAGTCCTGCCAGCGGCAGGTCACCTGCATCCTGCTCACCATCACGATCGACGTCTTGCCACACGAAGTCACCAACACTGGCGAGGGCGATATATCCTGCATCGACATCTGTGACATCGACATTAGACGTAAGCATGAATACATCTGTCGTACCGAGTCCATTACTACCTGTAACATCACTATCTACAGTGTCATCGCTACCTACATCCGCAGCTGTGTAGTCGTATATACCCTGGTTATCAAACTCGATGTAGTAGTCGCCTGGCAACCTTGATAAGAAGACATACCGACCCATATTAAGTGTCATGGTCGACTGTACGAGCATACCCGACGCATCGTAGAGTCTTACCGGCACACCGTTGAGTGGCATTTCGTCTGCATCTCTGATTCCGTTTTCATTATCATCAATCCATACTGCGCCGAATATATTGGCACGAGTATCGATAAATCCTGCATTGACTCCTGCAGCTGTCTCCCCTATATCAAGCGTAATCACAGCTGTCTCAAGCTGCATATCTATATCACTATCTATCAGATCGTCCATCCCTACATCTTGTAGGGTGGCAATATAACCCGTACGTCCTGCAGATCGGATAATGTAATCTCCAGCTTCTAAGTCTGTAAAGGTGTACAGCCCCATCTCATCCGACTCAGTGCTATCTATGAGCATACCAGCAGCATCCAATAAGTACATCTGTACGAATGGTAGTGGGAAGTCTCCTGGACCAATCAAGCCGTCCATATCAATATCCGTAAATACTGCCCCCGCAATACTGCTAAACATAGGCGAAAGCCCTGCGTCTACTGTCATGTCAAAATCACCAGGCTGGAGGGTAACGACATCTGTACTATTAGGAAATAGAGCTGACGTGACGTCACTATCTCGATCATCCGTTGTCTGATCAGCCGGAGAGGCCTCAAAAGGTGGCCGTATATCGAACTGTACGATGTAGTCACCAGGCTGCACGTCATTAAATCTGTAAGAGCCCAGTTGATCCGTAATCGCAAGAGCTACCGTATCTCCCGTCGTTGTGAGTAGGGCTACATTGGTCATAGGTGCTGGGAGATCAGGCGGTGCCTGTATACCATCTCGATTTAAATCAAAAAACACAAGATCACCGATACTAGCTGGTGTGACGTAACCCACATATATATCTACTAGGTCATTGCCCGCACTCAGGGCAAAAGCGTCTGTGCTACCCGGCACTATAGCACCGGTAACATCACTATCCGTAGCGTCACTGCCTTGGTCAGGTCTTGTATATACTAATGAGTCTCCATCTGCGAATGTCAGGTAGTACATACCACCAGACAAGTCGTCAATCTGGTAACTACCATCCTGGCCCGTGGTAAAGGACGTAACCGCCATACCACTTACATCAAACAAGGTACCGTCAATACCCGCTAGTGTCTCATCGATCGTAGCGTCATACTGACCATCACCATCTACATCGCGGAATGCTAGGCCACCGACAGATGTAGGTACTCGGGCGAAACCGATATCAACATTATTATTCACCTCATTACTAATGAGTGAGACGACACCCGTCGTAGCAAACATGGTCATCGTGGCCACATCACTATCTATCGTATCATCAGCACCCACCTCTAGGATGGGGTTAAAGTCTGTAGGCGTCCTTGTCTCCACCTGGTAGTCACCCGGCGTGAGGTCCGTAAAGGCGTAAGTCCCATCAGTAGTAGTGGTGGTACTATCGACCCTTACACCTTGCTGTAGTAGGTATACCACGGCATCGCCTATCCCGACATCGCCGGCACTTTGTAAGAAGTCAAGATCTAGGTCTGTAAAGATCCTGTCACCAATCGATACTCGTCTAAACAATCCTATATCGAGGCTGAGATCATTATTAGTAACACCGCCTATCATCACAGATATAGCGCCGGCACTATCCGCATCACTATCTAGACTGTCATCACCAGCATCCTGTAGAGTAACCTCGTATCCTGTAGGCAAGTCCACCTGTATTTGGTAATCCCCGATCGTAAGGCTATCAAAGCTATAACTTCCCGTATTGCTAGTAGTCGTCTCATCTACGATGGCCCCTGCTAATAATAAGCGAACAAGCACGCCTTCTATACCTGGCTCTAGTGTATCCTGTAGTCCATTGTAGTTAAGATCTTCCCATACAAAATCACCAATCTGCGAAAGTGTAGAGTAACCCGCATCAACATTAGTGAGTACCGTATCGGCTGGCAGGTCGATTATATCTGTACTACCTAACTCGATACTAGAGGTCACATCACTATCCATATCATCTGCCCCTACATTAGGTGCAGTGTAGATACGACCTTGTGAAAATCCAAATACTACATAGTACTGACCAGGGAATATATTGTCAAAACGATAGGTACCATTGCCATTGGTGACAAAAATACCTCGTGTAGTTCCTGCCGCATCACGTAGAGTAACTAACACATCATGCAGGACGTCCTCACTTGCCTGGCGTATACCGTCATTATTGATATCGTCCCACACTAGTCCCATAATCGAGCTCAGTGCAGGTCTAAAACCTAGGTCTATGTCTACTTGGTTTTGGCCTGCAACTACTGTAAAGACCTCTGTACCTGGCAGCGTAGTAAATACGGTCAGGTCATTATCTACATCCTCTGGCGCTGCTGGATCAGCAAGAGCGACCTCAAAACTAGCAGGCGTAGTCGCCTCTATCGTATAGTCCCCTGGCACGACATCTACAAACTCATATCGACCATCTACATCAGACACCACTGTGTCTACCCTCACACCGCCAGAGAGAAGGTATATCTCTACACCTGCAAGGCCTACATCAGCTGCTGACTGACGTCCGTCATTATCTGCATCCACATAAACTAGGTCACCGATACGAGCTAGAGATATCAAGCCTATATCATATGAAAAGTCGTCGATACCCGTACCGGTCGTCTGTACCGCTATGGTACCATCCGCACTAGCATCGCTATCAAGGAGGTCATCACCTTGGTCAGCAGCCGTTACTAGTAGATCTGCTGGTACATCAAAATGTAACTCATACTGCGCTGGCAATAGATCTTCAAATCGATAGAGTCCAGTAGCATCCGTTACGTCGCTGGCTAAGAGCATACCGTTTTGGTCGAAGAGATCAACGTTGATACCCGGTATTCCTGGGTCGCCCATACTCTGCAAGCCGTCTATATTTTTGTCTTCAAAGACAAGGTCACCGATGGAGGTCAACCCTACGTAACCCGCATCGATATTCGTAATATTTACAGCAGGTGTAAGGCTAAGAATGGCCGTACTACCCACTACGATCGCACTATCTACATCACTATCTATACTGCGATCTATACCAACCTGAGACCTCGTAAATACATGATCCGCCACCTCACTAAAGACGACGTAGTAGTCTCCCATAAACAGGTTAGCAAAGCGGTATTCTCCCATATTTCCGGTAATCACAGAAGCGACTAGTGTACCACCAGCATCAAAAAGCTGGACAGTCACACCTTCCAATAGCGGCTCACCATTGTCACGTAGACCATCATAGTCAATGTCTCTCCACGCCAATCCAGATATATCACCTGGCAAGGCTCTAAATCCTAGATCCACATTACGTATGTCCTCACCTGCCATGACCGTAAAGTCGGCTGTAGCTGGTCGCGGCATATCCGTCACTAGGTCACTATCTATATCATCATCACCTCCTACATTACCCGTAGCTATCTCGAGGCTAGCCTGCACGACCACCTCGATGCGGTAATCACCGGCAACAACATCTGTAAATAGGTATAGCCCATCACTATCTGATATCGTAGAGTCTAGTCTCATACCAGCCCTCACGAGGTAAATCGTTGCGCCAGAGACAGCTTCATCACCTGCGTCTTGTAGACCGTCATTATTCATGTCCATCCACACAAAGTCACCGATCGTCGCATAGTCGATCAGACCAATATCGTAAGAATTA
>CAYMFD010000080.1:0-5840 GCA_964389475.1 uncultured Saprospiraceae bacterium
CCTGACATGTCATATATGCTGACCTCAGATCTAGCGGATGACGTGGTGCTAATTGTTATAGGCGCAGGCCGCACTACAGGGTTAGGCGTCACCTCAAAGGCGGAATCCTCCTCCACCGCAGTGGTGGACACGAGGGCTGCACCTGCCTCTAGAGCTCTGTAAGCATTGAGACGACCGTGGCCGTAGTATAGATCATAGCCGGGGACATCATCAGCGTCGCCTACGACATCATCGGCCGTAGAAGTAATGAGCTCTATGAGATCAGCAGGCGTCCTAGTATTGTCCTGAGCGAGTAGGAGGGTAGCTACCCCAGCGACATGTGGCGCCGCCTGACTAGTGCCTCCCCAGTAGGTGTTGAAGTTACTAAACTGGCGGGGGTGCAGGCCGTATATATAATTGCCAGGAGCTACCAGGTCAATGTGTGATCCCCAGTTGCTACCGCTGTCCGATGCCCAAAAAAACGGCCTTGTTCGAGTGTCATCTGGATCGGTAGAGCCTACACTCAAGACATTATCAAGTGCAGCCGGGTAGCGTGGGGCATTGGTATTATCGTTCATCATGCATGCCACAACAAGGACGCCTCTATCGGTCGCATAATTGACGGCATTTTGGAGAAGCTGAGAGTATGAGACGCCTCCCAACGACATATTGATAACATGGGCACCATTGTCTACGGCATAGAAGATCGCTTCTGCCCAGTCACTGTAAAAACCAAAACCATCATCGTCTAGTACCTTGAGAGTCATTAATTTACACTGCCAGTCGACACCGCTAAAGCCATTGTTGTTGTTGGCTTCTGCCACGATGATGCCTGCGACATTTGACCCATGCCCGTGATTATCGACTGGAAATGGATCGTCGTCGACGAAATTATATCCCCTGGTATCATCTATATATCCGTTGCCGTCATCATCGGTGCCATTGATACTCGTCTCATTACTCCAAAGTCGATTACGGAGCTCTCTATGGGTGGCTGGGTCGCCGCTATCGAGCACCGCTACGACGATGTCGCTACTCCCGGTCTCTATATCCCAGGCATTAGTGATATCTATATCTGCTCTTGCTGTTGCTGGTGAGAGGGTAAATGACCCGTCATTACGCAGTGACCACTGTCGATCAAAATTCCTGTCATCGGGTAGGGTAGGTGGCGTGACCATCTGCCGACCACCTGCCTCACCGATGTAGTTGGGCTCGACGATGGCAAAGGTCCCACTGCTCTTTAGTACTTCGACGACCGAGTCGATATCCTGGCCCTGATCCCACTCTAGTAAATAGATGGCCGACTTGCCGCTAGGGTGTAGGTCTTTGATGCGGCGAGGGGAGTTGAGTGACTTGCTAGAGGATAGCAGGGGTGATAAGTCAGCGTCGCCTCTGACAGCAGCAAGAAAGGCGGCTTGGTGTGTCGCATGTACCTGTACCATTACAGAGTTAGGTGCTGCCGCTGGCGTGACTTGACTTTGCATCGTGTATGCTGCAAGCAGCAGAGATAGGGTAGTCGTAATTTTCAGCAGGGCTTTCATACATCTGGTTTTAAGTCGATCATTAATTACAGTAGACCTTGTAGTTTGTCCTTTGTGCTACTCATCATTAGTGCCCCGCTGGCACTGTAACACATCTTGGGCTTTCCGCAGGCTGTAAAGTGCTTACTATCAAGGTATTCGTAGTATTGATAACCCTCTAAGATGGCCATTTGTTGGTAGCCAGCTAGCATTTTGTCAGCCACTTCTTCCTGGTCACGACAACGGAGGCCGACCGCTAGCCAGCCCATCATGATCGGCCATATGCCGCCATTATGAAAGTGGTGCGGTACGTTTTTGAAGCTGTAGGCATAGTTCTGCTGTAGGTCTATGTCTAGTGTGTCTCCTGGCTTGATTACTGGCCAAAATGCAGGTATAAGGTCCTTGCCCAGTTCTGTCATCAAGGTCTCTGTGTAGTCTGTGATACTTGCGACTTGATCTGTACCGCCTAGGCCTAGCAGCATGGCTACACCGTTACCAGCCGCATCGAACATCCCATAGTATCGAGCAGGGGTAAAGCCAGCTACCCAGTGTCGGCTCTCGTCCACCGCGGAGACGTCTCGGTATAGCCTAGGGTGATACTTCTCACCACCCGATTGAGACAGCCAGAAGTTGGCTTCGATCGCCTCTTTCACCTGAGTTATTTTATGACGGTCAGTAATGCCTCTGCCTTCCCAGAGCTGTAGACCCCACAGCCGCAGACAGTTGTCATAGAGTGTGTAGCCCTGTATGGGGTACTCGTCTGCCCAGTTGCCACTTAGGGGTGTATAGATGAGGTGTCGCCCGTTAAACTCCCATGCCATACATAGGTTAAGGGCCTTACTTATTGCAGGCAGGTGACTGTCGAGCCAGGCGTTATCACCCACAGCTCGATGGCATAGCGCTACACCGATGATATACCACAGCGTCGAGTCTACCCGTCCTACCAGCGAGCCATAGCTCACGCTGGGTCCGCCTACATTACTAGGGATAAAGCCTACCTCATGCTGGTGATCCCGTAGGGTGTCAAGGGATAGGCGCCAGGCATCGATCGTGGTAGCGTCATCCGCTAGGTAGCCTGCTATACCCGTCATGTTGCTGTCCCTAGACCATACACGATGGTAGTTCTCGGCAGCGACGCTGGTAGCCATCAAGCCTAGCGGTGAGATGGCGGCGTGGATGGTAGCTAGCGCTGATGAGCGGAGATCGCTATTCATAGGTTTTCACGTTTAGTCGTTTTACCGTTAGCCGTTAGCCGTTCAACGTAAAACGTCGAACGGAAAACGTCAAGCGTCTCTTTTAGGCAAACCACGCAATGATAACCGTCACGGCTATGATCAAAGCGATACCTTGATAGCGGTAGTTTTTATACCATGGCAGATCACTGAGTGAGACCGTCTCTGCATTAAACTCGGCGATGGTCCAGATTCGGTTTTCTGTCTGAGCGGCAGCTGGCGGATCGGTCATCAGCGAGCCCACGATGATGGCGAGTAGAGATATGCCTAAGTGTATACCCGCTGTGTATAGGAAGTTAGGTAAAGCCATATCGACTAGACCTACTGCATTGAGGATGAGTACGACCGTCATGGCAAAACCTACGACCATGCCAGCAACGGCACCCGTATTGTTGGCCCGTTTCCAGAATATACCCATGACGAAGAGGGCGACTACGGGTGGCGAGAACCACGCTAGTGTCTGTTGTAGGTAGTCCCACAGCTTAGTAAAATTGCCGATCTGAGGAGCCCACAGTACGGCGATCACCATGACGATGGCGGTAATGATCCGGCCTACTTTCATAAGAGACGCCGGACTCGCCTCGGGCTTAGCCTTACGGTAAAAGTCCATGGTAATCAACGTAGATACAGAGTTAAGGCCAGAGTCTAGGCTTGACATCATCGCAGCTATCAGACCTGCGAGTACCAGCCCTATAATACCAGTCGGTAAGAAGTCAAATAGTAGGCTGGGGTAGATGGCATCCATCTTGATCAATGCGCCATCGAGGGCTGTAGCTAGCGGCTGCCCCGCATCATTAGTACCTGCTGACGGATATAGTACCCTTGCAAATGCTCCAGGGAAGATCATGATAAATAGGATGGATAGCTTTAGGAAGCCTGCAAACATGGCTCCCCACTGCCCTTGTCGGATGTTTTTTGCGGCGAGGGTACGCTGCGTTATATATTGGTTAGTACCCCAGAAATAAAAGCCAATGATGAGGACGCCGGTGAAGACGGAGGGGTAGGGCATATTAGGATCATCGATAGGCTTGAGGATCTGGAAGTGTGAAGGGTCCGTGATGGCAGCCATAGCATCCCATCCGCCAGAGGCATTCCAAGCGAAGTAGGTAATCATCGCCGAGCCAAAGATCAGTATGCATGCCTGTACCGCATCGGTATAGACCACTGCCGCTAGACCTCCTGAGATCGTGTAGATGCCCGCGATGATTGCTAGGCCGATAATGATGGCTCCTAGACCTAGTTGTGGAAATATCATCTGTATCACTACTCCTCCAGCATACAACGTGGCGGCAATGTCTACGAGGATATTGAGGATCACAGCTATACCCGATGCATAGGCTCGTACCGCATAAGAGTAACGACCCTCAAGATATTCGGGAATAGTAAAAATCTTGTTTTTCAAATAAAACGGTAAGAAAAAGACCGCAAATATGATCAGGATGAGGACGGCCATCCACTCATAACTGTATACGGAGAAGCCGTCGTTATATCCCGAACCTGCTAACCCCACTAGGCTATTACTGCTCATGTTACTGGCAAATAGCGAAAACCCAATCAGTGGCCATGTAAGTGTACGTCCGGCTAGAAAGTAGTCCTCTGCATCTTCGTGTTTCTTGCCGAAATAAAAACCAAGGAGCACAACAAAAAGTAAGTACCCAATAATGATACTTAAGTCAATGTTTGAGATTTGGAAAAGTGGGAACATGAGTGAGTTTTAATGTGAGTTGGTATCGATGTTGCTCTGACCTTGCCTGATCATTCAGGGTCAAGATAATGTATGAAATCAATATAAACGGCATTGGTCCAGCCAAAGCCATCTTGAGCCGGGTATTCTCCGCCTTTGGCTGTATGTAGTGGATCGATGACATTATACTTCTCGATTAGCTTTTTGTCCTGCTCATACTTCGCCTCGCAGGCATGGCACCAGGCAGTGGCTATCCGCTGAGCCTCATCGACTAACATATAGCGATCTAGACCATACACGGCCATATACTGCAGCGGGCCCCACCCATTAGGCGCATCCCATTGCTGGGTGGTATGGGCTAGGGTAGTCATCATTCCACCAGCCTTGATAAAGCGATCTTCTAGTATGGCTGCTACCTGCCTAGCCTGTGACATTGAGGCTAGCCCGCAAAAAAGTGGAAATACCATAGCTGCCGTCTCACGACCAGTGCTGCACTGCTCGGTGTAGAGGTAGTCGCCGAAGTGTCCTTCGTCCGACCTCCAGCACAGTGCCTCGATAGCTTGTGACCGCCTATCCGCTAGACCTTGGTAGAGCTTGCGATCAGCATTAGATATTGATGTTCTCGCCAGTACCGCTTCTAGGTGCCAGAGCAGACAGTTGAGATCCACGGGTACGATGTCGCAGGTACGTATCGTCGTGATATCGTCGATATCACTTAGCCATCGACTACTAAAGTCCCAGCCCGACTCGCAGGCCGCTCTTATGTGCCTGTAAAATGCTGCCTTGTCCTCTAGGTCTTTTGCGTCAGTAACATCCTCTCTGTATGATTCCTGGCGAGGTGTGGCCGAGTCATCGAAGTACCGATTGACTAGGTGACCGCCTGTACGTACCACTCGCCTGTAGCAGGTCTGATCATCGGTGAGGTGGTCAGCCCCATCCATCCAGAAGCCATACTCCTTGATCATCGCCATATGGCATCGCTGCTGGTCGGTCACGTCGAGGTGATCTTCTAGCAATGGGTACATCAAGCTATAAAAAGGGGGCTGTGATCGAGACAGGAAGTAGGTTCTATTACCATTGGGGATGTGGCCGTAGGTCTCTATCAGGTAGGTGAAATTACGGAGCATGCCTAACGCCAGGTCGACCCTGTCCGCCCGTACTAAACCCACCATCGTAAAGTAGCTGTCCCAGTAGTACACTTCGTTAAATCTACCGCCTGGTACTACGTAGGGGTGGGGTAGCGGGATCTTACTGCTACCATGGCTTAAGGTGTCCTCGTCGGATCGCTGGAGCCCCTCCCAGAGGTGGTGGATATGGGTGGAGATATCGGCGGTACTGTCGGTATTTATGGCTTTTGGCCTTTCTTCTGCTTTAAAGTATCGATCGACGAAGGTCCGTAAGTCAAAGTCGACATCACTTTTCGTC
>CAYMFD010000080.1:5940-18347 GCA_964389475.1 uncultured Saprospiraceae bacterium
CCTAGAGCGGAGAATACCACGATCAGACCCGACATGGCGCTGTGCAGGTACTTGGGTATGGCCGTAAGTATGACAGAGTTGATCGTAGGGTAGATTGGTGCTAGGAATACTCCCATGAGTGGGAAGATGTAGACGATTAATGGCGCATCAGTCCAGGATACATCCTTGGTCACCGTGGCCGCATTAGCCAGTGGTATATTGATGGCTACACAGGCTGCTAGGACGGCTAGGCACAACAGCGTAAAGGGGAGCCAGGAGATCTTTCGTAGTACGAAGCCTGATAGTATCCTACCCATGGCAAAGGCACCAGCTAATATCGACCCTGCTTGCACACTCATTTTCGCTGGCACCTTGAGCATATCATTGTAGAAGGTAGGTGTCCACGTCTGAAAACTCTGCTCTATCAATACAAATAGAAAGGCACAGATTACAAAGATCAAGATCAGGGGCTTGACCATGAGTCGTAGCATATCAAAGAAGTCGTCCTTGATCTTATTGTCAGCCCTTAAGGCACCACTCTCGTCTAGTGGCGATACGGCTAGTAGTCCCACGGCCACCAGACATAGGCCAGCGAGCAGGTAGTAGACATTGAGCCATTCTGTAGATTTTGGGTTTACCTCATCGATAAATAGACTGATAAGGAGGTTGCCAAATAAGACGCCGATCATAAAGAAGCCTTCTATCCAGCTCATAAGGCTGCGATGGTCCTTGTCGTCTCTACTTATGAGGCCGATGGTGCTAAAGACGCTGATCTTGATAATGGCAAAGGTCACACCTACCGTTGCAAATAGTACTTTGTAATGCCAAAAGTCACTGGCTATCACGGGCATGCAGAGGCAAGCGAGGCCTACGACTACCATGCCGATGAGCATACCTTTTTTGATTCCTAGCTTAGGCAAAAACGAGGCTACCACGAATGAGGCTATCGCGATCGGGAGATCTTTAAAGGCCTCTAGTACCGATACCTCACCCTTGTCGAGACCTAGGTTGCGCTGTAGTTGCAGTATCACGACACCCACACTATTGAGCAGTATGGCAAAAACGAAGTAGTTGATAAATAGGCTGAACCTAATCCTGAGTGTAGACATAAGCGTAAGGGGTGTGGATGCTCAAGATAGTGACAATCCTTAAATCACTTGCATGAGCTGTTTCGATCCAGGTATGCTGAGGATAACTCTTCTACATTATGCCGTATTGATCGCTTGGTTTAAGACGGTAAACGGGTATTTTAGCGCAATAACACGACCACATGATAGGCGATGTAATCATTCTCAAGGAGCGACATAGACGACTGGCAAGTAGGGTGCTAGAGCAGGTAGGTGACCGGCTACAGCCACTGAGTATCATCAGTATTGCTGGGGAGTCGGGCAGTGGCAAGTCGACCATGGCTATGTCTATCAAGGAGTTGCTAGAACAGGAGTCCTACCATGTCGTGATACTCCACATGGACGACTACTACCGCCTACCTCCTACGGATAACCACAACGCTAGATTAGCGGACCTGGCTCATGTAGGTCCTCAAGAAGTAGACTTGTCGCTCCTGCAGCAACACCTCAATGACTACAAGGCTGGTAGCAAGTTGATTAACAAGCCACTAGTCCACTTTCGTGAAAACGAGATCAGGTCCGAAGTCCTTACTATAGAGGAGCCGTCTATACTTATCGTCGAGGGTACTTATGTCACCTTACTAGAAGAGGTAGATGTACGCATATTTATGACTCGGGACTATCATCAGTCTTACAAAGATCGTCTAGCGAGGGGCCGTGATCAGGGTACTGCTTTTGTAGAAAAGGTCCTGTCCCTTGAACACGAGATCGTCAAGCATCATGCGGCCAAGGCTGACCTACTAGTAGATGCACACTATCGGATTACCAGTAATGGGGTGGACCGCGATTGGTGGAAGTCATCCGTCATGTATCAGATCTATCCGCGAAGTTATCAGGACAGTAACGGTGATGGCTTTGGTGATATATCAGGCATCATCTCACGCCTCGACCATATCCAAGATCTCGGTATCGATATCATATGGTTAAGCCCTGTCTACCCGAGTCCCGACCACGATTACGGCTACGATATATCAGACTACTACGGTATAGATCCGCGGTACGGCACGCTAGCAGATTTTACGAGTCTACTTGACGATGTCCATAGTCGTGGTATGAAACTCATCATGGACCTAGTCGTCAATCATACGTCGATCGAGCACAACTGGTTTAAGCAGAGTCGATCGAGTATAGATAGCCCCTACAGGGACTACTATATCTGGCGAGAAAATGTAGACGGCAATCCACCTACTAACTGGCAGGCGTGGTTCGGTGGTCCCGCGTGGACACTCGATGAGACGACGGATTGCTGGTACTTACATTTATTTACGCCAGAGCAGCCTGACCTCAACTGGGAAAACCCAATGGTCCGAGAGGAGGTATTTAAGAATATGCGCTATTGGCTAGACATGGGTGTCGATGGCTTTAGGATGGATGTCATATCACTTCTCAGTAAGCCAGCCATCTATAAGGATTCGCCCAATACGGCGATCACCTACCTAGCCGAGCATTTCTATGCTAATGGTCCACGTATTCATGACTTTCTCAGAGAGATGCACGAACAGGTACTCTCCCTCTACGATGTCGTGACGGTAGGCGAGGGCCCAGGTATTACCAAGGAAGTTGCACTGGACTATATCGGTAGCGACCGGCGAGAGCTCAATATGATTTTTCAGCTAGACCTTATGTTTGGGGATCACGGGCCTGGTGGGAAGTTTGATATACGTCCTATGTCGCTGCTCAAGTTTAAGCAGATCATGGATGGCTGGGATGCCGCCGTAGCTGCAGGTGGTTGGAACAACGTATTTTTGGATAATCACGACTTCCCGAGGATGGTCTCTCGTTTTGGAGATGACGGTGAGTATCGAGACCGCTCTGCCAAGATGCTGGCGACGATGATCCTCAGTATGCGGGGTACGCCATGCATCTACCAGGGCAGCGAGATCGGTATGACCAATGTCGCCTTTGATGACCCAGAGATGTACCGAGATGTCGAGGCGGTCAATTTCTTTGCGAGCCTTGAGGAGTGGGGGATAGACAAGGACGAGGCACTACACCGCATGCACATACAGGGTAGGGATAATGCCCGCACACCTATGCAGTGGTCCTCAGCCAGTCATGCGGGTTTTAGCGATGCCCAGCCATGGATATCCGTTAATCCTAACTATCCAGCGATCAATGTTGCTGCCGAGAACGAACGAGAAGACGGCATCCTGGCGTACTACAGACATCTTATCAACCTGCGTAAGGTCATGTCGATATTCGTACGTGGCGACTACCACTCCCTCACACCAGATCATGAGCAGCTCTACTGCTACAGTCGTGAGCATGATGACGAACGCATCTTCGTACTTCTCAACTTCAGCGGACAGGAGGCGGCTGTGCCTCCGTACATCCACCTTGGCGATACGAGTGTCTTGATCTCTAATGTTGATGCTCCCTCTACCGCTGTACTGCAGCCGTGGGAGGGCACCATATGGCGGCAGCGGTCTTAGTTACTGACCACCAATACCTTCTCGACCATACGCTGAGTATCACTGCGTAACTCTACGATGTATAGTCCGCTCTGTGACACCTCGACTTGATTAGCTTGTTCTCCTACTTGTGCTACCATCTGTCCGTCTAGGGTGTAGACATATGCGTCTGTCCACCAAGTGCTACTTGCTCTCCAAGTAATCATTCTGTCGACGCTGTAGATTATGGTCTCTGGTATGAGCTCTTCTCCTACAGATGTCAGGCAGTCTTGCGTAACCGTAAAGCTATCACTACAGCCCGACACGGGGTCCATCAAGGTGTAGGTGACCGTATCGCCACCCATGATAGGCCCGACTGTATAGGTATCGTCACTAGTCAATAGGGCATCTACGACCGTGCTGCCTAGGCTGAGAGTCAGCGTCGTACCTAGACCTTCTCCCTCGATGGCAAAGGTGACGACATAGACGCCATCCTCGCAGTCACCGACTACTACATCGACGATGTCTAGCTGACAACTAGTCGTAGTATCGCAGCATAAGGGTTCTTCTAGCTCTATCACATCGCTGCACATGGCGTCATTGAGGTCTGTTACGACAAACTCGTAGATCGTACTACAATCGCCTGCTACGGTGATATTCACTTCTTCTTGACTACCGTAGGTGCCATAGTTTATGCCATTGCCGTTAATAGTAAAGCCTGTGCTGGCAGCCCCTGATTGCAGTACATCGAGGCGGATCGTGACGCTATCTCCGTCGCACTCACCTATGGTGATGTCGTCAATTGTGATTTCACAGGGTATCAACGTATCACAGCAGATAGGCTCTGCTACATCAAATACCGCATTGCAGTCCGCATCGTCGGCATCTGTTACGACGAACTCATACTCTAGCTCACAATCAGGCTCTATGGTTAGGACTATCGGTGACTGGTCGTAGCCATAATTACCATAAATGACACCATTGCCACCCAGTACGAAGGAGTCACCCGTAGCGCCACTCGCATTAACGATGACAGCGACATCGACCAGGCCGTCCTCGCACAGGCCTACCTCCACATTACTGATCTCCACTAGGCATGCTGACCCATCGCAGCAGATCGGCTCCGCTAGAGCGGTGTCTACCTGGCAGCTACCATCCACGAGGTCTGTCGCCACGAACTCATAGAGAGTCGCACAGTCGCCATCCACGACGATGTCTACCGTCCCGTCCGCATAGGCATACTGGCCATACGTGTTACCATTACCCGCTAGAGCGAAAGAGTCACTAGCCATACCACTTGTACTTACAGATAGGGATACCGTAGCGCTATCACCATCGCAGGTACTCACCCTGAGACTTGTAATAGCTAGCGAGCAGTCCACAGAGCAGCAGATAGGATCTTGTAAGGCTATATCGTCAGAGCAGGTACTGGCGACCTGGTCCGCGACTACGAACTCGTAAATCGTCGAGCAGTCTCCTACTACCTCTAGTGTGATAGGCGATTGGTCATAGGCAAATGTGCCGTAACTACCACCATTGCCAGCAACGGTAAAGCTGTCAGATACGGCGGTACCCACAACGTCAAGGATGACCGCAGCATTCATACCCACGCATGGCTCTACCATGATAGATGCTATCTCAACGGCGCAAGTGTCGACGTCACAGCATATCGGTTCGTCTAGGGCTATAGCGGCCATACATGCGGGGTCTTGGCTATCTGTCGCGACGAATTCATATATCGTCATGCAATCTCCTGCAAGTGTCAGCGTGATGGGGCTTGCTGTATAAAAGAATGTACCATAGCTAGTCCCATTGCCACTTAGGTCAAATCCACTGCTTGCACCACTATTGCTTGTAAGTTCGAGTGTTACCTCAAAATTACCGTCCATGCAATTCGCCAGATCGATCGACGTAAATGCTATATCGCAGGTGCAGCACAGCGGTTCTGGTAGTGAGGCAAAAGTGCCACAGGTAGGATCGACGCTATCTTCTATAAAAAAGGTTGGTGCTAGGCTACAGTCCTCTGGTACTTCTAGGACGTAGGGACCACTGTTATAGTCAAATGGACCATAGGTGTTGCCATTGAGGTCTTCGATGTTAAAGGAATTGCTCGGTGTATCACTACTCGTAAAGTCAATCTCCACGATAGCCTGACCTACAGTATTACAGTTCATTGATGAGATCGCTACGCTACCTAGGTTACAGGCGAATGGACAGTCTATCTCAAACTGAACCTCCTCGCTACAGAGGTTGCCATCTATGACGACGTCGAGTACATAAGTACCATTCTGATAAGTAGAAATATCTATCTCTAGTGGGAAATCACTAACCGTACCCATTGCTACGATTTCACTATTGGCACCAAAAAATAACGTCGATGTAAAAGTCTCGCTGGGGTCTGCATCGGTATTAATCTCTAGGGTGAGAAGGTCTGTCTGACAATCGACTGTCTCAATTAATGAAGTGATCGTACATGGCACAATACAGCATGTGTCTGTCAGCGTGATTGCGGTATCACAGGCATAGTATAGGTCATTAAGTACGAGGGTAGGTGCTCCATTACAAAAACCACCCGGTATCATCTGTACATAAGTCGTAGTCTTGTCGTACAGGGTATCTAGGATCGAGCCATCAAGAACTACCTCGTAACCCAGTACGCCTATGCCCTCATTATCTATGCCAATGCTTAACTCTAGGTCTTTGTCTGCATTACAGGCGTAGCTGATAGCGGTATTGGTCCAGTCGCAGCCAGGTGGGCACAAGGGTATTTCGTTTGGTTCGCCAAAATCAGTACACAAGAAGTTGTTTAAGTCGGCAAGAACGAAGTCATACTTGATCGGCTCCCAGTCAAATGGTCCGATAACGACGGGCAGTTGGCTATAGCTAAAGTTGCCGTAGTTGACAGAGTTGACAGCTATCGTAAAGCTGTCAGACACTTCTTGAAAGTCGGCATCAAAAATGAATGAAAAGGTACTATCCTGATCGTCACAGTCTATGACGTCCCACCGTGCATTAAAGATCGAGCAGACACAGGGTGAGGTGATCTGAATTGTGTCGCAGCAAGTAGTGTCCGTGCTGTCGCATATGATGAACTCCGCTATGTCACTACCATCATGCTGGATGCTGAGTGTCTGATTACTGCCTGCGTAGTTAAGGGTGCCGACATTCATACCATTAAACGACACGGTGTAGGACTGGCTGTTGACAGGTGGGTTTAGGACTTCAAATGCTACATCGTAGTTGCCAAAGGCGTCACACGAGCTTGCCTGTTTTACCGATGCCTCGAGTTTACAAGGGCCACAGCATACTGTACCTACTTCTACGGCCTCACCACACGCTGGATTAGCGGCATCACGTACTACAAACTCAAACTTCGTCGTGCAGTCACCTAGTAAGTCATTGATGACGATACCGTTATTGTACATCAGAGTACCATAGTTGATGCCGTTACCTTGTACGATGTATTGCTTACTATCGATATCAGTATCGATAAACCTCAGCGTGACGGCAAACTCTCCGTCAGCATTGCAGGCTCCCACGGTAGCTGTTAGGTCCGATATGTCGCATTGGGCCGTGCAGCAGAGTGCGATGATGCTAAGTACAAGTGTGTATATCCACTTCATAAAATGTGATTATCAACTGAGAATGATGAATGAGTAGTAACTGCTACCTGCAAGAGTACGCAAACTGCCAAAATGCTGCCAGATAAGTTAAACTATAGCGGCGAGGCGGGCTTCTATTGGGATAGTTCGTATTTTTATTTTTCAAATATAAGAAAACCTCATATGTGTCAGCTCACCATACGTCTAGTAATTGCGATTTCTGCATTGTTTTTTACAACGGCAATGCAGGCAAGTATCTTCTGTCCTGCTGATATTACGATCAGTTGTCACATGCCTTACACGGATACCAATATGACGGGTACAGCCAATGTTTACGGGTCTGGCTACACCGTGGCAAGATACTATGACGATACTGATAATATTGATCGTTGCAACGTCGGTTTTGTGATACGTACCTGGTATGCTGATAAGAATAATAATTACCAGCATGACCCTTACGAACTGAGCTGCCAGCAGCGCATCACCATCACAGATTTAGATCAAGAAGTAACCGTTACATTTCCCCAAGATATTACGGTAGACTGTCCTGATGACATACCCGCAACAAGGCCTACCTACCAAGGTGGCATCTGTGACCAGATAGCGGTCAATATTACCGACGTACCGTTCACCGTAGTAGAGGGAGCATGTCTTAAAATAGAGCGGACGTTTACCATCATTAACTGGTGTGATTATAGACCCTCTGATCCCGATTGGGATGGCTCGGGCCGATTCGTAGGCACCCAGTCGATCAAGGTGGCACAGCGAGCAGCACCACGACTGGCGGTCACGGGCGACTTCGACATCGGCGTATCAGCCGATTGTCAGGCTCAAGGTATTACCTTGCATAACGTAGCTACAGAGTATGGCGACTGTCCGAGTGATGAGCTCCAGTACGAGTTCTATATAGACCTAGACTGGGATGGGGAGATGGAGACGCGGTACAGTCACTTACTGACCGGTGACTACTTCCTTGCGCCAGCACCAGCAGGAGACTCCGTAGAGGTCACTCTAGTAGAGACCCTTCCTATCGGTAAATATAAGTACAAGTGGTCTGTGACAGATGGCTGTGGTAACTTCAGATCTGCCGAAGGTGTGATCAACGTGGTAGACAACAAGCCGCCTACACCATACTGCTTGCTGGTAGCATACTCTACCGTCGGTGGTGATGATATGCCGCTTACGGTCAGGTCTAGCCTCTTTGATCGTGGGGCTTTTGATAATTGTACTGATCCAGAGCACATTCAGATTTCTTTCTCAGAGGATGTTACTGATACGCTGAGAGTGGTAGACTGCAACAGTAGAGGCATACAGTTTTATCGATTATATGCGACAGACCTTGCAGGCAATAGCGACTATTGTAACGTGTTTTTGCTAGCCTTTGACAATGGCAACTGTGGACCCATCTTCCGAGCATTAGGTCAGGTGTCTATGCCAGATGGTGAGCCCGTACCAGATATCGAAGTCGCCGTCATAGATCCTACGGACCAGGTTATGGGCCAGGCGGTAACCACCAGCACGGGTGAGTTTGCAGTAGAGGATCTCGAACTGTACCAAGACCGTGCAGTGATGGTCTATCCTAATAATTATGACTTTAGTGGAGAGGTGACGCTGGCAGATTTTGTGATCTTGTTTGACCACGTACTAGGCTATTCTAGCAATATGGAGGATTACACTGCGATGGCTGCTGACCTATCTGGCGACGGTCGATTGACAGGTCGAGACCTTAGCCTGCTGGCGGATCATATCATAGGCTGGCCGAGTGATGCTAGTGTGGGCTCGATGCAAGTGGTCCCAGCTGACCTTATCGAGCAAGGTGCATGGACGGGTGATGACTACCTGTTTACAGATTATGACGGTAGTTTTGACTACACGGCATATGTGATGGGAGACCTTGATAATAGTGCTAGTCTCGCGCTGGGTAGCAGTAATCAAGGTAGGCAGTCTATAAGCCTAGCTGTGAGCACGGATGGTGGTCGCATTGACGTCGATATGCCTAGCGACCTCGATGTGACACACATGATGGTGACTACATCTGACCAGGCAACCATTGATATCAGTGGTAAAGAGATGTCCTCTGGTAGTTACGATGGTAGAGCCTATCACATAGCTGCTATAGATAGTCCTACACTGTCGTTGACGGATATTGATAATATTGATGATGTACGAATTCAGGTATTGACCAGTAGTGGTGATATCGTAGATGTAGAGCTTACCATGACGGTCTCTAGCGAGGAGACGGCTACTAAGACGATGCTTGCATGCTACCCCAATCCTGTTGCATCGACATTGTTCTTTGACGACCTCGTTGTCAGCGCTGACCTGCTCAACATGTCTGGTCAGTTAGTAGCGACCTCTAGAGATGGTCGTCCACTATCTGTTGCTAGCTTGGGTGCAGGTGTTTACATTGCTAAGATGTCTGACCGATTTGGTAGCACCACGTACCAGCGAGTCGTAGTGACCGACTAGCCGCTGCTTGATTTCCTAGTATTGACGTTAATCTAAAGTCTTGTTGTTTCCTACAAGGCCCAATTGCTGTGCACGCTAGCAAGCCTTTTCCGCATCTTTTGGTCTTAAATGTATGGCTGATCCGGTCCTTCGTCTCGTCTGAGGGTCGTCCTCACGCTAATAGACAGTGAGTAATCATATAACGTATTTTTATATATATGAAATAACTTTATCTATATTTGTTGCTTAGTAAGTGAAGTACACATTAAGAATATGACTAGTGTGTATTTTTCAAAACCAATCTGTTATGCTAAGCAAAAGGGAAAACTACACCCTCTACCGGGGTTCCTTGATACTAGCGCTTATGATGACTGCTATGGCAGTCTACGGTCAGCTAGGATCAAACTGTGAATTATGGTCTGCAACATTGCCAGACGATGAGGTGCAAAGTCGCAGGGCCAATACCTTCGATCAGTGGCACTCAGCCGCATTGCCGAGCGAGTGGGCTGATTTGTCGGCTGTACGAGGGCTAGACGGCCAGATGGCTACCGCTTCACTCGGTCGAGTAGGGCGATCTACGACCTTAGTTGTCAGTAACTTCGGTTTTCAAGTCCCACAAGGAGCAGAGATTAACTCCATACAAGTAATCGTCCGAGGTCGAGGACTCGGCGATGGTGTAGCGAGGACGAGGTCTGCTCGATTGACAGGCGGATACTGGACCTATCTGACGGGCAATCTATCTGACTCAGAGCTACCTCTGCGTACGGCATGGACAGCTAGCCAGTCGACCGTAGAGTGGTCATACACTTACTACAATGATGGTAGTATTACCGATCGAGAGCTCAACGACCCTTCCTTTGGTTTTGGCATCGATGTACGTAATGTCTTGCCACAGGGTATCGACGTTAGTATCGATGATGTGGAGATCATCGTAGACTACTCGCCGTTGTATAACAATTGCTTTGATAAGTGCCTCACCTTCTTAGTTGCCAATGACCCACCGGGTTCCACGTATGCGTGGGATGTGCCCGAGGGTTTTCGTAACATATCAGCACTTCACTTTCCTAATGTAATAGATATCAATCGTACCGATGCGGCAGACGGCATTCATACCATATGCGTGGATCAGACACTATCTGATGGTAGTACTAATCGCTGCTGCCTAGATTTCACGGTCGGGCCGTGTGGTAGCTCTACGATAGGAGATCAAGTATTCTATGACGTAGATGCAGACGGTATTCTAGACCCTGAGGATAGACCGCTCGCCGATATAGGCGTGGTGCTACGAGATCAGAGTGGGGCCATACAAGGGCAGACGACCACAAACGATTCGGGTAATTATAGTTTTGCGGACCTAATAACGGGTAGTTACTACCTAGAGTTTGTAGCAGGTGATACACTTGTGCCATCTAGGCCAGGAACTAACAATAGTATTTCAGGAGCATTCGGACCAGGTACTACGGACCTAGTATTCGTACAGGTGCCTGATAGCATCTCGACGATAGACGCGGCATTCACGCAGACGATTGCCATTGGGGACTTTGTCTTTGAGGATGTTAATGGTAACGGTCAGCAAGACTCTCTGGACAGACCCATCGAGGGTGCAGGAGTCGTCCTCTTGGATCCTACTCAGTCGATAGTAGCGACGACTATGACGGATTATACGGGGCATTATCTATTTACAGACATATTGCCTGGTACTTATTCGCTTGATTTCATGGTTGGAGATACGCTATTCGCGACCATCAGAAATGTCGGTCCTGACGCAAGTGATAGTGATGTCGATAGTGATGGTTTCGGACCGTTTACACTATTAGCAGCGGAGGTGGATACGACCATCGATGCTGGTTACAGCCAGTTAGGTAGTATCGGTGACCTCGTGTTTTACGATCTTAACAATAATGGCTTGCAAGACGATGGCGATGGTGTCTTAGTTGATGTCGAAGTAAGACTCTTCAGAGCAGGGCAGCTGGCCGCCACTACGTTGACGGACACGCTAGGTCTATATCTATTCGATAGTCTACTCGCAGGTGTCTATGAGGTAGAGGTCGTGGCGCCTACAGGATTTAAAGTAGTAGTGGCAGCGGCAGGGATGGATGCGACTATCGATAATGACTTCGTTTTTAATGGTCAGCGTATCGTTGCCAGTGACATAGCCCTTTTGTCTGGGCAGGATAGACGTGATATTGATGCAGGTCTGCTAGATCTGCCAGCGATCAATGGTCGTGTCTTTGTAGATCTAGACTTTGATGGACTGAGGGATAGCGTTGAAATGCTTGACCTACCAGCTACGCTTGTGTCGCTGGTTGACTCGAGTGGACAGGTAGTAGAAACAACCTCCATAGATAGTACAGGCTTTTACGAATTTAGGGCCTTTGATTTAGGTGTTTACTTCTTACGATTTGATGCAGGGCCTGACTTTGGCTTTGGGCCAGCCAATGGTACGATCGACTCGCTGGGTAGCAATGTTACCGGGTTTAATGGCCTAGGGACGACTTCACTAATCGAAATCGATACTCCACGTGTCTATCCATTTATAGACGCAGGACTGTCTAGGTACAGCACGCTGGGAGACTACGTTTGGAATGATCTTAACAACTCTGGCGATCAAGACAGCCTTGACGCAGGTCTCGGTGGTGTAGTCCTATACCTATCTGATCAGATGGGTAATATCGTAGATAGTACGACGAGTGATGCACAAGGCCGGTATGAATTTGTACAAGTTTTGAGGGGAGATTATATCATCTCTGCAACTGTAGCTCCAAGTCTTGCTATTGCACTACCAGGCGGTACAGACGCAACAGACAGTGATCTCGCGTCGGTATCAGGAGGACTAGCAACGACGGCTACCTTCCTAGTCC
>CAYMFD010000081.1:0-17881 GCA_964389475.1 uncultured Saprospiraceae bacterium
ATGAGGAACATAAGTTTTTTCATTAACAAGAATTAGTCTACACTTCACCACTTTCATCCCCTGCAAAATATACGCTTAAGTTTACCCTACTTTTGCCACCCAATTAACCCTATGAACTCCAGCAAGCGGTCGCTCCTTCTTTTACTACTCGCATTTGTCAACTTTACCAATATCGTTGACTCTATGCTGATCATGCCGCTGGGGGATATCTTCATTGAGTTGTATGATCTCACGGCTACACAGTACAGTCTGCTGGTAACGGCCTATGCGATTGCTGCTTCCATCTCTGCACTCATCGGTTTCTTTATTGTCGACAAGTTTGATCGTAAGCGGGTCCTCCTATTTATCTACGTGGGTTTTGCGCTGGGGACGATAGGCTGTGCTTTTGCCAGTAGTTACGTGACGCTTACGGCGATACGATTTTTCACGGGCCTCTTCGGTGGTATGATATCGGCAACCCTGCTGTCTATCATCAGCGACTTGTATCCGTTTAAGGAGAGAGGTACGGCGCTAGGAGCTCTCTTTGCTGCATTTAGCGCTGCCTCGGCCCTAGGTGTGCCTATAGGGCTATACCTTGCAGATAAGGGGGAGTGGCAGCTGCCTTTTGAGGTGCTGGGTTCTCTGGCGCTGGTCGTAGCTATGGTGATCGCTTGGTTGATGCCGACGATGACGGACCACATTACCGCCGATAATCGCGACCGCTCCATGAGACAGACGATCACCAGTATTACCTCTGACGGCAATCAGGTGAAGGCCTTAACGGCGGGCTTCTTTCTCATTCTGGCTCACTTTATCATCATACCCTTTATCAGCCCTTACATGATCAGAAATGTAGGACTTACGCAGAGCCAGATTACCTATCAGTTCTTATTCGGTGGTCTGGCGACGGTGGTTACGAGCCCCTTGCTGGGTCGCCTTACTGACAAGATCGGAGCGATGAAGGTGTTTGTTGTTGTGATGCTATTATCGTGGATACCGACCTTTATTATTACCAATCTGACAGTGGTACCACTTGCTGTCGCCTTGACGTATACGACGATGTTTTTTGTACTAGGTAGCGGTCGTATGATATCGCCCAATACCCTGATCACGGCAGCTGCCCCAGTGGCTAATCGGGGTAGTTTTATGAGTATCAAGTCTTCGCTACAGCAACTAGCCATAGCCGCAGCGGCCTTCGTAAGTGGACAGCTCATCTACATAGGCCCAGACGGTCTATACCATGGCTACAACTATGTCGGCTACTTATCGATAGGGCTAGGCGTGATCGCCATATTTATGGTGGGTCGTATAAAGGTGGCAGAGGGTAACTAAGCATATTGATATGTAGTGTCTCAGCTAGCAGCTTGACTAAGATCCTTACTTTACGATGAGGGTAACACCTCTTATAATTGACAAAGACTATTTTTGTGCTGATGATAAGAATACTCTTCTTTGTACTGATAGCCACCATGGCACAGGCTGCTGCGACGGTCACCGACCCGCCAGTCACACTGGCACTACTCAAGTACAGTGGCGGTGACTGGTATAGTAACCCGACCTCGCTTACTAATTTGGCCTACTTCTGTAACCGAACGATGGGTACCAATATTGATCCCAACTACGCCACCGTCGAGGCAGGCAGCGCTGATGTATTTAATTATCCGCTACTGCATATGACGGGCCATGGTAATGTACTTTTCTCAGACCAGGAGGCGGAGAACCTACGGACTTACCTGATGGCCGGTGGCTTCCTACACATCGATGATAATTTTGGGATGGACCCCTACATGCGTGTCGCCATGAAGAAGGTGTTTCCAGAGCTAGACTGGATAGAGCTACCCTTTGAGCATGAGCTCTACAAAAAGCAGCAATTTGTCATGCAAAACGGCCTACCCAAGATCCATAAGCATGATGATAAGCCAGCCCAGGGATTTGCCCTTATATGGGAAGGTCGCGTAATTGCCTTTTACAGCTATGAGTCTGACTTAGGTGATGGCTGGGAGGACTTTGCGGTACACAAGGACCCAGAGGAGAAGCGCCTGCAAGCACTGCGCATGGGTGCTAATATCGTTCGCTACGTTTTTCAACAGTAAGTCATGAAACCTTATAGTGCAGATCTACGTCGTAGAGGCATGAAGCAATGCTTAACACTATGCTGCATGGTCCTAGCCATAAGCATATCTGCACAGACGCTGACCGGTATGTGGGGTACGCTATCGATGGTACGCTATGACCGGGAGTTTAACGAAGACTGGGGCATAGATATGCAGGTCCCTGTCGTAAGCCCTATCGTCAAGCAGCTAGAAGGCACCGAGATCGAGGTGAGAGGCTACCTCATACCGCTCGATGCCAAGAAGGAGAGTGCCCACGTAATGCTGAGTGCCTACCCGGTGAGCAACTGTTTCTTCTGCGGTAAAGCAGGACCAGAGACGGCGGCGCAGGCCTTTATCAAAGACGGTAAGAAGATACCGCACACCGACGACAAGGTCATCATGCGTGGTACCCTTAGGATCAACGAAAAAGACATGAATAGCCTACTCTACACCCTAGAGGACGCTGTACTGGTAGAATAATTATGACTAGACTGATCTACTACATAATAGCCTTATTGATGGTCGGTACGACTATCGCCACTGCCCAAGAGACGGCCGGCTCTTCCACTTGGCAGCAACTGTCCAAAATCACCTTTCGCAAAGAGTATGACGAGCTGATGGGCTTTAAAGTCGACAAGCCGGTCTTTAGCGAGCAGGTCAAGGCACTGGATGGTAAGGAGATGGTCGTCAAGGGATACATCATACCCGTCGAGGGCTACAAGTCGCATAAGGAGTTTATCTTTTCTGCCTTTCCCTACAATATGTGTTTCTTCTGTGGAGGCGCTGGGCCAGAGACAGTCATGGAGGTCGAGGCCAGTGACCCCGTAAAATTTACCGCCGAGAAGATTACTCTGAGGGGTACGCTGCGATTGAACCCCGACGATATCAATAAGCTGATGTACAAGCTTGATAACGCTGTAATGGTAAGCGAGTAAGCTAGCCCTGACCGTGAGTCAAAGTAGATTGGTGCTTATGCGGTAGTCTGTCTTTGTAAGAAGGCGATGTTAGCATTTAAATCTGATGTTCTTCTTCCCTTTGTACTAAAAATAGAGCTTTAATAGCCGTATCTGTAATCGTAAATATGACTGCACAAGACCAGAAACAATTGCCAGGTAATCCCACACTACCCAACTCATCAGAGGAGCTAGCTGCTCTCAAATTATTAGAGACAGGCACCTACGACTATTCGGTGAGAGATTATTTTCAAAAACCTGCTAAGTATGCTTTTCAGTTTTCGCCAGACGGCAAGTACCTATCGTATAGAGAGCGAGACGACAATGGCAAGGCACACCTTTACGTACAAAATACCGAAACGGATACGGTAGAACGGATTCTGACGGAGGGTGACGAACTCATCAGAGGCTACGGCTGGGCCAATAATGCTCGGCTCATCTATGTCATGGATGCAGGTGGCGATGAAAACTACCACATCTATGCGATCGACATCGACGGTCGTAACAACCAAGACCTCACACCATTCGATGGCGTACGGGCCAATATCCAGAACATCCTAAGAGACCAGCCCGACTATATCATCGTCTTGATGAATAAAGAGAACCCGCAGATCTTCGAGCCTTTTAAGCTCAATATTGTCACCGGCGACCTCGATAAGTTGATGGAAAACACGGATCCCCTCAACCCTATCTCTGGCTATACTTTTGACAAAGACGGCGAACTACGGGCTTATGCCAAGCAGGTAGGCGGGACCAACTATATACTCTACTACAAGCAAGACGATGGGACCTTTAGCGAGGTCGTCAAGACTATGTGGAAAGATAGCTTCGGGATTGTAGGTTTTGACTATGCGGGTGATAATCGCCACGTCGCATTCGTTAAGAGTAACCTCGATAACGATACAGAAGCACTGCTCAAGTATGACTTTGCTACTAATGAGGTCGTGGAGCAGGTATATGCCGATGACACCTACGATATGGGTGGTGTCGCTCGCTCACGTAAGCGTGGCTACGAGGTAGACTACTACTACTATACTGGCGCCAAGAGTCACATCATACCCGTCAGTGACACCTACAAGGCCCTGCATGCACGATTTGCTGGTGAGTTCGGTGACCTCACCTTTAGTATAGCTAGTACTACCGAGGCCGAGGATAAGTACCTCCTTTATGTCACCTCTGATCGACTGTACGGCACCTACTATATGTATGATGCTGTAGACGATACTTTCAAAAAATTGGTGGACTTGATGCCACAACTCAGGGCAGAGGATATGGCAGAGATGCGGCCTATCCACTTCCAGTCTCGAGATGGCCTGACGCTACACGCCTACCTTACGATACCTCCTGGCCTTGCAGACGGTGATCGGGCCCCTATGATCGTCAATCCGCATGGTGGACCTTATGGGCCTAGAGATACATGGGGTTTTAATCCTGAGGCACAGCTATTCGCCAGTAGAGGTTATGCGACACTACAGATTAACTATCGCGGTAGTGGTGGCTACGGCAAGACCTTCTTCCTAGCCGGATCTAAGCAGATCGGTCGGAAGATGCTCGACGACCTCGAGGATGGAGTCGACTATGCCATCGGACTCGGTATGATCGATGCCGATCGTGTGGGTATTTATGGCGCGAGCTATGGCGGACTTGCCACCCTAGGTAGCCTCGTCAAGACGCCTGACCTATATCAGTGTGGTGTAGACTATGTGGGGGTATCTAACCTCTTTACCTTCTTTAAGTCATTCCCACCCTACTGGAAGCCCTACCTTACTCAGGTCTATGAGCAGTGGTATGACGAGAACGACCCTGCTGATATTGAAATAATGAAGGCAGTCAGTCCGGCGCTTAATGTAGATAAGATCACCAAGCCATTATACATCGTACAAGGTGCTAATGACCCGAGGGTCAATATCGATGAGTCCGATCAAGTAGTACAGAATCTACGAGCCCGTGGTGTAGATGTTCCATACATGGTTAAGTACAATGAGGGTCATGGTTTCGGCCATGAGGATAATCGCATAGAGCTTTACGAGACGATGGTAGGCTTCTTTGCCAAGCACCTGAAGGGTGTGTAGGGTAGAGGTCTTATTCTGAACGGACTTGCGAACAATAACGGAGATTTCGATTGCACTGCGTTACACTCAATCACCTTATGGTCCAAGCACCCCTTTATCGTTACCACATTAATTTATGAGGTGATTGAGCGATAGAAGGAGTCGAAATCCCGAATCGAGGTCTCAGGTTTCGCCTGTGGACCGAGTGATCCTAAGTCTCGCCAAGCCGTAGGCAGTGAGCGGACGTGAGGGTCGAGTGACGATAAATCCCAGTGTTCTCTGCAGAAGTCTCGCAGTGCCAATGGTGCTAGTGGACCTGATCCCCGAGTACCCACCTCCACGTCGCTTGGCATAATTTGTGCAACTCTCCATGCTGTAAGGCGCAATTGATATTGCAGCAAATCTAGGAGATGGATATTGAAAACATTAACAGGAGGCACTTCGTAGAGACAGATATGTACTACAGGGTAGGCTATGGTCTTACCTCTAAGTTATTGAGTTTCGACAATGGCATATTTCACCTAGAGGTGACGATCGGTCGCCGGTGGGACAAGCCGTACAATGCGACAGCATCTGAGATGGCCTACTGCTGGAAAAACGCCAATCCTGAGCTATTCCATGCCATAGGTTGCAAGGTGTTCATTATCGATGCGCGACAGCACGAGTACAAGGAGCTACTGATGTACAAGGGCCTGCGTCCTAGTTACGATGCTAAGAAGGGTATCCTCTTCGCTAAGTATCTAAGTAACTAGAGGTCGTCTTGTCAAATACCTTTGACTCTTGTAATCAAACTTCTCATCATCTCTTTTTCTCCGCCCTTGGGTGGTCCGCCCTCTGCCTCATCGAGTGAATAGCCACTAGGCGTGTCCTCTAGGACGAAGCGAAAGACAAAATCGTCCTGCCCTGGTTCTCCCATAGCTCGAGTAGACCCATACCGCAAGTCATTGATCTGTAGGCGTCCGTCACGACGAGTGATTACATTGTAGTACCCATTGCTAAACCACCTCAGCGTACGGACGACGTGGTCATCGGAGTCAGCCTGCAGTAGTTCATGATTCTTAGGTAGTTGTGATAGCTTGAAGGACGCTTCACGATCTAGTAGGCTATACATCCCTAGGTAAAACTCATCTTCTGTCTCAACAGTCCCAGACCATAAGATATTATTGAGGATTGATGGTCCTGTCGTGTAGCGTTTCGCTTCGATACCCTTCTCTGCGATACTGGCTTGCATCACGCGATCTACACGATGTTTGTTGCTAGCACACCATAGCATATAAATGCTGGCCCAGGCGATACCGATGTAGAGGGCTATACGCCGTGCCTTACCCTCTCGGTCCAGCCTAGAGGCGACTAGTAGAGACAGGCCAAAGGGTAGGGTCCACAGTGGATCAGCAACCGAGATAATATTCCACGCGATCCTATAATCGGAGAATGGTGCCCAGAGTTGCGTCCCATAGGCGGTACAGCAGTCTAGTAGGGGATGGGTAAAGAGGGTGAGAAAAAAGAAGAGGTACCACTGGCGAGTAGTTACACGGCCTACTGTGTCCTTTAGCTTTGGCGCAAGAGACGGGCGAGTGTACCATTGCCGAACTAGGTAAGCTAGCAAGCCTGCCATCACAACACTGAAGAATAGGGAGTGGCTGATCCCTCGATGAAAGGCGAGGCTGTCTATCTGGTCCATCCACAAGTTGGATACGACGTCGAGGTCAGGGATGGTACCTGCAACAGCACCCCAGATCATGGCTTTATTACCGATCCTGCGACCTAGGTAGGCCTCGCCAACGGCAGCACCGAGTACAATTTGTGATAAACTATCCATTGCCGTTACTCAATACCTGTAGGCGCAATTAGTTGTAAGGATACTGCTAGAATTGAGGTGTTTCGGCAAATAAGATGTGAGCCGCGAAGAAGCTTTTAGACACTAAATATCCGCAGCGTATTACCGTTGAGCTCGGTATTGAAAATCTCTAGACCTCTACTCCCATTGGCATTAAGACCTTCTCCTGCCTCGTCAAAGCGAGCTCCGTGTGCCGTGCAGAACCACTCTCCCTCAGCGTAGGTAATCTCATCAAGTTCTTGGTGACTACAGGTGACACTTGCTGCTATCAGTTCTCCCGTAAGACTACGAGCGATCACTACACCGTCGAAGATCGTATAGCCGCCATTGATACTCAATTCTTCAAAGTCTGAATCAGTAAGGTCTATCTCGAAGTCTACCTCCGCTGGTTCTGCTGCTACATCGCTGGTACAGCTATGTAGGCAGGTGGCTGTAAGTGCAAACGCTGCGCCTATGCCCAATTGTCCTAAGAATTCTTTTCTGCTGATCTTTGCCATGCTCGTTTATTTCTGGTCTTTGCTATTTATCGTACGCTGTAATTTGCATTGACGTTGCCTCCTAACTGCTTTAAAATAATTGCGACTATCACGAAAAGGTGTGAATGTCTGCTTGTAACTTCTGCTGGGTCAGGAGAATACTCTCAGTATGGTGGGTGCAATGAGTTTTGTATTATAATTGGTAAGTCCCGCACTACCGCGTGCATTAAGGCCTTCACCATCTAAAGTAAATCTGGCACCATGTACTGGGCAGAACCACTCTCCGTCGCGATATTCTACCCTTGGATTGCCAGCATCGCTACAGACTACTGTTGCCGCTAAGTACTCTCCGTTTAAACCTTGCGCTACTACTACAGCATTGACGACTACCCAGCCCTCTGGCGATAATAAGTTGTCGTATTCACTATTGTCTAGATCTACAGTAAAGTCTATTTCTGCTGGTACGTCAGCCATATCTTTGCTACAGCTTTGTAGGCATGTTGATGTAAGCACAAATGCGGCACCTAGTCCCAACTTATTTAGGAAGTCTTTACGAGTTAGGTTGTTCATCATAAATTTTTTAAAACACAAAACTACCTTCGCTAAACTTGTAAGTCACCGCCGTCACAACCTGCCCAGTCACCTTGAGTACTCGTGGGTCGATGACCGCTAGATCATCATCGTGGGTATGGTGGTGTGGCCCGAATACAGAACCCTCGCCATAGCTAGGCGTACCAATTATATCGATCATAGGGATCTTAGCGTAGTGGTTGACGAAGTAGTGATCGTCTAGTACCTCGACCTGGTATTCTTTAAATAGGTCGGTATTACCCATGCCACGTGCCAGACGCCACACGGCATTCTGCAGACTAGGCGCATAGGCTTGTGATATGCGATCGTAGCCGTAGGTATTATTCTTAGCACCTACCAGATCGACGAGGATACCCCCTTCAGCATCGTAGTTGTTGATGTGTGGTTTCTTGGACCAGTACTGCGACCCTAGGCACCAGGAGAGGTCGTCCCCTTGGTTACCATTATCCTCAGCATCGAAAAATATGAGATCGACACCCATGTCTAGAGGATTGGCCTCTAGTAGCCTAGCGATTTCCATAAGTACAGCTACACCACTAGCACCGTCGTCGGCACCCATAATAGGCTTATCCTGTTTGGCTTCGTCAGGATCTTTCTCAGCTACTAGGCGGGTATCCCAGTGTGCAGCTAGTATCCAGCGCTTGCTAGCCTTGGGGTTGAAAGCAGCAATGACGTTGGTCGCTGTTACCGCAGGTTCGTCGAAGAACTGCGCCTCGAAGTCTTGCTGATATACCTTGGCACCTCGGCCTTCAAGTACATCGACCATCCACTGCAGCTGAGCCTGGTGGCCAGGACTGCCCGGTACTCGAGTGCCGAAGCTCAGTTGCTTCTCTACATAGGCGTAGGCGGAGTCTTGGTTAAACTTTGGGATCTTGATCTTAGCTGGTGCAGGGCCAGACGGTGCCGGCTCCTTTGTCGTAGCTTGATCACCCTTACAGCCTGCGAGGGTTAGTAGGAGTATCGATGTAAGTAGGAGTAGGTGTTTCATGCTTTGATTTATAGGTATGACCAACTGCTGCCCTCTTTGCTGTCTTTGATCTGTATGCCAGCCTCGCTGAGTTTGTCACGGATCTTGTCAGAGGCGGTCCAGTCTTTGTTGGCTCTAGCATCAGCACGTAGATCGATGACCAGTTGCATGAGGTCATCTACAGGTCCACTAGCTGAGCCAGCAATGCCGTCGTCCGTCAGACCAAAAATATCATAGATAAAGTCATGGAACAATCGCTGTAGCTTTTCTAAGTGGGCAGCACTTAGGTTGTTACTATCGATCGTACCCGCCGCCATAGAGTTGATCTTTGGCACTACCTCAAATAGGTAGGACAGAGCCCGGCAAGCGTTAAAGTCGTCGTCCATAGCCTCGTACGCCGCCTTAGCTTGTGCATCGATCAGATCATTGAGGTCGGTATCACTACCCGAGCCATCCGTTGTTAATTGGTCGAGTGCTTGCTTAGCTTCCATCAGACGCTTGTAGCCTTTCTCGGCGGCCAGTAGGGCATCGTCCGTGAGATCCATCGTACTGCGGTAGTGGGTCTGTAGCATCATAAAGCGTACGACCGTAGGTGCATAGCCCTTGCTTACGTGTGTACTTTCGCCAGAGATAAGTTCATAGGGTGAGATGGTATTACCGTCCGACTTAGACATCTTACGGCCATTCATCAGTAGCATATTGGTATGTAGCCAGTACTTAGCAGGGGCACAGTTGCAGGCACCTACACTCTGAGCGACTTCGTTTTCGTGATGGGGAAACTTGAGGTCGTTACCGCCACCATGTATGTCAAACTGCTCGCCTAGGTACTTGGTACTCATAGCGCTGCACTCTAGGTGCCACCCCGGGAATCCTTCGCCCCATGGGCTAGACCACCGCATGATGTGCTCTGGCTTGGCCTTCATCCATATCGCAAAGTCAGCAGGATTACGCTTGTCACTCTGTGCATGTAGCTCACGAGTCTCCGTGAGCAGATCGTCTAGAATACGGCCACTTAAGTCACCATATATGCCCTTGTCAGCATTAAACTTCATCACATCAAAGTAGACCGAACCATTGCTTTCGTAGCCATAACCATTGTTGATAATGTCCTGGACCATCTTGATCTGCTCGGGTATGTGCCCCGTCGCTCGTGGCTCTATGCTCGGTGACAGCGTATTGAATAGGCGCATCATATCGTGGAAGCCATTGGAGTACTTCTGGGCGACCTCCATGGGCTCGAGCTTTTCGAGTTTGGCACCCTTGGACATACGATCTTCACCATCGTCTAGTAGGTGGCCTACGTCGGTGATATTACGGACATAGCGGATCTTGTAGCCTAGGTGTAGGAGGTATCGATACAATAAGTCAAAGTTGACGAAGGTCCGTACGTTGCCTAGGTGTACGTCGCTGTAGACCGTAGGCCCACACACATACATGCCTATGAAGCCAGGAGTGATCGGAGTGAATAGTTCTTTCTCGCCAGAAAGACTATTGTGTACTTTTAGCTGATGCTCAATCATCTATATATGCTTAATGCATGGTATTAAAAAGAATGATCAGCAAAGGTACAAGTAATAGAGACTTGCTTACGGATACATTTCAATTTACGGGTGATAGTACTGCGTGGACTATATCTTTTTACTTCAACGATTGTACTGCCTGTGTTGTAGTTTGTGAGTCAATCTCTGATATGCGATGTTACCAAGTCTTTTACGCCTGCGTTGTGGGAAGTTTACCTTTTTTCCGTCCGCTGAAGCAGATGGTAAAAAGCCATCAGGGGTATCTGTATCAGCATTTCTTTGGTGCAGCATAGTTTCTGGCTAGCCAGCTGAGAAGGACCTGCAAGCTTAGTTACTTTATCCACCAAAGAGCCTACCATTCAAGTAGATCTGACATCCGAAATCCCACATCCGCCATGCGACATCCGACTCTGAAATGCCCCGTAGCCTACGGCTTTACCGAAAGCATATATCGTACCATCTGCTCGATGTCTGCCTCTGGTATGTCTGGGTGCGGGTTCATCATGACCTCTCCCCAGTTACCCTTACCGCCATTTTTAACCTTGCCGACGAGGGTCTTGATCATATCGTCGTCTGCATCAGCATAACGCTGTGCAAGTGCTATGTAGCTAGGACCTATCGCTTTTACTTTTCGATTATGGCAAGTCTTACAGGGTGCTTTGGCGAGGAGCACTAGACCGGGATGTCTTGGCTTTGGCGCTTTTTTCGTGGTTTTTGCGGTAGTCGCAGAAGGCGCCTTATCACCTCCACAGGATGCGAGAGAGATGGTGAGAGTGATAATGGTGAGAGCGATTATTCTGATCATCGTATGTTATTCTGATTTCGACAATATCAAGCTAGAATCCACCACCGTCGCTATGCGATGATGATTGCTAGATTGTATGTAAAAGTACGACTACTGCCGCCTAGGAGGTGTCATTAAATCCCAATATTCTGTACTAGGTCTAATGTAACCAAGCGACACTTATGCCACAAACCCAGTGACTTTAACACTTCTACTAGCAGCGATTATGCCCTTTGTTTAGTCTACTAGATGTGTTGATTAATAAGACAGTCTGATAACTCAGATTGTTGTCTAGTGATTGCGTACAGTTCTGCTGTGCTCAGACCTAGGCAAGACGATCATATTTTGGCACGTCGCATAATCCCTATGGACAGTAAAGGCATAGCTAGTATTTGCGGAAGTCCTAGCTCTGCTGTCAAAATCTAATGATCGATGCATTCGATGAGCCAACCAAAAGTGGTTGGCTTTTTTTATGCCCGCTACTGAGCCTGTTTCTCCTCCACCTCCTGTGTACATTTGCGGTTGTTATACTCTCTAGAGAGATCGCCCTTCTCATGGGGTATTGCATGTATATGCCAATTGATTTTTGAATAGCATCTCTTTTGGAGGTAGGTCTTGTGAGAGAATGATTAGCAGCTTGCAGCCACTTGTCACCGTACAGAGATAGATCGAGAGTAGTCAAAATGTGCGATTTTTCAACGTTTTGAGTCGCATACTAGCAGCGGAGAAGAGAAGGGAGCAGGATAAAAGTCAATACTATACTACATAGCAGAAAAATAAAAGCAATTTTGACAGGACTCTAGATCGGTCTTGACCTGGCTTGTAAATTTGGAAGACTATAATTCACAAGCTTATATTCAGATTTAAAGATTTATCAATAAGGTCAAGAATCTCCTTACGGCGACATGATTTTTGCCTTCTTTTGATCTTAGCAAAAGAAGGAGGCCAGTCGGGCCTCTCCGACACAGATTCAATTTGATAAACGAGGTTAGTATCTACAGATAGATATTTGACCTCTGTTCTAATAAGTATAGACTCTTAAATATAAACTAATGGCAAAGGTGAAAACGGTGTTCTATTGTACCAACTGCGGTGTCGAAAGCCCCAAGTGGGTAGGTAAGTGTGCAAGCTGTGGTGAGTGGAATGCCTACAAGGAGATGACCGTCGATACGAAGGCCAACAAGAAAGCTACCACGACATCATACCGAGAGAATAAAGACCATGTACCCACGGCGGTAGCAGATATCGTTACTGGTACGACTGTCCGTCAGTCTACGCCAGACCCTGAGCTCAATCGGGTCCTAGGCGGTGGTATCGTACCAGGGTCGCTAGTGCTGATAGGTGGCCAGCCAGGCATCGGTAAGTCGACCTTACTGCTACAGATCGCCCTAGGACTACCCATTACCATCTTGTACGCTAGCGGCGAGGAGAGTGAGGAGCAGATCAAGATGCGGGCAGATAGGATAGGTCTGACCAATGCTCAGTGCTACATCTATGCGGAGACTAATGTCAGCAAGATCCTCAAGCAGGCGCAAAAGCTCCAGCCACAGCTGCTGGTAGTAGACTCGATCCAGACCTTGACGAGTCCACATATCGAGGCCGCTCCAGGGAGTATCAGCCAGGTACGGGAGTGCACGGGTGAGCTTCAGCGATTTGCCAAAGAGACCAACGTGCCGGTATTCGTCATCGGACACATCACCAAGGAAGGCAGTCTAGCTGGGCCCAAGTTATTGGAGCATATCGTCGATGTCGTCCTACAATTCGAAGGAGATCGTAACTACAACTATCGGGTGCTACGGACGATCAAAAATCGCTTTGGCTCCACAGACGAGCTAGGCATCTACGAGATGCAGGGCCACGGCCTCCGTGCTGTTACCAATCCATCAGAGTTGCTGATATCTCAGAGTCAAGAAGATCTCAGCGGCAGTGCCATTGCGGCTAGTATCGAGGGGCAGCGACCGCTCCTTATCGAGACCCAAGCCCTTGTGGCTCCCGCTATATATGGTACGCCGCAGCGATCGAGTACGGGATTTGACTTGAGGCGCCTATCCATGCTGCTCGCTGTCATCGAGAAGCGGGTAGGGCTACAGCTCGGCCAGAGTGACGTCTACCTCAATATTGCTGGAGGTATCAAGATCTCTGATCCTGCCATCGACCTCGCTGTGATCGCCGCACTGGTATCCTCCCTCCAGGATATCAGCCTGCCCAAGACGACGTGCTTCGCTGGTGAAGTCGGCCTATCAGGTGAGATACGTGCCGTCAGCCGCATAGAGCAACGCATACAGGAGGCGGACCGCCTTGGCATGGAGACCATCTATATATCTCGTCATAACAGTAAGCGCATCAAGCAAGAAGACTACAATATAGAGGTCAAGTCTGTCGGTAGAGTCGATGAGCTGATCGGTGATCTATTTGAGTGGTAGGAGGGTACTTCCAGTCCGCAATCAGTCCCGTTCGCAAATTGAAGTACTGGTCCGTAGCCAGGAAAAGTACTTTGACTTGGATGCTGGCTTGTGGGTTAAGTGTCCCTTGTATAATTGATGATAATTTAGCCATCATAGTATGTCGGATAGGCCCGACTGGCCTCCTTCTTTTGCTAGATCAAAAGAAGGCAAAAATCATGTCGGTGTAAGGCGAATACTCCTTCGTCGCATCGTGTCTTTGTCTGTGCAAATTGCGTTGTCCTTGAGTTAAATCTGAGTTCTACCTAGTATTAAAAGCCCCATAAAAATTAACCCTCAATCATGATCATTTGCCAAAACTCTGCGGACCGCACATTTGCTGACGGCGCCACTTTCGCTGTACACCGACAGTTACTGGTTGCTGCTTGGCAATACGTACTTCTCCTGGCCTTATATAAGTAGTTCCGTCTCTTCGAGAGGGTTAGGAGGAGGTGCACGCAACCAGGCCACAGGCAGTTACAGTTCGCAAACAGAGATACTGGTCGTAGCCAAGAAAAGTGCGACTGTGGTGGGCACGCTGATAGCCAGGTGCAAGCATTGCTCCCCAAAAACCAATTAATCCAGACATCTGACAGGCAACATCTGACATCTGGTGGCCGACCCCCCAATACTCAACCAAAACTAACGCTTACATATAATCACCACCTATCATATGTATCTTTGCTACCTTTGACTACAGAGTAAGAACAACTATGTCAAAAATCAGGGTAGGTATCTTCTTCGGAGGGCCGAGTAGAGAGCGGGAGATCTCCTTCGCAGGAGGTCGTACAGTCTATGATAATCTAGACAAAGACCTATTTGAGCCAGTACCCATATTCGTAGATAGTCGCAAGACGCTGATAGAGCTGGACTGGCAGTACCTCTACAAGGGTACGATCAGGGACTTTTATCCGCCGGTAGAGTTCGTCGATGGGGACTATCAGGTATACATGGACTCGCTAGACCATCTCACAAAGGACGAATATCAGGCATGCATAGACGCGGTAGGGCAGCGTATCGATCTATCTGCACTGGCCGATAAGATAGACGTCGCCTTCCTAGCATTGCATGGCGAGTATGGCGAGGATGGGCAGCTGCAGGGATTGCTGGCTGCGCTAGGGATACCGTACACAGGTAGTGGCATTCTGAGTTGTGCTCTAGGGATGGATAAGAGTGAGCAAAAGAAATTCATGTCGGCTGCACAGTTCAATACGCCTGAGATGGTGGTCATCACTCGGGAGGCATGGCAGCCTGCTACTGCTGCTAACTGGCTGTCACAGATAGCGGATGAGATTGGCTACCCCGTTGTCATACGTCCTGCCAATCAAGGCTCTAGCATAGGCGTAGCTATCATATATGAGCCAGACGATGATGCGGTTACTGCTGCGATTGATGCCGCCTTCTTCGTAGAGCGGCTCGATGTGGTAGCGTGGCAGGCGATGTCGGTAGAGGAGCAGACGACGTGGATGCATCACTTTATCGATATACGAGGTGGCCTAGGACTGCCAGTGCGGGTAGGCAGTCATACATTCTACCTGCCAGAGGAGCTGTTACACTTTTTACAGAATACTAGCGATCAGGAGCTTTACCTGGAGGCTGTCCATGCGGAGCAGACCGTCATTGCAGAGGCCTTTATAGATGGTAAGGAGTTTAGCACCATCGTCATCCGCAAAGAGGACGGTAAGGCACTCGCACTACCACCGACTGAGATCCGCAAGGGCGACCAGATGTACGACTACCGCAGTAAGTACCTGCCCGGCCTAGCTCGTAAGATCACCCCTATCGACCTTCCTGCCCAGCAGATCACTGATATACAGCGAGAGACCGAGCGGCTATTCGACTACCTGAGCTTTAAGACCTATGCCCGTATCGATGGTTTTATCAAGGCGGATGGGTCGATCTACCTCAATGATCCCAATACGACGAGTGGTATGATGCCCTCGAGCTTCTTCTTTCACCAGGCAGCAGAGGTGGGCTTGTCTCCATCGGCATTTCTCACTTACATCATTGAGATGTCTATCCGAGAGCGAGGGCGGGAGAGTATGCAGGTAGGGCGGCATCAGACGCTAGAGCATCACCTAGGTCGTCTCTTGTCTAAGAAAAGCGACCATGCCAGCACCAAGACCAAGGTGGCCGTCATACTAGGCGGATACTCCTTTGAACGGCACATATCGGTGGAGAGCGGTCGCAATATCTATGAGAAACTATCCTCTAGCGCAGACTACGAACCTATTCCCGTTTTTTTGAAAGGTAGTGAAGATGGATATGCACTATACCAGATACCTATTAACCTCCTGCTCAAGGACAATGCCGACGACATCAGCGAAAAGATCGAAGGCTACAAGGTCCATCCCATAACCATGGCTGTACGAGCGGCAGGTGCTACCACCTTTGGTAGGTATAAATCTAGCGGCGCAGTAGAGCAGCCAGTCCACCTCACTTTTGAGGAGCTATCGGATAAGGTAGACGCCGTATTTATAGCGCTACACGGGCGGCCTGGTGAGGATGGTACTCTACAGCGAGAGCTTGAGCAGGTGGGCCTACCCTACAACGGATCGCAGTATCAGAGTAGCCATATCACGATCAATAAGTACGAGACCTTACAGCGCCTCAAGCAGGCCGGCTTTGTGGTTGCAGATCAGGTGCTGATCAGTAAGCATGTCTTTGGCAGAGATAAGGAGGGTGTGCTAGACCGCCTGCAAGAGACCATTACCTATCCTCTGATAGCCAAGCCCGTAGATGATGGCTGTAGTAGCGCCGTACGTAAAATCAATACCCGAGAAGATCTCGTTGTCTATCTTAATGGCATATTTAGAGATAACCCTGAGCTGACGGACGAGCAGCGATCCGACCTCCGTCTTTCTTATAACGAAGAATTTCCTGCCAAAGACCAAGTGCTTATCGAGTCCCTCATAGAAAGCGGAGAGGCCGCACACTTCCTGGAGATCACCGGTGGACTGATGACATCCTATGATGACAGTGGCGACCTCGTCTACCAGATGCTAGAGCCGAGCGAGGCCCTCAGCGGTGGCGAAGTACTATCTCTTGAGGAGAAATTTTTAGCTGGCGAGGGGCAGAATATTACGCCAGCCAGATATACGACTACTGCGCAGACTTATGACTACAATCATATCGCTCAGCAGGTCAAGGCCACACTACAGGGTGCTGCCGAGCTCCTAGGCGTGACAGGCTATGCACGTATAGATGCCTTCGTACGCATACACGCTGACGGGCGGGCGGAGACTATAATTATTGAGGTCAATAGTCTACCAGGGATGACACCAGCGACCTGCATATTTCATCAGACAGCCATTGCTGGCCTCAAGCCTGTAGACTTCATAGACCATATCCTGCGTTTTGGTATGCAGCGTATTAATAGACAATAATTTTTATAACCTTGTAGCTTATGAAGCCACTGATTGCCTTTTTGACGAGTAAGACATTTCTGAGACAGCTATTCTACATGTTCTTAGTTGCGGCCACCGTCCTATTTGCAGTGGTGATGTGGTTGCGGGTCTACACCAATCATGGGCAGAAGCTTGAGATGCCCAGCTACATCGATCAGCATGTCGACGAAGCTAGTGCCGATGCAGCGGACAAGACCTTTAGCATCATAGTGACGGATAGTGTCCATTATATAGGTCGACCAGGCGGTGAGATCATCGATCAGAATCCTCCTGCCGGTGCCTTCGTCAAAGAAAATCGTAAGGTCTACGTCCGTACTACTAAGTATAATCCTGACTTAATCTCGTCGGGAGACTTACCTGTACTGTACGGTAACAACTTTGAGCAAAAACGACGGGAGCTCAATCAGCGCGGTCTCAATGTCAAGGTCAAAGATTACAAGTACGATAGTGGTGAGCCCGACCATATACTCCAAGTATGGTACGACGATAAGATTCTCTTTGACAAAAATATCAATCGCCGCGACGTTAAGATAGAGCGAGGTGGCTCTCTAGAGGTGGTACTGAGTAAGCGATCAGGTGGTTCTACGCCTATCCCCGACCTACGCTGCAAGACGCTGGCCGAGGCTCGATTCTTCTTAGAGCAGGCCAAGCTCCGAGTGGGCGGTATCGATTATCCTGCTGACGTTGCCAATGTCGAATCCGCCTTTGTCGTCAGCCAGTCGCCGTCCTTTGAGATCGGCTCGTCCATAGAGATGGGTACGGCCATTGATGTCATTGTCGCT
>CAYMFD010000082.1:0-4861 GCA_964389475.1 uncultured Saprospiraceae bacterium
AGGCTCGACTTATCGCAGCTACCTTATCAGGGTATAACCACTATCTCAATGTTAGGATAAGAAGGAAAATGGAGGAGTATGGGAATTATCTGTAAAGTTGTACTAGAGTGGTCGTGTGCCACTGTTACAGGCGGACTACTGTATACCTCTCCTTCGGATAACGTCCGTGATGCTTATACTTTCATTTAAGCACATGCTTACTAGGAGTATAAGCGATGTAAGTATGTGAGTAGTCAACAATCACAAAAACTAAGGACCAGGATATGTCTCTGTAAAAGTGTTTGGTAAAAGTTTTCTGGTAATACTGTGCCAGTGTTATAGTAGTCCTGTAGTCGTGAGTGATAGTCCAAAATGTCATCTCGCAAAATTGTCTTATCAATTGATGCCACGTTACTGGATATTGTGTAGAAGTAGTCACTGCACATACCATTAGTGATCTTGAAGAGTTGACTAAGCGGGTAGTCTTGAATCCAGTTAAAATCACTCTCGGCAAGGTCTTGCATAAACGGGTTGTAGTTATCTGTATCGATTATCCTGGAAATGATAATGTTTGAAAAACTATCTAGTCTGAGCTTGATTCCCTCAGATGACAGGTATACCATTTGTCGTTTTCTGCTTTGCTGATCCCACCCAAAACCCACTTTCTGATAAGCAAGCAGATTTACCTTGTCATAAACCTTAGCTGCATGTGTAATAAAGTGCTGCCGCCAGAAGCTATCCTGCTCGATTACATAGTCTCCGGAGTGATAGTCAAATACGCAGGACTCGGAGAAAGTGTAGCTATGAGCGGGTATGAAAGTATAGTAGGTCTTGCCTTCCAGTCGGAATTGAAGAAGATTCGAGCGGTCGTTATCGCCCAAGGACTGAAAGCTCAAGAATAACAAAACAGCGGAAATTATATTTTTCATAAGTCAAACTTATGCCTAGAGTATTGTGCCTGCCACTAGTCAATGAATATGCGACCGTATGTAATGTATAACCGTTGAGGCAATATCCAGCGTCATAGTCGATCACTAAGCACCTGCTTGATCTCATAGCTTACAGACTAGTATCCTTTTTTACAGCAGAAAGAAGATGAGGGCGGTGCTCAGCAGACAGCTGCCATCAGGCCATTACCAATCTCCTCTTCCTGTATTGGCAGGTAGGTGCGAAGCGGTCGATGCTATGCCGCCTACATCTGCAATATCATCACTGCTAGTGAGAGAGCTAGCCGATACAATCGGAACTGCCGAAAGTAAAAATGGCACAAGGAAAGGCAGATATACTAGTGCATTAAGTGAGGTCTTGTAGATAATGTGGTTGCTGATTTATACATTTACCTAATACCAAACTTGATGAGACAATTGTCAGACCATGATCGACAATAAGACAACAACCTTCCTGCAGGCCATACAGCAGCATCTTACATCTACTAGCGAAGTATATATCCAGGGCTCTACTGTAACTATGTATGCTATCAAAACAATACTACAGCTACATCAAGCACCTCGCCATATATCCATATTGATCAGTGATGATAATGCCAACAACATCATAGATGCTGACGAGGATGCGGTAAGCAGAAATCAACTGAATGCCCATTTTGTCCATCAGCAAGTGTCTCACACAATTAGCGAAACCGTAGCCATAAGGCAGGGCTTCTGTGGGCTCAATACAGTACTGATCAAGACCGACGATAGGGTCCACTCCTTCTTATTTACCAGCCCAGTAGTGAGTCCTCAGCTACTGGGTGTGCAGCCGAGTACGACACCGGTGATCATTACACCCATAGATGGAGCGGCAGCAGAGCAACATTTGGCTTTGTTCTTAGATTATTGGAATGATAGCCCAGACATAGGCCCCACACTACTGCACAAGATAAATACCGTCACTGCCAAGGCCACTCCTGTAGACCAATACCACTATACACTGCAGCATGTATTTCATGATTTTCAGCGAGTGAAACGGCAAGAGAGTATAGAGCGATCTGGATATTTCAAAAGTAAGATATGGCAACTGCTCTACAACTTCCAGAAAGATGCAGTACTCGGTGCCATAGACAAGATAGAAAAATACGGCGGCTGCATCATCGCTGATAGTGTGGGCCTAGGCAAGACATTTGAGGCCCTAGGAGTCATGAAGTACTACCAGCAGCGTAATGATCGTGTGCTAGTGCTGTGCCCCAAACGACTCTACGAAAACTGGGCCGTATACCGCAGCTCCGATCGTAGAAATATACTGATCGATGACAGATTTAACTACGACCTGCTCTTCCATACAGACCTCACCCGCTACGATGGCATGAGTAATGGCGTAGACCTAGAAAACTTCTACTGGGAAAACTTTGACCTCATCGTCATTGACGAAAGTCACAACTTTCGAAATAATAATCCTAGCAATCAGCGTAAGACTAGATACCAGCGGCTGATGGAAGACATCCTCAAAAAAGGGGTAAAAACCAAAGTCCTCCTCCTCAGTGCTACGCCAGTCAATAACAAACTCAAAGACCTCAAAAATCAAATCTACTTCATCACCGAAGATGATGACAGAGCCCTCACCCATGTAGGCATCAACTCAATCAATGAGGTGCTGCGTAAGACCCAATCAGAATTTAACAAGTGGCTCGATGGCAACAATGATCGACAAAATCTACTGAGTAGACTCGATGGCCGCTACTTCAAGATGCTAGACTTACTCACGATAGCGAGGTCGAGAAAGCACATCGAAAAATACTATGACACCAAAGATATTGGTACATTTCCGGAGCGGCTCAAACCCAGCAACCAAGAGTCTCCGATAGATAAGGAAGGCAGGTTTCCACATATCAGTGTGATCAATAATCAATTGCTCAAGCTCAATATGGCGGTCTACAATCCGACCAAATATATCAGAGCCGATAAGAAAGAAGAATACGAGCAGAAGTACGACTACACGGTCAAGAATGGATCTATATTTCGACAAGAGTCGAGAGAAGAATCACTCGTCAGCCTCATGAGGGTCAACTTCCTCAAGCGACTGGAGAGCTCCATAGCCTCATTCACCATTACGATGGGAAGGTTTCTCGATGCCATTAATGAGAATATCAATAGAGTCAACCACTTTCAGCGAAATGCCGATACCATGGTCGCCGATATATCCATACTCGATATAGAAGATGACGACTACGACCCAGAGCTCCTCATAGGCAATAAGGTACAGATACTGATACAGGACCTAGACCTACTGCGGTACAAAGACGAACTAATTAGGGATAGAAACGACATCGAATTTATACTCGATGCAGCCAAGCAGATATCACCAGAGCGAGATGCCAAACTCATCAAACTAAAAGAAGTCATCCAGGAAAAGGTAACCAACCCGATCAATGTTGGCAATAGAAAGATATTGCTTTTCACGGCATTTGCCGATACGGCTACCTACCTCTATGATCAGCTGGCCGAGTGGCTACATACTGAGTACCAGATATACAGCGGAGTAGTGTCTGGTGGCCAATCACAAAACAAGACCAACCTCGCTAACAGCAACAACAAGTTTAACGATATCATCTCCAACTTCTCGCCGCGGTCCAAGAAGAGAGACCAGTTCTCTAATGAAGTAGGGGCTGAGGTAGACCTGCTCATAGGTACAGACTGCATCTCCGAGGGGCAAAACCTCCAAGACTGCGACTTCCTTATCAATTATGACATACACTGGAATCCCGTGCGGATCGTACAGCGATTCGGTAGGATAGACCGTATAGGATCGACCAATACGCAGATACAGCTCGTCAACTTCTGGCCCAATATGGCACTCAATGCCTACATCAATCTCATAGACCGTGTCAAAGGCAGGATGGAGATACTCGATATCAGTGCTACGGGAGACGAAAATATCATAGAGACTGACGTGATGCATGGCGAGCTCGACTACCGTACCAAGCAGCTCATACAGCTCAAAGAACGGGTCATAGACCTCGAAGATCTGCAAGGAGGTATCAGTATCACAGACCTGACATTCAATGACTTCAAGGTGGATCTGGATCACCTCACGCCTGCCGAGCTAGAGCAGCTGGATGACCTGGTACGTGGCCACCATGCCGTGGTACGCAGCCATATGAGCGAGCTGCGGCCGGGTGTCATATACTGCATACAAGACAGCCGACAGCTGGCCGAGTATGCCGAGGTCAATCCCCTCTATCCATACTACCTCGTATACGTCACCATGACGGGCGAGGTGCTCTACCATGCCAGAGAGCCCAAGCGGATACTCGATGCCCTCCGCACCCTATGCCTACAGCGGGTAGATGATGATAAAGCACTCATGCAAGACTACGCCACAGCAGTACGCCAAGGTCGTCAGCTACAGCAGTATCAGTCGCTATGGCAGGTAGCCCTAGATAGCATACGTGGCACCACCGAGCGGTCGGCTCTCGACTCTCTGGCACAGCCGCACGGTACTACCAAGGCCGTAGCCGCCCATACCCAAGACGACTACCACCTGATCAATTATATAGTGGTACGATGATCGACTACTTCGCCCACATACTCGCCCTGCCGCCGCTCTGTGTAGAGCATAGCCCTATGCCCAAGAACTTCTACGAGCGAAACTTCAAGCTAGCGGCAGCGGATACCAAGGTGCTCAAGGTGCCGTACCTACCACTACGGATGACGTGGCTGGCATCTATCAAGCCTGCCAATACCAGCATACCGGAGTATGTGACCGAGCAGGTAGCCTACAGTGAGGTGCAAGTATTCGTCATACAGATCAGAGCAGATCACTATGCCACCTATGCCTCCAAGATGCTACACCTAGTACATAAGTACATACCGTACCACAGCATCGTGATAGTACATGATGAGCAGCGGTACCAGATCAGCACCAGCTCACAGTCCATCCATCAGGC
>CAYMFD010000082.1:4961-17880 GCA_964389475.1 uncultured Saprospiraceae bacterium
AAAGAAAAAATCCGAAAAGCCAAGACGGTACAAGACAAAGTAGCACTGCAGATGGAGCTGAGGGAGATCAGGCTTTCAATCCAGTATCGATGAAAAATCTAGCGTTCGATTATCAGACTATATTCAGCCAATGTGAGACCTCACTGCGAAGTGTGACGGATATGACCGAGCAAGAGTTTGACCAGCACTACAGCCAGTTCGTCATTACGGATCAGGCCCACCTTGACGATGATCGTGTATTTGATATATTTAGGACGGTACTGTTTGCCTCAGGATTTAAAGCAGCCACGGTAGATCGATACCGCAGTAAGATTGCTGAGGTATTGCCTACTATCTCAACAGTGGCTGGCTACAGTGATGCTGATCTCCATACGATCTACATAGAGGCCGACATCATCAATCACAAGAAAAAGATATTTGCTCTCCGAGACAATGCTATCATACTGCAAGATATTATCGCTAAGTATGGATCGTTTGTTAATTATCTCAAAAGTTTTGGCGATTGTAGCAATCTAGAAAACCTCCTATTGCTCAAGGAGACGCTGCAGTATACATTCAAGTACATAGGACCGATCACGGTGTATCACTTATTGACAGATTTTGGGTACAATGTGCTCAAACCAGACAGGGTAGTGGTCAGAATATTTGAGAGACTGGGGCTGCTAGAGAGTAGAAAACAACTACTCAAGGCTTCGCTGGTTGGTAGAGCTTTTGCTAAGGCGACTGGAAAATCAATTAGATATATAGATATTATCTTTGTGAAATATGGACAAAGCGGAAAAAATGCACAATATGGCCTGACAAATGGTATCTGTCTAGAGTCACAGCCCAAGTGCGATCTGTGTGGTATGTATGATGCCTGTACCTACGATAAGAAAACCGTGCAAAGAATAGTAACAGGCTAGAAAGTCGCTACGTGCGAGACCGATGGGAGTCGATAAAGTAGGGCAAAGAGAAGTAGAATATATAAACAGACAAGTAACTGTAGAGAAGGCATGATCAAAACAGACGTCATATAGATGACGTGTATAAGAAGTGCAATGATAAATGGAGTTAGAACTTTCACTAGTCAAAACCAGACACACCACCACCATGGATAAAATAGAAAATGGCGAAAGCCTCGACATCGTACAGCAGAATATAGACCAGCTCACAGCCCTATTTCCCTCTATAGTCACAGAGGGTAAGATAGACTTCGAGGCACTGCGGCAGCTCATGGGCGATGCCGTAGAGACCGACCCTGAGTACTACCGATTTACCTGGCCGGGTAAGGCACAGGCACGAGCCGAAGCCCTCAAGCCCAGCACTGGCACCCTGCGACCAGCACCCGAGGAGAGCCTAGACTGGGACACTACGCAGCACCTATACATAGAGGGCGACAACCTAGAGGTGCTCAAGCTCCTACAGAAGAGCTACGCCAGCAAGGTGAAGATGATATACATAGACCCACCGTACAATACAGGCAAAGACTTCGTGTACAAGGACAACTACCGAGACAACCTAGCCAACTACAAGGAGAAGTACAACCGCACAGACGAGGACGGCAACCTCCTCAGCTCCGCCGCAGAGACCAATGCCGAGGGCGGCAGCCGCTACCACTCCAACTGGCTCAATATGATGTACCCCCGACTGCAGTTGGCTCGCAACCTGCTCCGAGACGATGGGGTGATATTCATCTCCATAGATGACAATGAAGTGGACAACCTCAAGAAGATCTGTAATGAGATTTTCGGGGAGGAGAATTTTGTGGCGAATGTGATTTGGGAAAGAGCTTTTGCACCGATAAATCTAAAAAAGCACTTTTCAGAAAATCATGATTTTCTTGTAGCAGTTGCCAAATCAAAAGACTCTCTTGTTTGTAATGGATTGCAAAGATCAGCAGAAGCCAATGATCGCTATAAAAATCCTGATAATGATCCAAGAGGTCTATGGCAATCAGACAATTTTTCTGTTGGGCCAATTATACGTGATAAGGTGTATGAAGTCGTAGCTCCCGGAGGTAGAGTCGTTTCACCTCCAAGCGGAAGGTGTTGGCTTTTGACCAAAGATAGGTTTGAAGAATTTGTAAAAGATAATAGAATTTGGTTTGGAGTTGATGGCAATAACGTGCCAAGAATCAAAAGATTCCTATCAGAAGTTAAGAATACTGTGACACCATTTACAATATGGAAATATTCTGAGGTTGGTCATTCTCAGTCAGCTGCACAAGACCTTAAGAAGGTGTTCGATGGTGCTGATTTTTTCGATTACCCTAAACCGATTGGCTTGCTTAATCGAATTGTTGAGCTTTACTGTGAGAGCAGCTCTATCATCCTCGACTTCTTCTCCGGCTCCGCCTCCTCTGCACATGCCGTACTACAGCACAATGTGGACGAGGGTAAAAACATCAAATACATACAAGTGCAGCTCCCAGAGCCCACCGACGCTAAGTCAGAAGCCCACAAGGCAGGCTACCACACCATAGCAGAGATAGGCAAGGAGCGGATACGCCGAGTCGTCACCCAGCTCAGAGGCGAGATCGACCAAAAGGTAGCTGACAAGCAAGCCGAGATCACCAAGCTACAAGGCGAGCTACCCACAGAGGAGACCACAGCTGCCATAGCACAGCTGCAGGCTGACATCGCTGCCCTACAGGGCCAAGACTTAGGCATGAAAGTACTCAAGCTAGACAGCACCAACATAAAGCCATGGGACCCAGACCCTGCACAGCTAGAGACTAACCTCCTGAGCCAGGAGAATATCAAAGAGGGCCGCACCGAGGCAGATATCCTCTACGAGATACTCCTCAAGTATGGCCTAGACCTCACGCTACCCATACAGGAGCGGGCAGCAGGCGAGCAGCTGATACACAGTGTGGGTGGTGGTGCACTCTTCGTATGCCTCAGCACAGGCATCACCAGAGCTACCGCACAGGCCATCATAGACTGGGCTACCGAGCTCGATGTGCTAGACACCGAGCCCAAGGTAGTATTTCGCGATAGTGGCTTCACCAGCGATGTGGAGAAGACCAATGTACACCAGCTGCTGCAGAGTGCCGGAGTGAGTGATGTCAAGAGTCTGTAGGTATGGGTGAGGGGGATCGACATATCACATTATTGCGAATGGTGCACATAGATAATGTGCCCCATATACTGGAGCATGGTATTACGCATAGAGACTCTTCTGCGGCTAATTCCGATTATGCACAGATTGGAGATAGATCGCTGATTACGACTCGATCCACCTTAAAGGTAGATGTTAATAATGGTGATCTATTTGCTATGGACACCACTACAATATGCCTAGGCGATTACATTCCGTTCTATTTTGGATCTAGAATGCCTATGCTGTATGTAATGCAGAAAGGTGGTAATTTTGTTAAAGCACCCATTGATCCGTCTGACATTATCTACATTGTGACATCTGTTCAGCTCATAGCAAATGCAGGGCTAGTATTTTACTTTTCTGATGGCCATCCAGTAGACAAAGGAATTGGTATCTATGAGTCTAGTTATGTATCATCAATTGAAGACTTGCTCGATTTTGATGCGATCAAAGAAGAGTATTGGGGTGGGGAAGATAATATCAAAGTCAAAAGGAAAAAGCAGGCAGAGTTTCTAGTAGGGAGTAACCTTCCAGTTGATTTGATAAGAGGCTATGTCTGTTAGTCGGATCAAACCAAAGAAGCCCTGTGTCAGCTGGGAATAGAGACACGTACTGTTGCAGTTAGGCCATTGTATTATTTTTAATAACTTACGACCAAGATGATTAAATTTATAGTAGGTAATATATTTGAGAGTAAGGCCGAGGCACTTATCAATACAGTCAATACCGTGGGTATCATGGGTAAAGGTATTGCCTTACAGTTTAAGAAGGAATTTCCTTCTAATTACAAAGCGTACAAAATAGCTTGCAAGGAAGGGGCTGTTGCTATAGGAAGCATGTTTGTGACCAGAGACCAGAATCTCGATATGGGCGAGCGACTTATTATTAATTTTCCTACTAAGAAACACTGGAGAAATCCGTCGGAGTATAGCTACATTGAGCAAGGTCTTGAAGATCTCAAGAAGATCATAAAATTCTATGAAATTAAGTCGATTGCTATACCCCCCCTAGGAGCTGGCAATGGAGGTCTGCAATGGCCTAGGGTGAAGCAGATGTTGGTGTCAGCTTTGGCGGATCTGAACATCGATATAGAGATATATGAGCCCAATGCTAGGGTGGTTGAAAAAATGAAAAAGGAACGTGTCAAACTTACGGATGCGAGGGCATTGATGTTGTATGTGCTATACGATCTGGTTAGTCATGGTCAGTATGTATCAGAATTTTCTAGCGAAAAAGTGTGTTATTTCTTGCAAGAGTTTGGGGCGAGGAGAATATTTAATTTGAAATATACTCCGCAATATTATGGTCCATACTCCGCCAAAGTCAAATATGTACTTAATACCTTGAATGGAAGTTACATCAAGGGATATAGCGATATGTCTAAGAAGCCTTTTGATCCGCTTTTGCTAGTGGCAGATGGCTATGAGTCTGTTATCGAAGTAGTAGAAGGGGACGAAAACTTAAAGGCTATTGCGAGGCGTACCATCGGCTTTTTGAGGGGGTATTATTCTGAGTTTTCGTTGGAGTTATTAGCTACTATCGACTATATAGTAAAGACAGAATGCACCAAGGATGTACAGGCCATACAAGGAAAAATAGCGGAATGGAGCAACAGAAAAGCTCACTTATTTTCAGAAATTGATATAAAAATTGGACTTCGGCATCTGGCTACGGCAGAGAGTAGCCTATAATGAGAGTAGGGAGTGTAGCAATGTCAAGATTGTATCTATTGTACTATCATTCGGAACTAGTGAAAGGGCATTAGAGAATATCTTTGCAGGGTACTTCAGAGAGTATCTGAAAGAAGAGATACTAGATATTACAACTACATAAAAGACCAGATGTCATTGGTAGTTGATGTTTACGATGCGGACAAATACGGTGGCTCTAAAAACTACTATAGGAGGGGAAACGAACTGACAAAAAAGAATAAAATATAAAAGCCCTCATCTAAGCTAAGAAGGATACCCTTCAACGACATGAAGTCGGCGTTCACTTAGGGAAGGCTGTCGTTGCAAATGTATGCAATATGTGTGATAATAAAGCCTATACTATATAAAATGGTTCCATTAGCTTTGGTTTGTGAGAGAGACAAGAAACGGTAATAACAAACATGAAACTAAAATTTAACGCCAACCTCGACTAGCTACCGTCTAGAATAGTTATCTGGCCTTATATCTCAAGAGGAGTTTGGAGTGTAACGTTATTAATTCTCCGTATAAATATTTAAGTTAGTGGCATGATCAGTGAGATAAAAATAGAAAACTATAAAAGTTTTGAGTCTGCAACACTCAAGCTATCCCCCCTTACGATGCTTATCGGAGCTAATGCTTCTGGAAAGAGTAATGCCTTGGAGGCTATTCGCTTTTTGACTTGGATGGCAGGAGGAGCGAGGCTTTATCAACTGAAGACTCACATTAATACGACGGATCGCATATTTAGAGGGAGTACGAAGGATCTACTCAGAAGGTCTAAGCAGCAATTTGGAATGTCCGCTACTATTGCCGGGATTGACCCTTTGTCTTTCAATATCGAACTCGAACTGCGAGGTGGAGAGTTGCACATCATCACAGAGAGCCTAAGCAAGGCTGGAGAGGCAAAACCTCTATATGAGATCACTAACAAAAGTGACAAAGGGCAACAAAACATAAGTATAACCTACAATACTTATGGACGTGGCAGAAATCCTTACCTGTCAGGCATTGACCAGCAGACTGTTTTTAGCCAGCTGATCAGTCCCACAGCATTTAAGCAAACTCACAAGAAAGCAATCGCAAGCATTCCAGAGGCCTGCAAAAGCGTAGAGGCTCATCTCAGCAACGTGCTGTTTCTAGACCCGAACCCTACGATGATGAGACAAGCAAGTCATATTGACGAGCGGACTATGACTGGTGATGGCAGGACACTGTCGAGTGTGTTGTATCACCTTTTGGACACTTCAACAGGAGTATTCCTTGATTCGACGGAAGTTCAAAATACCTCACCAGCAAAAGCACAGAATCGTAAACTACTGATGGATATCATTGCCAGTCTCCCTGAGCAGAGAATCATAGATATTCAATTTGACAAAGGTTCTAGAAATGACGTATTACTAGTGCTAACCGAAAAGTACGGAGACACTAGCCAACAGTTTGATGCCAGCCTCTTGTCTGATGGTACTTTACGAGTACTTGCTTATGCGGCTACGCTTCTTAGTGCTGTAGAGGGTAGTATCGTAATCATAGAAGAGTTTGACAACGGTATACATCCTAGCCGTGCAGAGCACTTATTGGGACTATTCAATAACATTGCAGAGCAGAGGAAGCTTACGCTATTGCTGAGTAGTCATAACCCTGCTATGTTAGATGCCCTACCTCCTACGGCCATACCTAATGCTGTATTCTGCTATAGAGATCCTGACACTGGTTCAAGTAAACTAACCAGGCTAAGTGACATGGACTTGTTTTCTGAGTTGGTTCTTCGAGACAGTTTGGGTGGGCTATTGTCTAGAGGCCTCATAGATCAGTATGCTAAGTCGAAAGAGACGAGTGCAGACAGACGTGAAAAGGCCCTTGAGTATCTAGAATCAATCAAATAGGGGTATGGGGCGAGTAACATGGTTTGTGGACACCTCAGTCCTATTGAATATTTTGGATGTAGATGGTTCCAACCAACGTAGAGATGAGGTAATACAGGATTTTGAAGTAAGAATAAAGGCTGGCGATCTGTTTGTGATACCTATGACGACAATGATAGAGACTGGAAATACTATCGGAAGCCTCTCAGATGGCAATCGCCGAAGAGTTAAGGCTCAGGACTATACCGTCTTACTAGAGAAGACTTTTGATGGTACCGCTCCTTTCAAACTTCTAGAGCCTCCGTCTCTTGACATTATCAAAGATACTGTGAGTCGCTTAGTAGAAGAGTCAGTTGCGGGAGTAGGTCTGGGAGATATACTGATAGAGGAAGAGTGGCGGAGCAATTGTAAGCAGTTTACTACAGTGAGTTATGGAGTATGGTCCATAGATGGGCATCTTAGTCATATCCAACCATGTAATCAAATCACTTTTTAAAAAGAAAAGACAGCCTCTCGGCCACAGCGATTTTTAAGCTCAAGGTAAACACCACTATGAAACTAAAATTTAACGCCAACCTCGATTACCAGCAAGAAGCAATCTCTGCCATCGTAGATATCTTTAGTGGGCAGGAGGTATATCAATCGCCATTCACCGTGATGAATAAGGTAGGCACGGTAGATCAAGCTGCAAGGCGAGGGTATGCAGAGACAGGCTATGGCAATCAGCTCAGGGTAGTAGAGGCCGACATGCTAGAGAATGTGAGAGCCATACAGCGACGGCACCACCTCATGCTCTCTGAGGAGAAAGAGGTCAAGTCTCGAGAATTCTGCATAGAGATGGAGACGGGTACTGGTAAGACCTACGTGTACCTGCGTACCATGATGGAGCTGCATGAGAAGCATGACTTTAAGAAATTTATCATCGTAGTACCCAGCATACCCATCAGAGAGGGAGTGCTCAAGTCACTAGAGATCACCAAGGAGCACCTGCAGTCCCTCTACAATAATGTCCCTTACGACTACTACGTGTATGACAGTAAGGATAAGGGGCAAGCCAAGCGATTTGCCACCAATCAGCACATGCAGATCATGGTGATGAATATCCAAGCGTTCAATACAGAAGATAGACTGATCAATCAAGCCTCCGACTATACCGAGGTGGCACCCATAGAGCTGATCCGACAGACACAGCCCATTGTGATCATCGATGAGCCACAGAGTGTAGCCAATACCGAGAAGGGAAGAGCAGCCATAGATAAGCTCAATCCGCTGGCTATATTTAACTACTCCGCCACCCACCGTCGACTGGTCAATCTCGTGTATCGACTAGATGCCGTAGCCGCCTACAATCGTAAGCTCGTCAAGCAAATAGAGGTAGCCTCTGTAGTGCCTCAGGGCTTTTACAATGAGCCGTACATCAAACTCATAAAGACCACGGCTACCAAGACTAAGGTAGAAGCTCAGCTAGAGCTACACGTCATCAAGAATAATAAGATCACCACAAAAACAGTAAAATGCAAGCGAAATCACGATCTAGAGGAGCTTACCAGAAATCAAGTCTACCATAATAACTGGTACATCAAAGAGATCATCGGAGCCAAGGGCGAGGAGAAAGTCATCTTTCAAAATGGCAGGGTAGTCACATACGATAAGTCGATCAGTGGCTTCCCGATAGAGGACATCAGAAGATTTCAGATCAGAAAAACGATAGAAGAGCACCTCGAAAAAGAGCGAAGACTCAATAAACAAGGGCTCAAAGTACTCAGCCTATTCTTCATAGATAGTGTAAAGAACTATAGAGTGTATGACGAAGAGGGCAACCCGAGCAACGGCGAATATGCCACCATATTTGAAGAAGAGTATCAGCAACTGATTATGTCACCGAAGTTCAGAGATTTATTCTCTGAGGATGATATAAGAGACATACACAATCATGTGAGTCAAGTACACAATGGATATTTTTCGATAGACAAAAAATCAAAAGCAAGCAATAAGAAGAGCAAGTACGAGATGTATGTCGACACCTCAGGTAAGATCAAAAAGGATAGCGACACCTACAATCTCATCATGAAAGACAAAGAGAAGTTGCTCAGTTTTGAGAGTCCGCTGCGATTTATATTTTCGCACTCTGCCCTCAAAGAAGGCTGGGACAATCCCAATGTATTTCAGATATGCACACTCAAAGAAGCTGGTGGTAGCGAGATCAGAAGAAGACAAGAAATAGGCCGAGGACTGAGGCTGGCAGTAGATCAAGAAGGCGAGCGAATCTATGGGCACGACATCAATCTACTGACAGTGATGGCTAGTGAGACGTACGAGGCATTTGCCAGTGGCCTGCAGCAGGAGCTAGAGGAATCGACCAATAGCAAATTTGGAGTGATCGACAAGACGGACTTTGCCATCATCAATTATGAAGACGAAGCAGGCGAACTCATCAATCTCACCAAGGACGAATCCATCGCTATATGGACTCACCTCAAGTCACAAGACTATATCGCAGCCAATGGCAAAGTGAAAGATGAGCTCCGCACAGCACTAAGAGAAGAAAAAGTATCCTTGCCCGATCTGTATGCTGCAAATGGAAATATCAAAGGACAAATCTACGAGCTGCTCAAGCGAAAAGCTGGCTCCCTAGAGATCAAGAACAAAGCGGACAGAACGACCGTGAACATACGCAAGGAAGTCTTCCTCAGCCCAGAATTTGAGGATCTGTGGAATCGAGTAAAGTACAAAACTAGGTTCGCGGTGGACTACGATGTAGAAAAACTCAAGCGACGATGCATCGAAAAAATCCAAGAAGAGGTGTACGTAGTGCAGGGAAAGCTGATCTACAATAAGGGGAGACTCGGTATCACGGAGAGTGGTGTCTCATTAGCCAGCGAAAGCACAGAAGAGACCAAATCGAAGCGGATGGTGGCACGGATACCAGATGTCGTAGGCTACTTGCAGAATGAAGTCAATCTCACTAGATCGACCATCATCGACATCATCCGAGAGAGTGATCGGTTGGATATGATCCGTCTTAATCCGCAGCGATTTATTGCTGCCGTAGCTGACATTATCAAAGATGTGATGAGCACCTTCATTGTGGATGGTATCAAATATGAAAAGATTGGTGACCACTCCTACTACCAGCAAGAGCTATTTGAAGAGAAGGAGCTACAGGGATTTTTACACAGCAATATGATAGAGAGTAGCAAGTCACCGCATATGCATGTACTCTATGACAGTAATGTAGAGTCACAGCTAGTCAAGGATATGGAGGCAAGCGAAAACGTCAAGTTGTACACCAAGCTGCCTGGATGGTTTAAGGTCCATACGCCGTTAGGATCGTACAACCCGGACTGGGCCATCGTATGGCAAGAGCACAATGAGGAGAAACTTTACTTCGTATGCGAGACCAAAGGGTCGCTCCTAGATAGCCAGCTTAAAGGAGCCGAAAAGGCTAAAATCAAGTGCGGTAGAAAGCACTTCGAGGCATTGGATAATGGTGTGAAGTTTAGTCTGGCGACAGAACTGGACCAGGTAGTGAGCTAGGTTTTTGTAGCAATTCTTGTTCTCTTTATGACCTGACTCTACGCAAGGAGATAAGGGAATAGTAACTTATGTCTAAGTGGCAGTCTAATCATGACGTAAGATATATAAGCAATGATTGACTTCGTTAAGCAGATCTAATCCATAGTTTGACTTCCTCATCATAAAAGCCTAGCACTATGACCTTACAATGCGATTTTTGTCAAAAAGTAATCGAAGATGGTGACCCATACAAGAGTCTCAATCTACATCGCGAGCGGAAGCATGGTAATACGATCACAGTCGATTATGCAGAGGTCATACTCGTGACATGTATCTCTTGTGGGAGTAATATGCAGCGTCTTAAAGTGGCTAGGGTACTAGAGGATGATACAGGCGAAAAAGCACGATTGATGGGCGAACTCTTTGTACCGTCGGAGTCACGGTAAGGGGGGTTGTCTATATTTTTCACGTTGATCTAGATGTTGCCTGTAGGTACCTAAAGCGTCAACTCTATGTTAGCGCTGCTGCGGTTCTACCCGCAGAACGACAAATATTTCAGGTTTAAGACATTAGCTTTCAGCTAGGCGGACTGGGCTTGACATGTCGGATCTCAGGGCGACGATTGTGTACATACAGGAGGCTGTAAGTGTGCCGCTGCTGCGGTTCTACCCGCAGTGCGACACTTTAACATCTACAGTTATACCATTTCTGACTTAACTTTTCGCACTCTAGCTTGGTATAATCCCGATACATATTTAGAGACGCTAACTCAATTAGTGTCATCTTAAATAGTAATCGGTATTCAAAGGTACGCTAGCTATTCGCGACAATGATAATTTACGGAGTATCGCTGGCTTGTCCAATGTGGTAGAGATCGAACGTGATCTAGCTTTCTCGGGAAATGCTGTCTTGACTAATCTTGAAGGCTTGTCGAGTCTTACTCGTATCGGTGCATTGCTGGAGATTTCGTCTACAGAGGCATTAACCAGTCTTAATGGGCTGTCAGCGCTTACCAGTGTGGGTGCTGTCCGTATTGCTGATAACGAAGTACTAGTCAGTGTGGACGGCCTGCCTAATCTGCGGCTCGTCGAAAGCTACTTCGAGATTGAAGATAATCCTCTATTGGGGGACTGTGATGGCTTCGCTGGCCTGGAGCAGATCCTGTCTAATATGTCTATCGTTAGTAATCCGTCGCTGCTTAATGTTGATGGATTTAGCAACCTCGACTCAGCAGGGTTTAGTATTACGATCAGTGATAACGCCTCTCTGCTAAGTATCGACGGTCTATCTGGCATCACTCACGCCGGTAGTATTAGTATCGTTCGTAATCCTTTACTAGCGTCAGTCAGCATGCGGAGTCTAAGGAGAGTGAGTAGTTTTTTTAAGTATCCAGTACAATGCTGGACTTCAAAATATTGATGGTCTGTCTGAACTCGTACGTGGTGGTATTAGTCTGAGTATCATCGGCAATAGTCAGTTAACGGATGTAGATGGACTGGTTAAGCTGAGTGACGTGACTGATCTGCGGATCGCAGAAAACCCGTCCCTCCGTGATGTAGATGGTCTATCTGCCATTGTGAGGGCAGAGTCATTGTGATAACAGATAATGACAGGCTGAGAAATATAGATGGCCTGTCAAACCTAGTTTTCGCCGGACAGCGACTGAGCATTAGCAATAACCAGAACTTATCTGATTGCTGTGGGATTCAAGATCTGCTAGCAGTGGGCCTGGGACCATCGTTTGTTAGAGTCAATGCCAATCGCATAGGCTGTAACTCCAATAGAGAGATTGTAGAAACGCCATGGGAGTTAGATTTCGTAAGCGTAGTAGTCCCTCCATGCGTAGATGTCGATAATGGCGAGATTCAGGTGTTTGCTACGGTATTTGATACTGGTCCTCTGCGCTACTCATGGCTCAGAGACGAAGACGGTATGACAGGTAGTGGTAGCAGTCAGTCAGATAACTTCTCGATAAGTATGCTCGGCGTCGGCACCTTATAATATAACCCTGAGCAACCCGCGTCAAGATAATGCGATCCAGAACGGTATTGTGTTGTCTGCGGCAGATGGACAAGTATTGGAGATTGCTGGTCTCACTACAGTCAATAGTGCGAATGGTCTGCCTACGGGAAGTATAACGGTGTCTATAGCCGGTGGTCAACCGCCATATGCATACACATGGTCGGGAGTCGCTAGTGGCAGTGTGTCTCAAGTGCAAGATGACGTCTACCAAATACCTTTTTTACGGTACGGCGAGTACCTCATAAGTGTCGAGGATAGTGCAGGTGCATCGATAGCAATGGCGGTTACACGCTTAGACGATGAGGTGCCTGTGATAACGTGTGATGTGCCCATGGACATCGTCATACTCAATGACGTCTCTGGCTCTGTAAGCGCTAATGAATACAGTGGCTCCAAGCAATTCTTCACTGATTTTCTGCGACTATCTAACATAGGTACAGCCTCTGATCAATCTCGTGCCGCCATAGTAGAGTGGTCATTTCGCAGTGAACAAGCTGTCAGGATCCCAATGACTGGAGAATTGGCCGATATCGAGGCCTACCTTGATAGCAATCGAGCATTTGCAGGCGGCACGGCACCACACGAAGCGCTAGCTTTCGGTGAGGCATACCTCAGATCTATTGCTAGACCAGATGTAGAAAGGGTATTGGTATTGTGTACAGATGGAAGCAGAGGTCAAGTCTCCTCTTCAGATTCGTAAGCTCAGAAAGTACTATGCGGGCAGATGCAGATCCATCACAA
>CAYMFD010000083.1:0-2414 GCA_964389475.1 uncultured Saprospiraceae bacterium
ATACATATTTAAAGACGCTAATGCAATTAGTGTCATCTTAAATAGTAATCGGTATGAGATGGCTACCATAGCGCTATTGACAGTAATCAATCTCTTGTGAGAGACGAAGAATGTCGAAATACAGAGATACTAGCCGAAGCTAAGAAAAGTGCGGCTTTGCAGACTGTAGCAGAAGAAGTAAGAGCCGTCAGAATTTATGCTGATAGGTTAGTAAAAATGGGCAGGTAGGAAATTAAGCAAAGGAGAAGGATTTTCTACGAGCTTAGGTCTAGGGTTGATCGGAGGCTTTGCTGAAGACCAAATCTCCTTATTTCGACTAGCTTTCCTGCCTGCCAAGCCGGCTTGCCGGGTAGGCGGGTTTGATTACATCTCGACTTTGCTCGATGCAGCGCTTTTTCAGCAATATGACGGACCGGTTTTCTCTCAGGAGAAATATCAGCAGAGCTGATAAGGGAAAGAACCGCGACAGCGGGTGGGCGAGCTTGGCCCGTCGCGCCATTGCGACAATAATCAAGCTCCAAAAAGCACACTAAGTTTAAACTTAAAGTAATGTCACAAAGAATTAAAGGAGTAGCGCTGTATCAGAAAAATATAAACGAATTATAACTGTCACCTCGCAACGGTAAAGGCAGCCGAACGACCATCGATCCGCAGGACGTAGAGACCATTTTGTAAGTCAGTCACTGCTATGCTATAGTCAAATCCCACCTTGCCAGTCAGCACAGCCTTACCATCGATGGTGTAGATGTGATAGCGCTTACCTACTACTATGGGGTCACTCAGGCGAATGATTTCGTCAGCCGGGTTAGGCCATATATTGAGATCTGCGGTAAGGGTGTCATCCGTTGAGGTAAGTGTATCGAAGTATTCATCTAGGTATTGAAGTCGCCGGTCTAGCCAGTCGACCATATAAGTGAGATCATTATTAGAAAAGGCATAGTTGCCATGTACCAAGCTCTCTCGTTCGTAGACCTTTTCGCTGGTAAGTTGGTCAAATCGTTCGCTGGCTAGACTGGCCATCACTGCGTCAGATAGTAGGCCACTACGTAGACCCTCATAGCGCTGTCGCAGTTGCTCGCGATAGTCGTCTGGGTCTAGTTGTAGTAGTCTGTCAAATAGATTGTTGCTCAAGATACCCTCGGTCCAGCCATCATTCTGACCCGTCCACTCGGTTCCCATTACCGCATCTAGGTCCCAGGGTACCATAAAGTAGGGTTCGTCGGTGTTGTACTTGGCGATAAATATGTTTTTGCCCGTATTGTCTAGGGCCCGCATCACATTGAGAAAGATGAAGTAATCCATCGCATTGTCTACGATCACCGTAGATGATACAGCCGTTAAGAAGTCCTCGTCGTCACCATTAGCGACTAGGTCTATGGCATCATATAGCAGGGACCAGTCGATGGTCTCATCGGGGTCTGGCACCTTGACCTCGTAGCCCATCCATATCTCTTCGCTATTATCATAAGATCGCACGCCATCCCAGTTGGTATTGTCATGACTCTCCGCCTTATACAGCTCTCCTCTTATGCCGTCTTTATAGTCCTTGACCTGTAGTTGTTTGCGGTCTACTTGTTCTGATAGATTGTAGAGTCCATTGTACCTGCCGTCGAGGAAGAGTTCTACGTACATCACGTCCGCGCCGGCTTTGGCATCGTCTTCCTCAGCTAGGTAGTAGGGCTGGTGTATGTCCAGCCATAGCTTGTGAGCGATGTTACTACGTATGCGGAGCGGCTCATTGTAGAGGGCATCGAGTATCCAGTCGTCATCCTTACGTAGGTCGCCGAACTGCTCACTGTCCGTATCGTCGCCATCTTCGTCTTTCCAGAGTTCTAGATCATAGGTTTTCTTAGGAAAAGTCTGAGAGAATCCACCCCTTATCTCAATGCCACACCACGAGGAGTAGGTCTGCTCACTATCTCCATAGGTCAGCCGTGCTAGACGCTTTGGCTCATCGACGATCTCCTCCGTAGGGAGGATGTTTAAGATCGGCAGTCTAGTAAAGTAGACAGCATAGTTGACGCCGTCGATCTGACCATCGTAGGTCTCCGTGTAGTTTAGTCGCTGGTGACTACCACCAATGTCTATCCGGGTGCTCCCGGCCTGGAGCACTACGTCTCGATCTGTGACATCGATACTGTGCTGCGCTGTGGGTAGATGTACGACCACGATGCGAGCAGAGCCATCGATGCCGAACATATGCTCTGAGATAGGCAGTAGTAGTTCTTGAGATAGACCCGCGGTAGTAGTAAGCAGGAGTAGTGCTAGAGATACAATGGATTTTGATTGGTTTAGCATGGTCTTATTTTGTCAATAAAGGTAGCCTCTAATTGGTAGTCGCAGCAAGATTTTCAACGTCTCACGTCTAACGTCCAACGTCTCACGTCTCACGTCCATCGTTCACCGTCTCACGT
>CAYMFD010000083.1:2514-14282 GCA_964389475.1 uncultured Saprospiraceae bacterium
ACGTCTCACGTCCATCGTTCACCGTCAAACGTCTCGCATCTTACTCCAATACACCCTTTATACTCTTCTTGAGGCCCTCCTGAAAGTCTGCCAGTGTACCGAACTCTGTACGATAACCTAGACCAAAACCGTACTGCTCCTGTCGGCCATCTACGACCAGCTGATCGATATCGCTACGACCGTACATACGCAGCTTGAGTTTGCGGTCATTGGTGATGAAGTACTCCAGCGCAAAGTCTAACCCAAAGAAGCTCGCATTATCCGCTAGCGACTGAGGTATGTAGTTACCGCCTAGATTAAAGGATAGTCGCTCATTGAGAAAGCGAAATCTGTTTTTGAAATTGACCTGTATCTCATCGGGTGCTAGACCGGCACTACTCTGCTGAAGTAGGCTACTGTTTTTGATGAGGCCTATGTCAAAGTCTACACCAGCGATCAGTCCATTATCCGTAAGCGCCGCCTCGAATAGCCCGGTAAACAATCGACTCAACTGGCTAGACACGAATTCACTCAGCGTACTCACACCGGCCGTCTGCAGGAAGTTACTAGAGCCCAGTACATCATTACTCACGAGGTTGTTATCTGGCAGGAAGGTCTGGAAGGCGAGTAGGCCTACGACCTGGCTGTTGAGGGCTATTTCGTTTTCTCTTAGCGTCCGAACTTTGTTTTCGGCGTAAGCTTTGAGCTCTCCTGTCAGCTCAGGGAAGGCTAGGTCGAAGTTGACGACAGGCTTGTAAAGGCGACCGCCCAGGTCCATCTTAAGGGCCACAGGTGTCTTGTTACTGGCCAGGCTCCTCGTAGTAGCATCGAAGAGGTACTCGGCGATAAAGGTCTGTAGCGAGGCGTCGACCATGTAGGTACCATTGATGTCAAGGGTGGCATTGACAGGGTCGCCAGTCCACTTTACGAGGCCACCCTTGTCTATGTCAAAGGCCTTGGCGACGACGCCTAGTGCTGTAAATAGGTACTCGCCCTGCTCTATCTCATACTCCCCGAATATGTACAGATCCTGGGCCCTGCGCGAGGCAATCTGCAAGTCGCCTCGACCGTAGCCGACGATCTCATCACCGAGGTTTTCGTCAAAGATGATACGGACCTTAGAGGCAGGATCTAGTGATAGATTCATCTCTAGCTCCATACCTTTTAGCTCAAAGGCCTTCTCCTCTTCGGTCGTCTTCTTGCCGAGTAGGACGCCTCTGTCGACGAACTTGATAAAGCTCTCGTCATATCCTGACGCTATACTCTGTACGGGTATGTTGAGCTCCGTGCCCTCCTGCGCCTCGCAATTAATCGTGAGGTCCGTAGCGTCAAAGTCACCACCGAACTCTGCCCTGAATGCCCCTATCCCCACACCGTAGTAGTTGCTATTGTCCTGTCTCGTGGTATTGAGCAGCATGGCTCGGTCGGACTCAATGACTAGGCCTAGGGTAAAGTCCTTAAATAGCTTGTGCTTGAGGCCACCCGTGAGTACAGCCTCATTGCCTAGGGGATCGGTGAGTATACCATTGCTAGCATCTATGACGGACTCCGTGATGAGGACCGTCTGGTCATATATGTCAAAGGTGGCGCCTAGGTACTCGATGGTCGTCTGCGCTTTGGGAATATTAACCGTCGCATCTAGTAGTAGGTCGTCCGCTGGGCCATGCAGGTGAGCATTGGCTATGGCTGTGCCCGTCGTATTTTTGATACCCTTGGGGATGATCATCTCAAAGATCGACATAGGTACGTGCAGGAGCTTACCACGAGCCTCTACCTGATTAGCTGCTAGGTCGTACTCGCCAGCTACTAGGATCGACATGGTGTCTTTGGCCAGTGATACATTGGCCATGATGGCCGTCTCCTCGCCCTTGAGTAGGGTGACCTCTAGGCCGCCATAGGACTCATCGTTAAGGTGTAGGTCAGGCACAGAGGCATTAAGCATACCGCTGAGGCTCTTCGCGAAGATGTCGTCGACCGTCACGTACAGGTCGCCGATACCCGAGAAGGATATTTTGTCGTAGTCGATCAGCTTGTCGATTAGTAAGAAATCAAAGGCCTCAAACTCTAATTGTACGCCTCGCTCATTGACATCGATGACACTGATCGTTCGCTCTCCGTCAATGAGGCTGAAGTTGGTGATGTCAATGTAGTCGTCACCAAAGACGATCTCATTGTTATCTGAAAACTGCCAGTACCTGCCGAGCATTTTTAGCTCATCTTCATTGAGGTTGATCCGGTAGCCTTTGGGGTGTGGGTCGAGGCTGCCACTGATATTGACCGTCTCTAGCGAGTCCGCTACCTGCGAGGTCATTACGGAGAAGGTCAAGTTGTCGCCCTGCATCTTGGTGTCGAGCGATAGGCTATTGAGAAATAGGCCAGCCACCTCACTGCTGTCTATAGAGATAGTAACATCTCCAGCTTCGTCTAGGCTACTTACATTGATATGCGTACCATAGAATGTGTTGTCGCCTATCTTGAGATTGCCTACGATGGCATCGGCTTCTATGGCATTGCTACCATTACTGATTGTCCCCTTAGTCGTAAATCGCTCAACGGCAAAGTCGGGTATCCCTATGAGGTCAAAGATGTTTTTACTGTCAATGATCTGTAGGCGGAAAGAGACGTCCTGGTAGGCATTGACGATACTAGCGTCGTAGCGCCATTTCTGTGTGTAGAAGGGATAGTTGGTCTTGAGTATTTTCTTGATGACCTCAGGTATCTGCTCTACTTTGAACTTGCCTGATATTTCGCCATCAGCTATGTCACTATATAGCTTGAGCTTACGGCCGTCACTGATAGTATTGGCGATCAGTGATATGGTGTCTATCTGGTACAGACTGTCAGCCCTTACGATCTGTAGGTTACTGGCGAGTATGTCTCCTGTGAATGTATTGACACCATTGCCTACCGTATTGATGTCGAGGTTACCACTGATGGCTAGTTGCTCCTTACTTAGGTTGAGGGCATTGAGGTCGAGCTCCTCTATGTCAGCTGTAAAGTCCAGCTGGGCGACGCCATCTACCAGTTGGGCGGTGCCATCAAACTCAAAGGCCACATCTTCTTGGTTGATGGAGAATAGACCTTTAAAAGTGTTTTCGGCTAGGAAGCCATCCATCTCAAAGTTCTCGTAGAGGTAGCCTCGATAGGTGAATGACTCGACCACTGCCTGCAGGTCAGACTTCACGTAGGCAATCGTCAGGCCCTGACCATTCTCTACGCTAGACCGTGCGGTGATGAGGCCTAGGTCGGCATCCTTACTCCAGGCACCTAGGTCAAATTCTACCAGAGCTATCTCGCCCGAGTAGTTAGCATTTTCGACACCATCTTTGACGTCTAGGCGCATATCCAGATTGGCATTACCGATATCTGAGGTCATCTGTCCGTAGGCTACGAAGTCCCGATAGTAGCCATCAAATCGGCCTTGGAAATTGACCTGACCTAGCGAATAGAAATTATCAGGGGGGGCGAAGCTAGGCACTAGCTCGTGGAGGTAAGATATATTGGTACTGAGGGACTTGACGCCTAGGTTGATCAGCGCCGTCTCTTGGTCGGTGATGTTTCTGGTATTGATATCACCCGCAAATATTAGGTCATCGCCGAGACTGATAAAGACATCTTGTCCGCGTATATTATTGATACGACCCTGGTAGCGACCCGATATCTTAGCGACCTGATCCTTGTTGTGGATAAAGAATGGACTATTGTTTAAGCTGGGAATGAAGTGTAGTAGGTCAGCAAATGCCACTGTGCTTCCTTTGAGGTCACTGTCGATTAATACCTTATCAGAAAACTGCTTGAAAGCATCTAGAGACCTATACTTAAAGGCCAGGCTGCGCTGTATGCTTGATCGATCTGTATCTAGCTTAAAGTTGGGTAGACTGATCGTGCGGTCATTCACTTCTACGTTTTCGCAGGAGAGTTTCTGTACTCTGAAACCCGCTGCATCTGTAAAGCTCAGATCGTCGATGTTTAGTTTGATGCCATTATCCGCATGATAGTCGATGTCACTCATATCGACTTCTAGCTGCGAAAAGTCTAGGTGGCTGTAGTCGATACCTGGTCGAGTGCTTACGGCCTTGCGCATATCGTCATAGGTAAAGCGGCCACCCTTGATATCGATAGCCTGCACGATCAGTTGTAGTGGAGCTGCACTGGTATCCGTCTGGCTTACGGTCTCTATGACCTCTACATTGGTGTCTATTTCGTAGGTCTCTGCTCCCTTGGTGATCTGTATGATGGGATCTTCTAGGTCGATCGAGGAGATGATAAAGTAGTTTTCGGCGAGGTTGATACTATCTATGGCGATGTCACCGCTCCCTATCGATATGACTCGTCGGTCACCATTCCTATCATCTGAGGTAAGCACCTTGACGTCATGCAGAGATAGGCTCTTGAGCATTAAGTCTAGGGGCTCGCCTTCTGCTTTCTCACTATTGGATGAGCCTCCTAGCCTAGCGAGGGTAGCGGCTAGTGATGATGTCGTGCTACCTCGTGCCGTATGCAGGCGTAGTGTCGCATTGCGGAGATCTATACCGTCTATGCTTAAGCGCTTGTCACGGAGGCTGGCTAGGCTATTGGCTAGCTTGATGTCTAGGTGCTCTGCTACGAGCAAGGTGTCGCCATCTGCTCCCAGCCACTCCACACCATCTAGGACGAGGCCACGGCGCAGGCTCAGCCTCGACTTATCTACCGTCAGTGTACTCTCTGTACGGCTGCTGATCGTACTGGTGATACGATCAGTGGCCCACTGCTGTACGACGCCTACTTGTAGCAGCAATACGATAAGGAGTAGTAGTAGCAGGATGGCGAGGAGGACCTTACGCTTGCGCTTGGGCTTCTTGCTCGTATTACTGTCTGCTACTTCTGCCATAGATCATCCTCGATAGTGCCTGTATAACTATCATAAGTAGGCACCAGTGCACGGTATGCGTCGGTTTTAACGGATTCTTGTATATATCTAGGCACTTATGCCTTCTATAATCTGATTAAGGGTCGCACTTGGTCGCATGACCTCGTAGGTTTTAGCTCGATCTGTCGAGTAGTAGCCATCGATATTGACCGCCTGGCCTTGTACGGCTATCAGTTCGCTGTTGATCTGTGCCTCGTGCTTTGCGAGATCTGCTGCGATAGGTACGAAGTGATCAGCTAGTGCCTTGTCGTCCTGCTGGTCTGCTAAGGCTTGTGCCCAGTACATCGCTAGGTAGTAGTGGCTACCTCGATTGTCATGTTCGTTGACCTTACGACTCGGCCCCTTGTCCATGTCTAGGTACTTGGTGGTCGCTAGGTTGAGGGCATCGGCTAGTACTTTGGCTTGCGGATTATCATATTGCTCAGCGAGGTGCTCTAGAGATACCGCTAGGGCGAGAAATTCGCCGAGGCTATCCCAGCGCAGGTGGTTTTCTGCGAGCAGCTGTTGTATGTGCTTAGGGGCAGATCCTCCAGCACCTGTTTCGAAGAGTCCACCGCCATTCATCAGTGGTACTATAGATAGCATCTTGGCACTAGTACCTACTTCCAGTATGGGGAAGAGATCCGTATTATAATCACGCAGCACATTACCGGTGACGGAGATCGTATCCTTACCTTCTTTGATCCGCTGTAGCGAAAATAACGTCGCTGCCACCGGGCTCATGATCTGTATGTCTAGGCCATCTGTATCGTGGTTGGGCAGGTAGGTGTTGACCTTTTTGATGAGTTCGCGGTCGTGGGCTCTATCTGCATCTAGCCAGAATATAGCTGGTACACCAGTGGCTCTTGCACGAGTGACGGCTAGCTTTACCCAGTCCTGTACAGGCGCATCTTTGGTCTGGCACATCCGCCATATATCGCCGCTGTGTACGGGGTGGCTGATCAGTACATTGTTATTGGCATCGACGACCTCTACGGTACCATTAGCACTTATTTCAAATGTCTTATCGTGTGAGCCATACTCTTCTGCTTTCTGCGCCATGAGACCTACATTAGGCACACTACCCATCGTCGTAGGGTCAAATGCGCCATGCTCCTTACAGAAGTCTATGGTCGCTTGGTAGATGCCGCTATAGCTGCTATCGGGTATCACGGCCTTGGTATCTCTACTCTTGCCGTTGGGGTCCCACATCTGCCCGCTATTGCGGATCATGGCTGGCATACTAGCGTCTATGATAACGTCACTCGGCACGTGTAGGTTGGTGATGCCACGGTCGCTATTGACCATCGCTAGGTCTGGACCTGCTGCATAGATCTCGGCAATCGCTGCCTCTATCTCCGTCCGCTCGCTATCGTCTAGGCCTTCTATCTTGGACAGTAGGTCTCCGAATCCATTGCGGACGTTGACGCCTATTTTTTCGAAGGTGTCGTTATATTTTTTAAAAAGTGGGGCAAAGTAGGTCTTGACCGCATGGCCAAATATGATCGGGTCGCTGACCTTCATCATGGTGGCTTTCATATGAAGGCTAAATAGTAAGCCTCGCTCTTTAGCGTCTGCCACCTCCTTTGCTAGAAAGGTATTGAGCTTGGCCACCTCCATCACGGAGGCGTCTATGATCTCGCCAGCCTGGAGGCTGAGGCCTGCCTTGAGAGTCGTACGCTGGCCATCAGCACTTACGTGTACGATATCTACGGTAGTGGCAGCGGCTAAGGTGACAGATTTTTCATTATTGCAAAAGTCACCATCCGTCATTGTAGCTACGTGCGACTGAGAGTCAGATGACCATGGTCCCATGCTGTGGGGATTTTTGCGAGCATAGGCCTTGACTGGCTTAGGGGCCCGACGATCACTATTACCCTCTCTGAGGACTGGGTTGACGGCACTACCCTTGATCTTGGCATAACGAGCGGCTATATCTAGATCCTTGTCCGTGCTTGGGCTGGTGGGGTAGTCAGGTACAGCATAGCCGTCCTCTTGCAGTTCTGCGATGGCAGCCTTGAGCTGTGGCACAGAGGCGCTGATATTGGGCAGTTTGATAATGTTGGCCTCGGGTTGCTTGGCTAGTTCGCCGAGATAAGCAAGGTCGTCGCTCACACGCTGCTCCTCTGTCAGGTAGTCAGGAAATACAGCTAATATCCTGTGGGCTAGTGATATATCTTTTGTTTCAAGCTCTATGCCAGCAGTCCCTGTAAAGGCCTGGACGATGGGTAAGAAGGAGTGAGTAGCTAGGTATGGTGCTTCATCCGTGATCGTGTAGATGATCTTGCTCATGTGTGTAGATTGACGTTGTTGTATATAGGTATCGCATTGATGGCGACACAGTCGATCAAAAGTAATGATTAGCGGGTATACTCACTCAAAGAAATCCACTTTGCCGTTCTTAAACTAGTACAAGCGTCTGCCGCATAGTTGATATACTGTACTTTTGCTCTCCATCTAATGCACTAGACTATGAGACTACTACTTATCCTCTTACTATCCGGTATAGCCCTTGCGGCATCTAGCCAGCATGTTACCGTAAGTGAAGATGCTGCCGTACAGCAACTCATGGAGCAGTATGTCGAGCAGAGCAAGGCAGTAGAGACGATGCGTGGATGGCGCATCCAGATCATCACGACGGACGACCGCCGTAAGATGGAGGCCGCTCGTAGCAAGTTCGTAGCTATGCACCCAGGTATGTACATGGAGTGGGACCACATCGTGCCGTACTACAAGGTGAAAGTGGGTGCCTATCGAGAAAAATTAGACCTACAGAGCTTTTTGGTGGAGTTGCGTAGTGACTTCCCGAGTGCCTTACCTATCCAGGACGAGGTCCGTAAGACCGAACTCGTTTACTAAATGGCGCTATCTAGTCGACGTACATCGGTATCCCGGTCTATTGACTATGGGCTGCTGATGATCTTTGCGGCACTGATGCTCATAGGGTGGTTTACGCTTAAGGCATCGGTGTATTCGTCTGACCTCTCAACATTCTCATATTTTGATTTTGGGTCTCCCATGGGCAAGCATACTGCATGGGTAGTGGTCGCTATGGCGGTCATGGTAGTGACCTTAGTAGTCGACTGGCAGCTGTGGTCCTATTTTGCCTATCCGATCTACGCGATCACGATAGTCATGCTCCTTCTGGTACTGCTACTAGGTACGGAGATCAAGGGGGCTACTTCTTGGTTTACGCTAGGCTCAGTGAGTATCCAGCCTAGCGAATTTGCCAAGTTCGGTACCTGTCTAGCCATCAGCAGTTATCTCAGCCACTACTCGGTAGACCTGCGCAAGCGGCAGGCGATATTGACGACTGCGATGATCCTAGGTGTACCTATGCTACTCATCATGCTACAGCCCGATGCAGGTAGTGCTCTAGTTTTCACTTCTTTTCTCATACTGCTTTATATCAAAGGCTTGTCACCAGATTTTTACATTTACATCTTCGTCCTCACGTCGATACTTATCCTTTCGCTCATGATAGGTCCCGAGCTGGTGATGTGTGGTGCTGTGCTGGGAGCCTTCCTATTATTACTATCCAAGCAGGCAGAGAGTCGCACGGTCGTCATTGCGGGTCTTGTAGGCTTGATCGTCTGGTATGCGGCCTACCAGCAGGGATATAACATATATGTATTTATGGCCTACCTCGTTATTGCAGTGGCGATGGGCATCCGGCTTTTTGTGATGCGAGAGCAGCGGCTTGCGACGCTAGTCCTCACGGGTATAGTTCTGTGTGGCTTTGTTGCTTACGGCAGTTCGATGCTTTTTAATAATGTGCTGCAGCCGCATCAGCAAGATCGTATCAATGTATGGCTACGGCCAGACAAGTGTGATCCGCAGGGCTCGCTATACAATGTACTACAGAGTAAGCTCGCTATCGGTGCGGGAGGGTTTGCGGGTAAGGGCCACCTCAATGGTACCATGACTAAGCTCAACTATGTGCCAGAGCAGAGCACAGATTTTATATTTAGTATCGTAGGGGAGGAGCAGGGCTTCTTGGGTAGCTTGGTCGTGATAGGCCTTTTTGTTATGCTCCTGATCCGCATTGTCAGTATAGCAGAGCGAGGCAAGACGCCGTTTGTACGTTGTTATGGCTATGGCGTGGCGGGTATCTTCTTCGTCCACTTTGCTGTCAACATAGGTATGTCGGTCGGCCTCATGCCGATCATAGGTATACCGCTGCCCTTCCTGAGTAAGGGTGGTTCTGCGATGATCGCCTTTACACTCATGCTAGGCGTCTTACTTAGGATGGACTTATCGAGGCATCGGGCTTAACTGTCACAAAACAGACATAAATATGACGGAGTTTGGCTGTTCTTTTCCTGGTTTCTAGTCGTATAGGTAACCACTAGACACCTCACTTAAGATGAAAACACTACTATCTAGCTATATCGTTCTGGTACTGTCTATCGTAGGTTGCGATATCAGTCAGCGTACACCTCCAGTAGATGTAGCTCCAGTATCTGACATCGATCCGATCGCTAGTCGCATAGGACAGGCACATGGCAAGTCGCTACTTGATGAGTACGGCTATGTACGGTTCGATATCGAGAAGAGCTTTGGCGGATCAGCACCTACCACCGCTACGATCACGGCCAGTACAGATGGAGGTCGTATACGGCTAGATACCAAGTCGGGTCGTACGATCGTGTGGGATCGTGGAGAGCTACGTAGCACTAGCGATGATGATGGTCGGCAGGGTGATCGCTTTGAGATATTTACGTGGCAGTACTTCTTCATGCTACCCTACAAGCTAGCGGACCCAGGTGTCAACCTCCTAGCACAGCCCCAGGTAGATATGGACGGCCAGGCGTACGAGACGGTCTGGCTCGCCTTTGATAATGGGACGGGTGACGCCTCCGATGACTGGTACCGACTACACATCGATCAGGCATCTGGCCGCATCGAGCATGCAGGCTACATCGTGACGGCTGGTGGCAAGACTCCCGAGGAGGCCGCCGCTAATGCGCATAGCATCACCTATGACGATTATACCCCTACGGCAGGTATTCCGATCTCTAGGTCATGGACCTTTAGCAATTACGACGCCGATACACAGCAGGTCCGTGATAGCATCGGTTATGCCCGCATTAGCAATATTTCATTTCCCGAGGGAGAGGAGTTGAGCTGGGACTTGTAGGGAATAGTGTGTGACAGGGCTGGTACTTATGTAAGGATCGTTCCTTGGCAGCATTTAGATAAAGTGATCAAACTAAACACAGCCGTCTAGCAACATATTACCAATAACCAATAACTACTCTAATAATGCTCCATAATCCTGCTGCGCAGTTGGCTCATGTAGTCATCTCGTAGCCACCTGCGATAGTTGAGGGTGCTCTTGGTGATACAGTAGCTGTAGTGCTTGACACGCTGAGATATGTCGTGCTCTAGCAGGCGGGCTAGACCTAGTGCCGACATTAAGTCTTCGGCATTCTCGAGGATCATCTCTGTATGCTGGTCTAGGCTGCGAGCGATCACCTGGTTGGGGGCACCACCCTTACGAGCGATATCCTCATAGTTAGCGTAGACGTCAAAGTTGACTTCCTCCGTTTTGGCAAATTTCTCTCGCAGTTCGTCGGGCATTACATACCTAAACTGCCGCTCGATATCCTCGTCTTGGATGAGGTTTTGGTAGAATAGATCTGGCGATCGGAATATCCGCTGCCAGTCGATATCACCATTCCAGGGTCCGAATCGAGCCACATTGTTACCGAGGTCGATGACCTTAAAGTCTTTCTTCGTCTTGGTGATCCGTGAGCCCCGACCGATCATCTGAAAATATAATGTCAAGGACTTAGTCGCCCTGTTCATGATGATGGTATCGATCGTCGGTTCGTCAAAACCCGTCGTCAAGATACTGACAGACGATAGTATAGCATTAGGTGTCTCTCGGAACCACTTTAGTATGGCCGCTCGCTCTTTGGCAGAGTTCTTATTGTCTAAGTGGCGGACGTCGTAACCTGCTTCTTTAAAGTTATGGTAGACCTGCTGGGAGGTCTTGATACCATTGTTAAAGATCAGGGTCTTGCTATTAAGAGCTCGCTCGCGATAGGCTCGTAGTAGCAGGCCCTGCATGCTAGAGTCAGCGTATAGTTTCTCTGAGGAGGAGACGGTGTAGTCACCATTCATACCTACCTTGAGAGAGCCTAGGCCTACGTTGTAGATATAGAGTTCTGCATTGGCTAGGAACTGCTTTTTGATCAGGTCACTGATACTAGCCCCTACGATGAGGTCATCGTAGTTATCCTTCATCGGTAGCTTGATGTTGCTACTGAGTGGGGTGGCGGTGACGCCGAGTATCGTGCTATGATTGAGAAACTTAAATAGCTTGGTAAAACTATTGTAGTGGGCCTCATCGATGATGGTAAGACCTACGTCCTTCATAGACATGTCTTCATCGTTGAGCCGATTGTTAAGCGTCTCGACCATGGCGACGTAGCACATGTAGTTTTTGTCCTCGGGCAGCGTCTTAACACTACTATCGATGACCATATTCTCCACGCCAAACTCCGTGAGCATAGAACTGGTCTGCTTGCTCAGCTCTATACGGTGTGTGAGTATGAGTACTTTCTGGTTGCGATTTTCGACAAATCGACGGGCTATCTCACTAAAGATCACGGTCTTACCTCCACCCGTAGGTAGCTGAAAGAGGAGGTTATATCCGCCATCGGTATTATTGTCAATATGCCTAAAGATCTCATCGATCGACTTATGTTGATAGTCGTATAGATCCTTGCCAAATGCTTTTTCCTGTTCGTCTAAGACGTCGGTTTTTTCACTAGAGATAGCGCAACGGTTTGTGATGAAAAAAATCGAGTTTTCTGAGAAAGCGCAATGATACGAAGATTAAAAGGTTCGATTGTCATAGAAGTGGTTTTTGCGGTTTTAGGCGGTATTCGGT
>CAYMFD010000083.1:14382-17579 GCA_964389475.1 uncultured Saprospiraceae bacterium
CATTCGACACTCGCTACTCGTGATTCAACATTCTACAGTATTATGGTCATCTTTGGTGAGATAAAACAGATAACTATGCGCATTCTTATCGTAGGTGGTGGTAACATGGGTCTGACCTTTGCGAAGTCGTTTTTGAGAGGTAGTATCGTGGAGGCGGGCGACCTTCATATACTTGAAAAACGACAAGACAAGGTAGCTGAGCTAGAGGCTATGGATATCTGTCAGGTACATGCTGATGCTGGCCTCTGGGTTGAGGATGTAGATATCATCATACTGGCGGTCAAGCCACAGGATACGGCACCTGTCTACGATCTCCTGCAGGGTAAACTGTCGCCGCAGCAAGTGGTGCTCTCTATCATGGCTGGCGTGACGATGGCAGCACTACAGTCGGCACTTCATACGGACCGTATACTCCGTGCTATGCCCAACCTGCCTGCCCAGGTAGGAGTCGGTATGACGGTCTACACAGCTACAGATCAGGTGAGCAGGCCACAGCTGGTAGCAGTCACCAACCTGCTCAATACAACAGGCAAGACCATCTACGTCGAGAGTGAACAGATGATCGATGCAGCGACAGCGATATCGGGAAGTGGTCCTGCCTATGTATTTTATATGATAGAGGCATTGACGACGTCGGCAGTAGACCTTGGCTTTAGTCGGGCACAGGCGGAGTTGCTAGCGACTCAGACTTTTGCAGGTGCACAGGCTCTCTTGAGGGCAAGCAGTGCTACTTGCCAGGAGTGGATAGAGAAGGTGTCCTCACGCGGCGGTACCACAGAGGCGGCTATCGCTTCGATGCAGGACCTCCACGTAGCGCAGGATTTCGCCAAAGGCGTCCAAGCAGCCTACCAGCGGGCGATAGCACTTGGTAAGCTAAAGGCCTAGGCTAGTCGATCGACTTTATGCTCGCCTTGATCGATAAGTCAAGCAATATCCTAGTTGTGGTCTTACCTTTATACCAGTATGATCGCATTGAGCAAAATAGTATGGGAGGCTATCGTGCAGGCTTATCAGTCTATGACGGGTAACCGCCTGCGTACTATCCTGTCACTACTAGGTATTACGATCGGTATATTCTGCATCATCGCTGTAAAGAGTGCCGTGGATAGTCTACAGGACAATATCGTGGAGGGTATCAGCGAGCTTGGTAGCGATATGATATATATTGATCGGCAACCGTGGAACGAAGACCCTAACCAAAACTACTGGAAGTACCTCAAGCGTCCTGATCCTAGCTACGAAGACTACAAGATGCTGCGCGACCGCCTAGAGTCGGCCAGTCTAGCCAGCTACGCTATCGTGACGGGTGGCCGTACGATCAAGTACAGGAGCAATAGTGTTACCAATGCCTTTATCCTGGGTGCCACACCAGAGTACCAAGAGATGCAAGGCCTGCAGATAGCGGACGGTCGGTACTTCTCCTCGCAGGAGATGAGTACAGGGCATAGTGCCGTGATCCTTGGAGCCAATGTAGCGGCATCTCTCTTTGAGGAGCTCAATCCACTTGGTAAAGACGTCCGACTATTTGGTCAAAAGTATCAGGTGATCGGCGTCCTCGAGGAGGAGGGAGATAACATGTTTAACTTTATTAACTACGATGATGTCATCTGGATATCATACAATAATATCAAGCGATTCGTCAGTGTCAAGCAGTCTTCTCAGGTAGGTAAGTTGCTCAATGTCAAAGTGGCGGATGGCATCGAACTAGCTACGCTTAAAGATGAGGCCACTGGCCTACTGCGCCAGGTACGTAGGCTACGGCCACGAGAGGATGACAATTTTGCTATCAATGAGCTGAGCATGTTGACGGATCTGATGGGCAAGATATTTGGCGTGATGAATATTGCAGGCGGTCTGATCGGGGCCTTTAGCCTTATCGTGGGTATGTTTTCTGTGGCCAATATTATGTTTGTCTCTGTCAAGGAGCGGACCTCTATCATTGGTGTCAAGAAAGCCCTAGGGGCCAAGCGATTTATGATCCTACTCGAGTTCCTTATCGAGGCGATGGTCCTCTGCCTCATCGGTGGTCTGATAGGCCTCGCCGTCGTATACGTGGTGCTCAAGGGTATCACCGTCGGGCTGGACTTTCCCATGAGTTTGTCGCCTTTTAATGTGGCGCTGGGCATAGTGACATCGATTATCGTTGGTATTATCGCCGGCCTCCTACCTGCTCTGCGAGCTAGTAAGATGGACCCCGTAGAGGCCATTAGGAGTTAGGGCTGCTGTCATTTGTGAATCCGCAGAGACCTGCAAGCGCTTTTTTTGTTAACATGTAAGGCTTTTGACTCTGTCTCTTTGTCACTTTTGACCTTGAGCTTTTTGCTTTTGACTGTTTGGCTTTCGGTTCCGGTTGCGCTATGATTGCTTCCCACTTTGGAGGGGGATTGAGGGGGAGGTTACTTTCTCTTATCGACACTAAAGTGGTCGAGGCCACGTGTTTATTCTACCTCGCGCTGCTTTCGACTTTGCCCTTTCAACTTTGCACTTTCGACTTTCTCACTTTTGACTTTCCTCTCTCTATATTCTCCTTGAGGGCAATGGCTCCTGCCATGTGGCCCGAAAAGACACACTCCATATCGCCTGACCTTGCAGTCAGGTGCCGTTATCGACACTAAAGTGGTCGAGGCCATGTGTTTCTTGTACCTCGTGCTGCTTTCGACTTTGCGCTTTGCACTTTTGACTCAGTGCATCTGCGAAAATCCGAATTACCCGCCTAATCCGTGTTCTATCTGCTGAGCCCGCCACTAAGCGAAGCCTAAACTATATTCAGTCTAGATATGGATTACAGGACCAATGCAACTTTGAGAGTCAGCCTTGGATTGATGATGTAGTACTAACATATAACAGAACACAACATGTCAAACGAACAACCAAGCGTCCGCATCAAAATCCGTAAGAACGGTTCATCTCTAGTGAGTGGTCCCGTCATCATCGAGCATACCGATGGTACCGAAGAGGTCAAAGAACGATTCTCACTATGCCGCTGCGGTGCTAGTAAGAATATGCCTTTCTGTGATGGACAGCATAACGAGATAGGCTTTAACAACGGGTAGTCCGCTCATATAAGCTAATCTCATCTGCTGCGTCATGACCTGTGTTATTCACATCATGATCCATCTAGAAAGCCTTGCCGTGTCTCTCGTAGATACAGCAAGGCTTTTTTGGTTGACCCATTGCAGAGATCGGATCACTTTGAG
>CAYMFD010000084.1:0-16213 GCA_964389475.1 uncultured Saprospiraceae bacterium
AGGGATACACAAAGTGGAAAGTTAAAAGTTGAAGGTCGAAAGCTTCAAAGTTCTCACAGAGGCGCAAAGTATGTGAGGTGACAAACAAGCTCCGTATAAAGAATTGGCAAATTGGTAGATAGGCGGATTTATCAATCGACAGATTAGGCGGATAATCGCAGATCGGATAGCTCAGCCTTAATCTCTTGCATTTGGCCTCCTTGTCAAGGTGCGGACGGAGCGAAAAATAGCATCATTCTTGGGCAACTTCTACTGCCTAACAGTTGTTAGCTTTTTTGTACCTTGGACCCACTTGCATTTGATGATCATTGCAGGCCTGTCAGTCCTTTTATAAACATATCAACTTATTAATTTTTCCCACTAGTATGGATCCACTCAAAGCGAAATTTAAAGAGAAAGCTCTTGCTCAATTTAAAGAAATACGACCACTGTTAAAAGAACATGGTAGTAAGGTTGTAGGAGAGGTCACACTCAGTCAGGTCTACGGTGGTATGCGTGGCGTCAAGAGCATGGTGTATGATACATCGTCACTAGATGCACAGCAGGGTATTACTTTTAGAGGGTACAACATACCGCAGCTGAGAGAAAAGCTTCCTAAGGTAGAGGGTGGTAAAGAGCCGCTACCGGAGGGTCTGTTTTGGTTGATGCTCGTAGATGAGCTGCCAACTGCCGAAGAGGTACAGTGGCTGACAGATGAGTGGGAAAAGCGTAGTGCTGTCCCTGCACACACATTCGCAGCCTTAGATGCACTATCGGCTGATACACACCCGATGACGCAGTTCAGCATAGCGATCACAAGTATGCAGTCGGAGTCAATATTCGCTCAGCGATATGCTGAGGGTATGTCAAAGTCAGACTACTGGGATGCGACGTACGAAGATGCTATGAACCTGATCGCCAAACTACCACGAGTAGCGGCGTATATATATCGAAGAACTTTCCACGGGGGAGACCACATCGAGCCCGACAACAGCCTAGATTGGGCCGCTAACTTTGCCCACATGCTAGGTATGCCAGGCGAAGACTTTAAGTCGCTCATGCGCCTCTACCTCACGATCCACGCAGATCACGAGGGAGGTAACGCCTCTGCACATACAGTGATGTTGACTGGCTCTACCTTGAGCGACTGCTACTACAGCCTCGCCAGCGGTATGAATAGCCTTGCAGGACCACTGCACGGTCTTGCTAACCAGGAGGTGATCAAGTGGATTTTCGAGATGGTAGAAAAACTAGGAACGACCAAACCTAGCAAGGAGCAGATCGCTCAGTATGTACACGATACGCTAGATGCGGGTAAGGTGATCCCCGGTTACGGTCATGCCGTACTACGCCAGCCAGATCCTAGGTTTACAGCGCAAAAAGTATTCGCAGAGGAGTACATTAAGGACTCGGACTACGTGCAGATCGTATGGAATCTTTTCGATGTAGTACCAGATATCCTCGGAGCTCTTGGTAAGGTTAAGAACCCTTGGCCTAACGTAGATGCTCACTCTGGTGCCCTGCTCGTACACTATGGTCTTAAGGAGTATTCGTATTACACAGTGCTATTCGGCGTGTCTAGAGCACTAGGTGTACTGTCTGGTCTATGCTGGAGTCGTGCCATGGGATATCCACTGGAGCGACCTAAATCAGTAACGACGGATTGGGTAAGAGACTTCATAGGTCAGGCTTAATATTATCTTTACCATCATAACTATAATACAACCTTGATGAAATTTCCAGAAGATCTTAAATATACCAATGAGCACGAGTGGGTGCGAGTACTAGAAGATGACGTCGTTGTCGTTGGCATTACTGACTTTGCGCAGAGCGAGCTAGGCGAACTGGTATACATCGAGGTAGATACGATCGGTGACGAGGTAGCCAAAGACGAAGTTTTCGGCACTGTTGAGGCTGTGAAGACTACCTCAGACCTATTCATGCCTGTATCAGGTGAGGTCCTAGAGTTTAATGCTGCGATTGATGAGAACGAAGGGGATAACCCTGCACTACTCAACGAAGATCCTTATGGTGAAGGTTGGATCGTAAAGATCAAAATGAGCGATCCTTCAGAGCTGGATGGCTTACTCTCACAAACAGACTACCAGGCAATGGTGAGCTAGTCATACTAGTCACTGTTCAAGATATACAAAGAGCTGTTCGTAACCACGGACAGCTTTTTTTTGCTTGTTGTAGGATGATGCAATATCAAATAAATCTGAACATGCCGCATATGTTGTCGTTGCTTTTCTGCTAGGCTTCGTTGCCAATCCCTGCCCCACGTGGCAGATAAGCTCACATGACTGCGACCATGTCTAGCAACCAACCGCTTTGCGGTTTAGTCATCTGGATGTCTACCAGATATCGACTGCTTTGCAGGTCACTCGATCAAGTCTCGCCTACCGCAAAGGCCTCCAACAGTATTTATGTGGCACGTGCAGGTTAAAATGGTTGATCTATCCAAGTAGTGGTGGTATATTGTAAATATACAACTAATAGTATTACTATCATTGTTCATTTGCTTAGCGTGACCCCTTCTACACCTTTCTCGTTACCTTTGCGGCGTCGCTAATTTTATGGGGCTGTGTTGTCCCACCTATTTGATATGATACTTATGACTATCCGCCTTATCGTTGTATTGGTAAGTGTGCTGCTGATCGGTGGCTGTAAGCAAGAGCCTAAAACGCTAGCACCTGAGGAGAAGCAGGAGATCATCCCACTCATACACCACGAGGCATACATAGTCACAGTTGACAACCTGCGTATGCGTGATCGTGCTGGCAGAAAGTCAAAAGTCTTACGTAAGTTGCCGGAGGGCAGTATCGTCCTCAGCGAAGGCGTGATTAGTGATTTTACGGAGAAGGTCTCCCTCAGAGGTCAGGTCTATGATGAGCCATACCATAAGGTATACCTCCGCAACAAGTCTGATAAGCAAGGCTGGGTCTATGGAGGCGCATTGGTTAAGATCTACTATGATGATACGGCCTACCCATTCTCAACGTATATCGATGGTCTCGTAGCGGGTATGTCGCGGCAGCCCCTAGAAAATATGGAGGATCTACAGCGTAGCCTGACAGAGATCATCCACGAGAGTACCGATGTCTCTGAGTGGAATGATGCCTTACTCGCCATTGCGATTAACTACCTCAAGCCAGTCGCTAGCTCTGAGGCCGTGGCTGCTGAAGTCTCTGAGCTGATAGGCGAGTCATCAAGCGAGGTGCTAGCACAGGTCGAGGCCGGTAACTATGCATATGGGACTACAGAGGCAGGACGACAAATACGCAATAGCGGGTTGAGAGTACTATCCAGACGAGGGTCGATCGCTCTAGACCTCGATATCGCTCAGGTAGCGGATCTCATCTCAGGACCATACTCTGCATCAGCGCAAGCCTACGTGGATATTGAAAGGGCTCTGACACAAAGCGGCTCGAACAGTAACTCGACAGGTGGATCAAACACTGAGGATATCGAGATACGTATAGATGAGTTTCTCTCCTCTTTTGATAAAAGAACGATCTTCTATCAGAGGGTGCTAGACTTACAGGAGTAGATACGGTAGTAAACGTACCCAATTTTCGGGCCTCAGGGCAGGAGCCCTTGCCCTCAAATGCACAAGTGTATCCCGCAATCTGCGTCCCGCAGGATTAAGATATGCTTCGGGCTTCGGGCGAAAAATCCTTGGCCTTAAACATAGCACTAACCGTATCCCGCAAACCGAGTCCTTCCTATCGCTTACTCTTTGGGTTTACAAGTGTCATCTCGTCGATCAGTCTAGTAGCACCGGCGTACTTGTCTACTATGAATAGGATATACCGCGCATCGACCATGATGTTACGACAGATGGAGCTATCGTAGTTGATGTCTGACATCGTGCCCTCCCATGCTCTGTCGAAGTTGAGGCCGATCAGATTGCCATGTGCATCGATGGCTGGGCTACCACTATTACCGCCCGTGGTATGGTTAGAACCTATAAAGCATACTGGCAGTTTGCCATTTTCACGATCTGCATACGGGCCATAGTCTTGCTTTTCGTACAGCTCGATGAGCTTGCTCGATACGTCAAACTCGTAGTCATCTGGCACGTACTTTTCCATCACGCCGTCTAGGTAAGTGACTGGCTCATATCGTACGGCATCTTTAGGCTCATAGCCTGCCACCTGACCGTAGGTTACTCTCATCGTGCTATTAGCGTCAGGATAGTAATTACGATCTGGTAGCGTCTGCATTAAGGCCTGCATGTAGACCCGCTGTAGTGAGTCGAGCTGTGACTGTATCGCACCATTAGCCTTGCCGACCTCCACGCTATGAAACCCTGCCCACTGCGTATAAAGATCATACGCAGGATCCGCTTTGATGCTAGCAATCGCTTTGCTGGGCTCCATAGAGAGCAGTGCCATGGCCTTGTCGCTTGTGGTGAAGTTTGATTGGTCGTAGAGGTCACTCGCCAGTTGTCCTGCGTCAACACCTCGTAGTGGAGTAGGCGTGTAGGTGTCCGATACATTGTCCTGGTAGATCGATATCAGTTTAGCAGCTACCTCTTGATCGATGGTACTGTCATAGTTTTTGTAGAACCCTGCTAGGTAGTTGCTGACACGGTCCTTGTAGCTTTTATAAGCATCCTCCCCATTGTTTTCATAGGTAGTTACCATCCTATTGACGATACGCATGATAGACATCAGTTCGATATTACGTCCAGTGACTTCGCTATAGTAGGCATTGACTTTCGCTAGACCTTGCTTTGAGGCATACAGCTCCTTAAATGTAGGTAGGAGGTCCTTGTATTTTGCATCGGCCTTAGCGGTAAAGTCAGCCTCGAGGGCTTGCTTTTTCCCTACGGCATTGGTCTGCTTAAGACCTTGACTCTCGCCGATCCACTTCTTCCAGTAATTGGCTACAGATGCGAACTTGCTAGCGTACTTGAGCCGTGTAGCTTCGTCCGCCCGCATATACTTGTCTAGGATCTTAAGCGCCTCATCTCTCACATGGATACGAGCAGGATTGACGACCTCGACCGTCTGCTCTACAGCGTAGCTAGGTAGATACTCATTGGTACGACCAGGGAAGCCAAAGACTAGGGTAAAGTCACCTTCCTCGACACCATCTAGCGATATAGGTAGGTGGTGCTTAGGAGCATATGGCTCGTTGTCGTCGCTATAGTTAGCAGGCTCATTATCAGGTCCTGCATATATGCGAAAGAGTGAAAAGTCACCCGTGTGTCTAGGCCATACCCAGTTGTCAGTATCTGCGCCGAATTTGCCGATTGACTCTGGCGGCGTACCTACCAGTCTTACGTCCCGGTAGGTGGTTGTCATAAAGGCAAAGTATTGATTGCCGTGGAAGAATGGTCGTATGATGATATCGTGAAAGTCATCAGTAGTGATCGTACTTCTGTATGCGTCGAGATTACGATCGACCTGTGCCTGCCGCTCTTTGGTCGACATATCTTCCGTCACACCAGCTAGTGCCATCTCGGTAACATCGTCTATCCTATCTATAAAGGTGACAAAGAGACCATCATTGGGCAACTCATCTGCTAGAGTTGGTGACCAGTAGCCATCTCTCAGTAGGTTATTTTCTATAGAACTATGGCTCTGTATGTTGCGGTAGCCGCAGTGGTGATTGGTGAGTACGAGACCCTGATCACTGATGACCTCTCCCGTGCAGAATCCACCAAAGTGAACAATGGCATCCTTGAGACTACCGTCATTGACGCTGTAGATGTCCTCTGCGGTGAGCTTCATGCCCATCGATTGCATCTCAGCCTCATTGAGCATTTTGAGTAGTTGGGGTAGCCACATACCTTCTCCGGCATAGGTGGAGAATGCGATGGTCGTAAGTACTAGGGTCAGTAGTTTTCTCATGTCACAGTAGGTTTTATATCAAGTACCAAAAATAGTAAATCAACGGCCTTTGGATAATTATCCATTAAACCGCTGGCCGATAGTAGCGAACTAAGGACTCCGATGTGTAGTTAATCTGACATTTAACAGAAGATTACAGGTCAAAATCACCCCTTGTATGAGTGGTTAGGCATAATTTTAGGTGTCTTAAACATAGATCATAAATTGAAATACATGAAAAAGTTATTGTTCCTAATGGGCTTCGTACTTGTAGCTGGCCTCTCTGCTAATGCACAAGATGCTGCTAAGAAGTCATGCTCAAAGAAGTGTGCTAAAACTTGTCTTAAAAACTCTAAGACTGCTATGACCTCTACTGATGACGCGACTACTAAAGTAGCAAGTGTTATCATGACTGCTGATGCTGCTGCAGAAGCTGATGAGATGGTACAGAAGAGAGTATGTGATAAGAGTGGTGCTGTATCATTCTACCAAAAGTCAGTTTGCTCGCACTCTGGTAACGTATCATGGTCAGAGGTTGAGTACTGTGACAAGTCTCAGCAATTCACAAAAGTAGCTGCAGCCTCTATGGAGAGAGCATCAGCTGATGATGCAGCACAGACAGCAGCTCCTGCCGCTAAGAAGAAGTCTTGTGCTAAGTCTTGCGCGAAGACTTGTAGCAAAAAAGTAAAGTCGTAGTAAGCTAGTCTAGTCTATCTGCAGACTCCGTAATTCTTGCGATTGGTAAGGTGCTAATCTTACTTACATCTGTTGAGAATGAGGTGGCTGCTTACTAACTACTGAGCAACTATAGATATAATTAAGGGGTAAGGTCAATCGATCTTACCCCTTTTTATGTGGCTCTATGTGGTCTTGACTTGGTCGGTATTGGAGAGTGATTTGGGTATAATGCGCTGCGGTTAGAACCGCGGCAGCGCTAACCTTGCCTTACTTGATGTATAAGAAGGCGTCGTGCTGAGGCTCTCGAAGCAAGGCCAGTCGGGCCTTTCCGACACTGGCTAGAAAACCAAAAGGTACGTATGTTGATCTACAGACGGGACTCGTTTCCGCTGCAGTCAACAAGGACCTTTTCTATGCAACCTATTTGCTGCGACGGTGACACTTGGCTTCTGAGTGAGGCTGTTTATCGGTGAAAACCCTGAAAATCGCCATATATGCTAGTGAGGGTATCCAAGGATGACAGTTCAATTACCTGTGTAGGCAACTGATTCGAATCATATTATATATTATAATTATTTATATGTTACAATATCCTGATTTTGTAATTGTGAAAGGCGTGATGTGCCTGCATCTTTGTACTGTAAGTCATGAGAGACTACACTCGCAGATAGCAGCGAGATTTTAATAAGGATATGTTCATGGGATTATAAGAGTTATCAGCAGGCTGACTCAAAGAGAGCAGCCTACTGATAGCCCTACAGCATTCTCTGCTGGGAGACCATCCTTTCTTCGAATAAGAGACACTGATTAGGATATGTTCATGGGATTATAATTTAGATGGCTGTCTGGGGAGACAGCCATTTTTTTTGCCCCTATGTCATGTGCAGCTTGATGCAAATGGCGGGCCTACATTTTTTGCCACGACTCAGATTTGTCTTGCCTGGGTGAATAGTAGTAGTAATTGAGTTGGGTTTGTTGCACTACGGGTAGAACCGCCACAGGGCTAACCTAGGCATACTCCCTGTAAAATAGAAGGCCATGTATTGACCGAAGTCGAAATGCGATGTATTGACCGAAGTCGAAATACAGTGTGCTAACCTCTTAGACGAAGAAAGGCCAGTCTGGCATTTTCGGTACTAGCTATAACTCCCAAAAAGTACATCTGTTGTCTACAGATAGTGACTTGTTTTCCACTGCAATCGGTATATAGCCATAGTATCCTACACCTCCTACATTCCTATATCTGCCCTAAAAGCCGGGTCGATCTGCGTATAGCCAAACTCAATAGCTCGTTGTAGATCTGCTCTAGCACCTGCCTTGTCACTGAGGTAACCTCTGGTCCGTCCTCGCTCGTAGTAGTATATGCCCTTGTCACCTTTGATCTCTATCGCCCTGCCAAATGCGCTGATGGATTCCTGTGGCTTACCTAACTGTCGTAGTGCTCTCCCTTTTTCGTACCACATGTCTGCATTGTACGGTCGTAGCTGTAGGTACCGGTCTATGTCTGCTACGGCATTGGCAAAGTCTCCCTTCTGATTGTACATCACCGACCTGTTGAGGTAGCCTACAGCGTGGCCAGGTTTGAGCTGTATACCAGTATCCATATCTTGGATAGCTCGATCGATATCGCCGAGTCGTGCATAGGTGGCTCCACGATTGACATAAAACTCTCCATCCTTGGGGGCATACTGTATCGCCTTGTTGTAGTCATTAAGTGCTAGTAGTAGTGTGTCTCTACCTTTTGCGAAATTAAAGTATAGCTTGCCTCGGCTATTGTAGGCTTGTGGGTTATTGTCTTTGAGGGCTATGGCTTGATTGTAGTCGGCAATTGCACGCTGGACCTCGCCATTGTCCCGTAGGTAGTTAGCTCGGTTGCCATAGGGCAGGGTCGTCTTATCGTAGTACTTGAGTACGTGTGTCCAGAGGGTGTCGCTATTCTGCCAGACATCGTTCTGCTTATAGTTGATCGCTGCTAGCACCGCAATATATATCCCTGCTAGTACCGCTACGAGAGTACCCTTGCTGCTGACCTTGTCTACAGCATATCCCGCCGTAAAGAATAGTCCGAAGTAGGCGATGTAGGTAAAGCGATCGGCTAGAAATCCCTGTCCCGCACCTAGTATCTGGAGTAAGAATACGATGTTGACGATAAAGAAGCTCAGCCCGAAGAAGATGGATCTCCGCTCCTGCTTGTAACTCCACCACAGAGCCATTATCGTTATAGGAGCTATGATCATACTCGCGTAGAACTGCCACCCGATGGTAGCAGGGTAGGGGTAGAGCGGTGATAGCTCGTACGGGATTACGACCTTCATGAGGTAGACCACAAAGCTGTAACTACCGATGAAGAAGCGCTGCCACAGTGGTAGCGAGGCTGTGGCCTCTAGACTACCCTGATCGCCTAGCACCATGATGCCGAGTATCCCGAAAAATAACGATAGGAGAAAGTAAGGCCACTTGGTGATCCACTGCTTGAGACGGAGTCTGCCCGTCGCCAGGTAGTCAATGCAGATCATACTTAGGGGTAGCGAGACGGCCTGTATCTTGCTGAGTAGTGATAGCACGAAGAGTAGGATTATCCACAGGGTCACCTTGGTGGTTAACTGCTCGCGATGCTTAGCGTATAGGGTGAGGGCTCCTAGGTAGAATACGCCGTATAGTACATCCTTACGTTCGGTCACCCATGCCACACTCTCTACCCGCATAGGGTGTAGGGCAAAAAGCAAGGTTGTGAATAGGCTACCCCACTTGCCTAGACCGAGTAGTAGTGCCAGCCTATAGACAAGGATTACACATAGTAGGTGTAGTAGTATATTGGTCAAGTGCCAGCCGCCGGGGTTGTCCAGGCCATAGATCATCTTATCTATGGCAAATGACCAGATAGATAGCGGATTGTAATTACCGATTACGTCTGTCGTAAATATCTCCTTGGTATTGGCCCAGAAGTTATCTCCTGATAGGGTGGTGATGACTTCGTTTTCGTAAAAGTTCTTATCGTCATCCCAATTGACAAAGTCGTTGTCTAGCGATGGGCTGTATACGGCAAAGGTCACAGCAAGCATGAGTAGTATGCCTTTCCATCGGTTATCTACCATCCACCATTTCTGCTTACTTACGGTCTCGGAGATTGCTTGGGTAGTCTTGCTTGCTGCAGTAACTCGCGTCTTTTTTTTCGCTTTGGTTTTTTTGGCCATGGTGGTCCCTCTTGTTATACCATTTCAGGTATTGTTTTTTGTAATGCTCTTTGGTATTAGTAGTTTCAGTATTGCGTAAGATCCTGTCTGCCGCTAAGATAGGTCTTTGATCCTGTTTGTGATACTCCCTTCTGTTGCTTTGGCGCTGATGATGTGGGATAGGCCCAATCCATTGAGTGCATGGCTGGTACTACGACCTATAGCTATGATGGTCACTATGCTTCTGTCACCTGGGTATGCGTCTACCCATGTACGAGCATTGAGGGGGCTGGTTAAGACGGCTACTTCACAGAGGGGTAGTGCTAGGTCTGGCTTAGGTTCATTAGTGTAGCATATGACGTCCATTACAATCTCTTCTGGGAGGTGTGCTTGCACACTTTTGAGGCTGTTGTCAGCTCGCATAAAGCAGATGACATCGCCTGTGGTGACGAGTCCGAGTAGTTCGTTAGCTGTACTAGGGCCATCGCTACTACCTACCAGATCGACACGCCGTCCTAGTCTCTCCTCACAGTAGGCGGCAGTCTGGGGGCCTATGCAGCCGATCTTGTGATGGGGTAGTGGGTGAGCTACATCGCTGAAGTAGGCTACACCTCTCTTACTATAAAAGAATAGCCAATCACTCTGCTCCCAGTTGCTGTCGAAGTCTACGGGTTTAAACTGTATCAGTGATGAGCCTGAGAGCCGGTAAGGGCCCTCTAGCTCACGCAGCGGACTAGTGTTGGAGATCTCACGGGTGACAAACAGGCGCGGAGCAGACATCCCGTAAAAGTATATAGTATGGTGTTAATGTGAAAGAGGCTGCTGCCAATGCTGACAACAACCTCTTTTCTTCTAAATGTGGTGCCTCCCAGATTTGAACTGGGGACACATGGATTTTCAGTCCATTGCTCTACCAACTGAGCTAAGGCACCCGCTTTTAGGAAGCGAGTGCAAAAATACCCTCTTTACTCAATTACGCAACTAAGTAGCCTATCTTTTATTTCAATGTGTGTCTGTATCATCCTTGCTACCTTCGTAATCTCTTTTATTGGAGCTTCACAACACGACTACACATATGTCTACATTACACATAGATCATGGCCGAGTGGCATGGCGGTCACCTTCTAATCTGGCTATCGTAAAATACTGGGGTAAGTACGGTCGGCAGCTGCCTCGCAATGCGTCGATCAGCTTGACACTCAGTGCTGCTTATACGGATATGGATATCAGCTATGGTCCACGTGCCGGTGATAGTGTGGTGGCAGACTTCCTTTTCGAGGGTAGGCCTATGCCGGCTTTTGCCGCTAAGATCGAGGCATTCTGTCAGGGTATCCAAGATAGATTTGAGTGGCTACAGGGCATAGAGCTGACCATCTCATCGAGCAATAGTTTTCCGCATAGTAGTGGTATCGCTAGTAGTGCGAGCTCTATGTCTGCGCTAGCATTATGCCTAGTAGACATAGACTGCCAGCTTTCAGGTGCTAGCCTCGATGTAGGTAGCGAGCAGATACACCTAGTGTCTGACTTAGCTAGACTGGGTAGTGGTAGCGCTTCTCGCTCCGTATATCCACATCTAGCTGCGTGGGGTGACCACCCTGATATGGAGAGTAGTAACCAGTGGGCGACGCCAGTAGTGGATGTACACGAGGTTTTTAAGACCTACCATGATGATATATGTATCGTCAGTGATCGTGAGAAGTCCGTGAGCAGTACCGCCGGACATCAATTAATGGAAGATAACCCATATGCCACAGCACGATATGCGCAGGCCCAGGCTAGGATTACTGACCTCCTCGGTATACTATCGAGAGGTGATGTAGTGGCCTTCGGTGAGCTGGCAGAGAGTGAGGCGATGGCGCTACATGGGATGATGATGTGCTCTCAGCCATCATATATGTTGATTGAGACAGGGACGATCGAGATGATCAGAGCGATACACGCCTACCGCCTATCTACAGGTATTCCTGTCTACTACAGTTTAGATGCTGGACCCAATATCCACCTGCTATATCCACATGAGGTAGCTGACCTAGTGGCTACATGGCGTGACGAGGTACTTAAGCCTATGTGTGTAGGAGGCCGGATCATTGCTGATCAAGTTGGTTTTGGTCCCGAGAGGCTGCCATAATTTTTTCACCAATAGTATTTTTTACCACTACAGTGGAGCAATTATTGTACTGCTGACAGAGTTATCACTCTCTAAAATAAGTAATTATATATGAGGATTTTAGGTTTTGCATTTTGCTTGTTGATATCTTTGGCTACTACTGCTCAGGATGGTAGTAACAATGAGGCCATCGGTTACTTCAACGAGGCGGTTGGCTATTTTAAGGTTAAGGATTTTGATAATGCGATCGTCTACTATGGCAAGGCGATAAAGTCTCGCCCGGATTATCTCAAGGCGTACTACAATAGGGGTAATGCCAAACTTAATATTAAGGACTATGCTGGCAGTATAGCTGACTTTGATAAGGTAATAGACCTAGACCCTACTTTTGCTAAAGCTCACCTGTACAAGGGGTATGCACTGGCCAAGAGCAAGAAAGGACAGGCGGCTCTCAAGGCCTATAGTGATGCAATCATGGCGGACGAGACTCTAACACAGGCTTACACCAATCGAGCCTCTATTTACATCAAACAAAAGGAATACCCTCGCGCTATCGGTGATCTAAATCGAGCGATCGAGCTGGACGACACACAAGCTATGGCCTTTTATAATCGAGGTATCTGCTACAACAAAGAGAAGAAGTACTATGACGCCATAAATGACTACACTGCTGCCCTAGATATTAATCCTCAGCTTACTAGGGTATATCAGGCCCGTGGTAAGGCATTTCTAAAAATAGATCGACACAATGAGGCCATTTCAGATTTCACACTAGCTATCCAAGAAAAACCAACGGCCAATCTTTATTATTATCGTGGCTATGCTCGTCAAGTAACAGATGACAAGGCTAGTGCTGCCAGAGATTTTGATATGGCTATAGACCTTGATCCAGAACATAAGAGTGCTTTGAAAAACAAAGCCTTACTCAGTTTTGAAATGGAAAACTATGAGGACGCGGTAAAAGAGTATACCAAGCTGGGTCGATTGTTTCCTGACGACTACGGCTACCCAATGAACTGTGGAATCTCAAACCTTAATCTCAAAAACTACAAGAGGGCTGTAGATGACTTCTCTGATGTGCTCAAGATCGATAAGACGGTAGCCATAGCACATTACAATCGAGCCAATGCCTACTCACAACTAGACCAAACTAGCAAGGCCTGCGATGATATGAGAGAAGCCGCAAAGAAAGGTTATGAACCAGCATTTGACTACATCCGTAGCCTCTGCGGGCAATAGGAGAACTCTTGTCGTTGTCGATATATCGACAACGAAGTATGGTCTTAAGTGTGTGACACGGTAGAATATTTGTTATTATTGAAGTTCTATTTCTTCATAAAGCACCATTCACTATGAGATCACTCTTACTTTTTGCTCTGATTTTTTCGCTCCACAGCCTGCAAGCACAGGTCTATGTCGACGTAGACGCAGTCGGGGCTAACGACGGCTCTTCTTGGGCTGATGCTTACACGTCTCTAAATGACGCTGTGGTTGCTGCCACAGATGGCGATCAATTATGGATAGCTGCCGGTACTTATTATCCTGTGCCACCTACAGAGAACCCTGATACATCTCTATATATCGCCGCTAACATTGAGCTCTATGGTGGGTTCGCTGGTACGGAGACTACCTTAGACGAACGTAACACATCTGCCAATCGTGTGATCATTTCCGGTGATCAAAATGGAGATGACGTGGGCGGTGATATTGATGCTAACTCAGATGATAATAATAGACACGTCTTCTTCGTGAGAGACGGCCTGGATCGGGTGGTATTCGACGGCCTGATTATCCGTAACGGTAAGTCTCAAGGTGTTGAAGGATCTGGAAACACCCGTCGAGCAGGTGGTATACTCATCTACAGCCCCTGTACGATCAGATCTTGTTCTTTTATTAGTAACTATGGCTACTTCGGAGGCGCTGTCTACCCACGGTTTACGGGATCAGCGGGTACGATTATCGAGGATTGTTTATTTCTAGAAAACCAAGCTCAACTAGGAGGAGGCATATATATGAATGCCCCAACATGCACAGTGTCAAATTGTGAGTTTACTAGTAACAGAGCACAGGCAAGCGGCGCAGGTATATACGACAATAGTACAATTGGGTCTATGATTACCGATTGTGAGTTTACTGATAATCAGACTGCTGAGTTTAGAGGAGGTGGTATTTTTCTCAGTGATACAGAAGCTACCGTCATGTCTTGCACATTTGAGAATAACATAGCACCAGCCAGCTCAGGGGGTGCCATTCAGGTGAGGACTGACGACGACGAAGGTGAATTCTTGACGAATAATATCATTAATTGCACCTTTGACCTACACACCGCCACTTTTGGTGGAGCGATAGGTGTTTATGACTCGCTAACAATTGCCAATATTACGGGATGTACTTTCTTTGATAATCGGAGTGACAATGTAGGTGGTGCCATTAGTAACGCCTTTGGTGGTACGACTAACGTGACAGACTGCTTATTCGAAAATAATGAGTCTGGCTCTGGTGGAGCGATTTTTCTGCAGAATGACGAAGGAGAGATAAATATTCTTAATTCGACATTCAACTCTAATGTCGCCCGTAACTTCGGAGGAGCACTTAACATAAGTGGTGATGGTGTCAAGGGTGATACCGTGACCCTGAGTAGACTCACTGTGACCAACTCAGTATTGACAGACAATAATGCGGGCACACAAGGAGGAGCTATCAATCTTAATGAGGTCAATGCAGATATCGTGAGCACACTGATCGCGGATAATTATACAGAAGAGGGTGCGACTATCGGTGGCGGTATATCGATCAATAGTGGTGACACGACACAGATATTCGTAAGCATCATTAACTCGACCATTGCTGATAACTACGGTAGCTTTTTCGCGGGTATTGCTCACTTTACGGGTGATGTTGATGGCTTTAGCCAGCTCACAATGCAGAATACTATCCTTGACAATGCGATAGGTGGTGATAATTATACCATAGAGGGAGGTACACCGACATTATTGAGTAATGGCGGTAACCTTAGCTCAGACGATACAACAGAAGATGCCTTTACAGAGATGAACGATGTACTAGGAGGAGATCCTGGCTTCGAGAGCGGTAGTAGCTACGAATTAGCAGTAGGTAGTGACGCGATCAATACTGGTGTGGCAACGGGAGCTCCTGACACCGACCTTCTTGGTAATCCGCGGGTTGGCACAATCGATAAGGGTGCATACGAAAACCAGATTATATCAAATGTTGAGGACGTGGTAGCTAGTTCAGCCCTACATCTATACCCTAACCCCACAGTGAGTGAGACCTTATTCGTGGCTATGGGCGAGGCATTTGACGAGCAGGTAGCAGTACGTATCGTCAATGTCCAGGGTCAGTTGATGCAGAGCAGTATGGTGACTAAGGCTAGTGCACTGCAGACCATACAGCTAGATGTATCGACGCTACCGGCTGGGTACTACATCCTTTCGGCAGACGACGGATCAGGGCAAGGCGCTAAGCGATTTATAAAAGGCGAGTAAAACAAAACGAACATTTGTTCGCTTTTTGTATTGATAGTGTGTTCGGGTACTACTACCTTCGCAACAACGGGAAGCCCAACCTCTGATTTAAAGCAACGACATTTTAAAAAAGAACGAATCTATGAGTACGCAATCACTAGAGCAGAACTTTCAAGATAAGGTCGATCGCGAGGTACGTATAGAACCACGCGACTGGATGCCAGATGCTTATCGTAAGACCTTGATCAGGCAGATATCGCAGCATGCGCATTCTGAGATAGTAGGTATGTTGCCTGAGGGTAACTGGATTACCCGAGCCCCTAGTCTCAAGCGCAAGCTGGCCCTGATTGCCAAGGTGCAGGACGAAGCCGGCCATGGATTATATCTTTATAGTGCTGCCGAGACGTTGGGCATAGATCGTTATACTATGATCGATCAGCTACACACAGGTAAGGCCAAGTACAGCAGCATATTTAATTATCCGACCATAACCTGGGCGGACATGGGTACGATCGGTTGGCTAGTAGATGGTGCAGCGATTATGAATCAAGTGCCGCTGTGCCGCTGTAGCTACGGTCCATATGCTAGAGCTATGGTGCGGGTGTGCAAAGAAGAATCATTCCACCAGCGCCAGGGTTACGAGATCGTGATGACGCTGGCTGCGGGCACTGACGAGCAAAAGCGTATGGCGCAGGATAGCCTCAATCGATGGTGGTGGCCGTCATTAATGATGTTTGGCCCTAGTGATGCTGATAGCCCTAATAGCAAGCAGTCGATGGAGTGGAAGATCAAGCGATTCGGTAATGATGAGCTGAGACAGCGCTTCGTAGATGCGACCGTCCCACAAGCAGAGCGACTAGGCCTGACGATCCCTGATCCCGATCTCAAGTGGAATGAGGAGAAGGGTCAATACGACTTTGGCGAGATCGACTGGGCGGAGTTCTGGGCAGT
>CAYMFD010000084.1:16313-17477 GCA_964389475.1 uncultured Saprospiraceae bacterium
AAACTACCCACAACTGACAACTAGTAACTCACAACCGATATAATCATGCAAAACGACAACTGGCCACTCTGGGAGGTATTTATCAGGAGCAGAGCAGGACTCAACCACAAGCACGTAGGCAGCTTGCACGCAGCAGATGCTGAGATGGCAATGACCAATGCTAGAGACGTCTACACTAGGCGCATGGAAGGCGTGAGTATCTGGGTCGTGGAGTCACAGTATATATCTGCTAATGATCCGACGGACGCAGAAGCATTTTTTGATCCAGCAGAGGACAAGGTCTATCGGCACCCCACATTTTACGATGTGCCCGATGATGTACATCACATGTAAGACCGCTATATCTAACTACAACCGATATGATGATAGATGCCGCTATAGATATCACCAAGAAAGACTACATCCTCTACCTCGCAGATAATGCGATGGTACTCGGTCATCGACTCAGTGAGTGGTGTGGCCACGGTCCTGTGCTAGAGCAAGATATTGCGATTACCAATATAGCACTTGATCAAGTAGGCCTTGCCCGCAACCTCTACGGCTACCTTGCCGAGTTAGAAGGGGGCAACGCCACGGAAGACACCTATCCCTATCACCGTGATGTCCTTGACTTTAAGAATATGCTGCTCGTCGAGGTGCCCAATGGAGACTGGGGGCAGACCCTAGTACGGCAGATGCTATACGATACATGGGCGATACACTACTACGAGGCCCTATCTGCCAGTACGGACGAACGCCTAGCAGCACTAGCCGCCAAGTCACTCAAGGAGATCAGATACCACCATAAGTATAGCTCAGAGTGGGTGATACGCCTAGGCGATGGTACCGAGGAGAGTCACCGTCGCATGCAGGACGCCGTTGATATCCTCTGGGCCTATAGCGAAGAGAGTTTACAGCCCATCACGTTTGAGTTAGAGGCTGCCAGGTCATTTGGTGTAGACGTAGAAGCCCTAGCCACTAAAGTGAGAGAGCGAAGATCCTCAATCTTAAGAGAGGCTACTCTCACAGAACCACAAGACGTCTGGCAACAGACAGGTGGTAAGATCGGCCAGCACACCGAGCATCTAGGTTATATATTAGCAGATCTACAACACTATCAGCGGATGTACCCTGATGCTAAATGGTAAGCATGTTTGGATTCGGAAAAAAGAAAAACGCAGGTCT
>CAYMFD010000085.1:0-17429 GCA_964389475.1 uncultured Saprospiraceae bacterium
GTCTACGGTAGGGACACTGCACAAGTTCTGCAGATCATTGGGCAGACAACCGTCAAGGTTATTATCGTTGAGCCAAAGCTCAGTCAATGCCGTGAGGTTACCAAACTCCGGAGGTATATTCGATGATAATAGATTATTTTGAAGATTTAAGAAGTTCAATCCTGTGGACAAGCCTATGCTCGCAGGCAGTGGGCCCGTCAGCATGTTATCTCTTAGTGAGAGATGGGTCAAAAGACCATTTGACCCCATATTAATTGGTATATCCCCGGTAAGGCTATTATCACTAAGATTGATTCGCCTTAAGTTATTCAAATTGGTTATTTCTGGTGGTATTGGTCCAGTAAGTTGATTATCGGGGATATGAATAGCTATTAGATTGGACAGTAACCCAATTTGAGAGGAGATTTGCCCTGACACATTTCCTTTCAATATTAGGTTCTGTAAGTTGCTCAAGGAGTAAACTTCATTGGGAATACTACCTGAGAATGTGCCTGCAAGGCTGAGATATTCTAACTCTGTGAAATCTCCCAATGCAGGTGGTAACGTACCCGTGAGATTGTTGCTACCACCATTGATCCATACACAATCTGGTATGCCATCTAGGTCAATACAAGTCACCCTATCATTTGCATCGCATGTTACACCATACCAGTTGCAATAGTCGCAGTCGGTACCAGCTACGCCAGCTACCCATCCTGTATTGTTCGTCCAGGTAGCACCATTGGTACTGTTGTAGAGAGCGATCAGGGCATCGAAGTCGTTTTGATTGGCTGGGGTGCATGCACCACAGGCTCCCAGCTGACTACTACAGAAGGTGGGCCAGGTGTCGTTATCAAGGAGCGGATTATTACTGATATCGACATCTGGTGCTGTACAGAGATTCAATAAATTGGGATCTAGGCATCCTGTAAGCTGATTATCATTTAACCAAAAAATCTGAATACTAGTAAGATTACCAAGCTCTTGCGGAATGGAACCCGATAGTTGATTATTGTCTAAAAGAAGACGCTGCAGAGAAGTAAGACTACCTAATTCAAATGGTATTTGACCTGTCAGAGCATTTCTACTCGCATTAAATCTGAACAAGTTATTCATACTACCTATTGCAATCGGTATAGGCCCACTAAGCGCATTATCATCTATATCTAGGTACTCAAGCAAAGATGCTTGATTGATGGTAGAGGGAATTAAACCAGTTAAACCGTTACCACCGACATACATTCCCAATAAACTGGTCAATCCCAGATAGGATGACGGTAGTACACCACTCAAGCTGTTATTACTTAAATGAAGCCATTCTAAAGATGGCGTATTAAAGGTCGGGATAGAGCCAGTCAAACTATTATTGTTCAACCAAATCCTAATAATAGAATTATGATTGGAAAGACTAACAGGAATCGTCCCACTAATTTGATTATGACTTAAGTAAAGTGACTCTAATTGCGCAAGATCACCTAATTGCGCCGGAAGCAAACCCGAAAGATTATTACCTGAACCATTAACAGTTGAATTATCACAACTTGCACCACCATCTAGGTCAATACAACTAACTCGCCCAGCACCATTGCACTGAATACCATACCAATTACTCATATCTGTACCTGTAGGAGGACTAGGGTTAGCATTTAAGGTTGCCTGATCAGGCCAGCCAGAGTTATCTGTCCAACTATCTCCATTGGTATTCAAATACAAGGCTCTCAACGCCGCGTAATCATCTGGGTGATTGCATTGAGCAAACACGGTAGTCAAACTAGCCAAGAGAAAAAGCAAGCAGTGTATATATCTCATAACTGTTCTAATTCTTGCACCACAACCATAGATGCTTTAGGCATTACATCATTGTCGCAGTCTACATCATAGTTATAGGTAAAGAGATTACTTGTAGGTATCGTAATACAACTATTACAACTCGTTCCCGGATTGTCCGTCTGCCATGTCGTGATAAAAGGTGCTTGGGCGGTCAGCCACTGTGCACAGAATAGGATACTGCCTATTATGGCGATCCGGTAAAGCGACTGATACATCATACGTGCAGGGTTATAGGGTAGAGATAAGCGATTAGGTCAGTGTAGATCAGTCATACTTGATGACCTTAGTAGTATGGCTATGGCCTGTGGCTGTGTCTACAAGCTGGATGATGTATAGGCCGGCTGGCAACGCAGTCATATCGAGCTGATCAGCACCCTCAGCACGGAGCTGTACGCTACCGGTTACATCTATGACAGCTAACTGGTCTACCGGCTGGCTGAGGTGTAGAGAGTGGCTCACAGGATTAGGGTAGAGCACCAGATAAGTGAGCGGTGCAGAGATAGTGGATACCGCACAGGCACCTTGAGTATCTCCTACTATTTCCCATCCTTTGGCCAAGAGGGCATTGCGGGCCGCAGAGGCGTCTTGACTATACGATAAGCCATCAGCTCCTAGCTCCAGATCGTCTGGCATACTAGGGTTAACCGCCCAGGCTATGAGTGTCCGAGAATAATTATCGCACGATAGTCCACAGAAGTCGAGCATCCCTCCGAGGCTTACAGCGGCTGATAGCTGCCAGTCACCCAAGTCGGCATCAAAGCTCTCCGCACCGCTAAACATATCAGACAGATCATCCGCTGACGACACGTCCCACGTCGACAAGTCTTGATTAAACTGGCTAGCACCTCTAAACATGCGATCGGCATATCGTAGGCTAGAGACGTCCCAGCTACTGATATCCTGATCAAAACTCTCTGCGTTGCTGAATGTCTCCTCAAATCCCTCGCAGCGAGATACGTCCCAGGTAGAGATGTCTCCATTGAAAAATCTGCACCGCTCAAACATGTGACTCATGTTCTCTACACGGCTTACATCCCACTGGTCGAGATCCTGATCAAAAAATGTGCAGGCTCTGAAAAGAAAGCCCATCTCATCGACTCTGGATACATCCCAGTGATTGAGTGGTGCTGATAGATTTTCTGCACCAGAAAACATAAATCGCATGGATGTCACCCTGGACAGGTCTGGAGCTGGTATATCTCCAAAGTCTAAAAAACTACAGCCCTCAAAGGCTTGCTCCATACTCTCCCATCTATTACTACCCCATTGCTCTATACGAGTCAGTTTATTCTTATCGCCCTCATCATTAAAGTAGATACGTGGAAAGATCCCTCTAACCCCAACTGAGTATGTCCCTGCGGTACCAAAGTCATAGGTCACGCTAGCGGTCAAGCCTATTTCGTCGTAGATACCATCATTATTCCAATCAACATCGTAATTGTATGTACTCCCAGAGTGAGTCGGGATCGTGATGCATGAGTTACAGCTCGTACCAGGATTCGTCGTCCGCCAGGTCGTGATGAATCCGTCCTCATCGACTACGATACACTCCGCAAAGATATCGCCTGTGATCGTCCAGCCCTTGCTAATGAGGACCTGTCTAGCAGCTGTACCGGCAGTATTATACTGCATGTTTTGTGCTTGCATTTGTACTTCTCCGTCGATATCAGGATTATTTGCCCATCCAGCTAACGTGCTCGAATAGTTGAGACACGACATTCCACTGTAATCGAAGAGGCCAGCTGTGAAAGATGTGTCTTGAGAGCCTACAGCTGCATTGAAGTTTGGCACTCGGCCTATAGCCCAGGCGCCTAAATCGTGATCAAAGCTACTGGCTCGATAGAACATTGCTGCCATACCACCTACAGATGATACGTCCCACGAGCCGATGTCTTGATTAAACGATGACGCCTCGTAAAACATTGAACTCATACTCGAGACACTACTCACATCCCACTGTCCTATGTCCTGATTAAAGCTCAGCGCCAATCTAAACATCGTACTCATATCCTCTACCTTACTTACATCCCAGTTACCAATAGGCTGATTGAAGGAAGTACATCCGGCAAAACAATTCCTCATTGATTCAACTTTTCCCACGTCCCATGCACTAATATCTTGGTTGAATACTTCGGCACCCGCAAAAGCAAAGGTCATATCGGTCACATTACTTACATTCCATCCTGATATATCACCGTTAAACCTAGCGCAACCAGCGAAGGCAGCAAAAAGAGAATTCACTCGACTTACATCTGCATTATCCGAAGCTGTGCATATCATATTGGCACAACCGGCAAATGCCTCATCCATACTACTCCACTCAATATCTCCCCATTGAGCAATATTTAATATTTTCAGATGGTCGTCGGTATCAGGACGTGTTGCTGATGCATCAAAATTTATCCTGGGAAAGTCTCCTCTTATCGCAATAGTGTACATCCCTTGCGTACCAAAGTCATGCGTCACCTCACCAGTGATACCTAACTGGTCATAAACGCCATCATTGTCCCAGTCTACATCATAATCGTAGCCACCGCCAGTGGTGGGAATCGTAATACAGGAGTTGCAACTAGAGCCTGGATTATCCGTCTTCCAGGTCGTAATGAAAGGTGCTTGAGCTACTAAGGTCTTACAAAAGAGGAACAAGAGTAGCGTCGTCGTTTGGGGTCTGATCACTAGCATAAGGTTAAAAATATCATTTACTTTACAATTAATACACATTATTGAGTAGGCGGTCGCTTTAACAACTACTTATGCCGCTTACAATTTAATAAATCGCATCGATGTAACCTGACCATCGCTGTATAGCTGTGCATAGTACATACCTGGCGACAGGTGATCGACACTGTGCGGGCTACCCACCTCATACGATGGCCTACTATCTACTAGAGCACCTGCTGAGTTGTAGATATTCAAGCCCATCTTATCTGTGACTGAATGACCAGTAGATCTCGCAATCGTGATATAGTCGCTACTTGTTGTGGGGTACAACATCAGGTCAGACCCGGTCACCTCCTCCGTACTCGTCGTCATGGCTGTCATAAAGCAGGTAGCTGTACAGGCACCTGCTGCACCAGCATCGTTGTAGGGTGTTACGGTCACGCAGACGAAGGTATTACTAGGTAGGTCTACGGCTACATAGTTGGTGGTCACACCGACGTCTGTCTGGCTAATGATGGTCTGGCCCTGAGCATCACGGACCTCTAGAAGATAACCACTAGCGTCTGCTACAGCATCCCATGTCATATTGACGGTCGTAGGTATGTCTTGGGCATTATTGGCTGGTGCAGTAACTGTAGTGCAGGAGGGCGGACTTACAGACGCCGTCGTAAAGCACCGCTGACTACATCCGCTGGCATTACCGTCTGCATTACCAGGCGTAACTGTTACGCAAATTGTACTACCCATAGGCAAGTCGTTAAGGATATAGCTGGTGACGTTGCCGGCATTGGTATTAAGGAATTCACTACCGTCCTCCGTCGACTTGACCATGTAAAAGGTAGCTTCCGCAACCGCATCCCAAGTGATATTGACGGTCGTCGGCACATTTTGGGCATTGTTAGCAGGTGAGGTAATGGCCGTACATGATAGCTGCGGGAGCTGAGTAGTAAAGCATACCTGGCTGCACCCGCTGGCACTGCCAGCTTCATTATTAGGGGTGATGGTAACGCATACATTGCTACCCTCAGGCAGGTCTGTAAGCGTGTAGCTGGTGCCGCTAATTACAGTTATATCGAGAAAGCTAGCACCATCAGCCGTTACTGTCATTCTATAATCCGTCGCCGCTGATACTGGCGTCCACCGGATTGTGACATCTGTGGTAATATTACTAGCCCCGTCTGATGGGAAGAACAGGCTCGAGCAGTCTGGCACCATAATACCGCTCTCTGTGGTAAACCTTGTCTGCAAGCAGTCACTTGCAGAGGCAACATTGTTGACAGGTGTGACTGTTGCATAGATGGTCGTAGTAGCGGGCAAGTTGCTTACGGTATAAGACAGCGTATTACCCACATTAACCTGATTAAGTATATCAGTGGCGAATACGGATGTACCGAGTGTCAATACATAAGCATCAGCGTCGTTGGCTGCCGGCCAAGTTAATGTGACATTCTCCGGCACATCGATAGCACCGTTGGCTGGAAAAGATAGTGATGTGCAGCCTGGAGCACCACATTCTCCAGCCGTCCATTCATTATCAGTATAGCCATCAGAATAAGCTGAGCTAGGGTTTCCATACACCTCGCCATTAACGCATACTGGGTCATATTGAGTATTAGTCACTAGGGGTGCAGTCCACTCTAGGTAGCAGATATCATCGATGTAGTACGACGTATTGTTGTTACCATCTATTCCATAGAAATTTACATCCGTAATTTGATTGGACTGATAATTCGTTAGTTTAGCTAAGAAGTTATTATCCCACCAGAGCTCGATTTCATTTTCATGCGGCTGGAAGATGATGGCTACATCGACCCAGCGATTAGCAGGACCAGCGGTAGTGCTAGCTATCAAGGTCTGTTGAGAATAGATGGATACTACTCCAGCATTGACCTGCATCCGTAGGCCATAGTTGGTATTGTTAGTTTCTAGTCCCCACTCGCCAGACCCTCCTGATGGTATGTACATGGCAAACTCTATGCGAGCTCGTTGCCCCTCCATGATGGTCTGACTAATATTAAAGTCAATGTCAGTATTGCTACTAACCCACATACTATTATTGCGAGACTGGCTAGGGCTATTAACCACCGTTGCATCACCAGAGGTGCTGGCAAATCTCGTGAATGTACCACCAGACTGAGGGGATAGATTGCCCAAACTGTATGTATCAAAATCATCACACACCGTTACATCCACACCTTGATTTTCGCACAACGTACCGTCGTCAATACAATTATATATCTCGCGACCTGGATCAAAGAACAAGCCGTCACCTACTGTACAATTGAAGGAAAATGAAAAGCCTGTACAAGCCTGCAATACATTACCAGAACAGTCAAACACTGTACTTGCATGGCTGCCTAAAATATCACCTTCCACCGTGCAAGTCATACTTACCGTGATCGTCGACTCCGCCTCATTGTAGGAGACCGTCGTAATACAGTCTTCATTGCCAGAACTACGTCCACACGACATAGACGCCACCTCTACCTCAACGAAGCCGAGACAACGAATTTCTTGATCTGTGAGTCCACAGCTCAATAATGCTTCTGAGCAGTTACTAGGTGTAGCGCAGAGGCCACAAGAAAGCAACGCCATTGCAAAGGCATAAAGTGCAAGTCGAAGTATACATGATTTCATAGTTAGTAAATTTATTGTGTTTGTCAAATAGTTTATAAAAAGCCGTTGTCAAGGCGATCGGTTTATTTATGCCTTACTCCCCCTCACCAATCGCATCTGCCTGCCTTTGTCGGTGTGATATAGGGTCATGGACGACTCCGTGTGAGCTCTGAGGGACAGTCGATGTAATTGATCCCCGATCATAAGGTTGATCACGAAGCTATTGCCTGCATGTGTGATGCTGTAGGTACCAGGAGACACCTTGCCCTTCTTGATGATAGACACTTGATTGTCGGGCATAAATACAAATGACGTAGTCGATCCCACCTTCCACTCGCCTATGATATCAGCATCAGCGGTGACTGCTGCCACCATCTTGCGAGTATCGTCTGCCAGATAATTGCGGATCGTCGTAGCATCCGTGTAGCTGACCGCCTCCTTATTCTTAACCTTTGGGCTGTAGTATTCGCCATCTTTATTCATCTTGACGTATGTACCATCCCCGATGGGCGGTGTTTGAAAACTAAAAACTCCTACAACGTCATTGGTCTCTACCATAATGAGTCTACACTCGAACGTATAGCCCTCCTCTGCGAAGACGCCATGCTTCCACGTCTTCTGCTCACCTTTCTTATCCTTATATCTATTGGATACATAAGCAGCAGGATCAGCAGTGGTAATTACCTCTAGTATGAGGTCAGTCTTCATGGCTTCTTTTAATACAGAATAATCGGTAATACTACCCTCCGATCGCTCATACTCGTCGAAGACCTTCTGGAAGAGCTTACGGTCTCGCACCGTGTAGTCTGCTCTTGTAAACTCCTTCTCAATCGCCGTATAGATCGGATTGAGGGTCTCCTTAGTGATGACGTCCGTCTCAATCTCTGTATCCGTCCTCAAAACGATAGAGGCACCGGGCTTTAAGAATGTAAACGCTTTGATCTTATCCTTGACAATTAGCTCGTCGCTAGGCTGGTCAAAGATGATGTATCCAGACTTGGTGCTAGAGCAACTGGCTAACAAGAGTAACGCGGCGATTGAGTAGAGTAGCGTTTTCATAATGGGTTAATATTAATACTTGATAACCCAAATATGAAGCGATGCACAGGCTGCGATCTACACAGATGTATGAGCCGACAGATATACTGTATAAAGTGTCACTAGATAGCATACCTGCACCCAAAATCATGATCGCGGATAATTATGATGTTGCAACAAATCAAGAGTAAGCACAGACAATTATAGGTTTTATGCCTGGGAGCATAGTGCGACTAAACTACCCATTCACACCTTAATCTCGACCGTTTACTAATTATTAAAGCATTCTCGCTAGACAGATTACCGCTGAATAGGACCCATAACCTATATTTATGGCAGTCCATAAATGTGGCACATTTAGCGATTCCCAAAATGAGACCTCTGCAATTCATACAGTATACGAGATCATTCATACACTTTCCCTCATGGTCAGAGGGTAAGTAGTCGATTATTGTACAGAATTGTAAAACCAATAAATCATGACCATGAAAAAGAAACTAAAACTTAAAAACTTATCCCAGGAGCAGAAGTACAACCTAGCCACTGGTGGATTAGCAGCTTTGCTAGTAGGTGGTACCGCTACTCTAGTGCAGCTACTAGGTACGCAGCCAGCATCATATGATGATGTTGATATGTCTGATGCTGACGATATGATTGACAATGATATGCCTATGGTCGACCCTGTTGCCGAGGATGTCATTATCGAAGAACCAATCGACGTAGACGTCATCGAGGATGTTATCGAGGTAGATACTGATCTTGATATCGTCGAGTATGATTCACCTTCCTTTGCGGAGGCATTTAGCGCAGCTCGGTCAGCACATGGACCTGGTCATATATTTGAGTACAATGGCAGCAACTACACGACCTACTATGCCGAAGAAATAGATGCCATGTCACCCGAGGTGGACGATGCATTTACGCAGGAGGTCGTAGCATCCGTTGAGACTATTCCAGTAGAGTTAGCGGAGGCCACTGAGTCAGACTATGTCGACGTCCAGGCTGATGACTATATAGATAGTGAAGCAGATAGTCAGCCCGAGATGGAGGATAGTGATGATATAGTGGCAGAAAGTGATCTAGATACAGAAGATAGTGTTGCGGATAATCTCCATAATGAGGATGAACCTGATGTACTAGACGTAGATGATAATGACGTGGTAGGGGCTACCACTGCTGAGCCAATAGTCATTGACAACCGTGACTTTTTTGATGATGCTTTCGGTGATGCTAGCGAGCAGATAGTGAGTAGTAGCGCGAGCGAATACTCTGGAGACATCGCGAGTGTGGATCTCGAAGACATTGCAGATCCATCCGTAGAAGACAACACTCTCTATGCTGATGCTAGCGATACCGTGAGTGCCGACGGTACAGAAGCTTTTGTAATTGTCGACGATGCGGACTTCGAGGATCCTACTTTCGGGGATGCTACCTCGCTCGCGGAGAGTAGTAATACTGACGGATCCGGCGGCACGAGCTATGTTGATGCAACAGACTTCGACGATGCCGCTTTTGGCGATGATCCAAGCGCTACCGTTGTAGACGGAGGTCTAGAGGACGATTACGCCATAGAAGAGCCCCTATCAGTTGACAACAGTGAGATAGACGACGCTATCGAACAAATAGATACCGTAGAAGACGTGTTTGAGGATGATGCCTTTGACACTGGCCTTTAGAATTACATTTTTTATTTAGCAATAGTTACTAACCCAATTCATGAAAAAATTACTTGCAATACTGGTCATAGGTACGGCGACCCTCTTTTTCTCCTGCACCAAGGATCTAGATGGAACTACCTCAGTAGACGAACGTGTCATGGAGGCCCTAGCTTCTTACGATCTTACCCTAGAGGACTTTCAGCTACCACGGACTAATAGTAGCGGGTCCTACCTAGAGCGGATACCTCAGAGTCTTGATAATCCGATCACAGCGGATAAGGTAGCACTAGGACGAGATATCTTCTGGGACCCTGCACTTAATCTCAACACCTTCTCTGATATCAGTAGCCAGACGGCCAGCTGTGGATCTTGCCATATCAAGGATGGTAGAGCAGGTGTACCTCAGGGCCTTGGAGAAGGTGGCCTAGGGACAGGTATCGATGGCCAGGGTCGTCAGATCGACGTCGATTTTGAGCGACAAGTCAGTGCAAGTATGATGATACCCGATGGACAGACACTGATAGATGCCCAGCCAATACGTCCTCCTACAAACATGCATGTAGGGTACAAGATGAATGCCCTTTGGAATGGCGCCTTGGGTAATCCCGACGTAAGCATGCTAGTCAATTATCCAGAATTTGTGGAGAATCATAACAATGATCTAGACTTCTCATCAGCAGGGTTTCCATTTAACGAAGCTCAGTTCTTCAGACAGCACGGTTTTGCTGGTCCCGAAGTACAGGGTCTAGCTGGTCTACGTGTTCACAGATACAAGTTTAATGAAGCGATCTTGGACTCACTAGGCTATAAAGATGACTTCGAGAATGTGTTTGCTAATACCCCAGAAACCAGAATCACTGCAGGCATATTTAGTCCCGACGGCAGCGTACTAGTTGATGATAATGGCGTGCTCTCTTACAATGATCCTGGTCGAGTGCTGTTGACTGGTTCTCCGGTCAATGATGATACAGTAGATGACGAGATAGTCCCTATCCAGTATAGCAAGATAGCTGCGGCTATGGCACTCTCGGCGTATACACGTTCTGTGATTGCTAATGATGCCCCCTTCCAAGACTACGTTCATGGTGATCCTAACGGTATGACAGAGCAAGAAAAGCGTGGATTTGCAGTTTTCCTAGAGGCACAATGTATCAATTGTCATCAGGGACCGGCACTTACAGATGCTGACTTTCATGTAATGGGAACAAGAGACTTACTGGATGTCAACAGCGAACGTTTCCAGATCGTCCGTCAACCAGGTAATCCGCTAGCAGGATTTAATGATGAGGAGGTAAGAGAGGGCCGCGGTGCTGTCTCTGGTGCATCTGAGGATGCAGGTGCTTTCATGACGCAGACATTGTATAACCTATCTACAGAGGATATCTTTTTTCATGGGGGCGAGAAGTTTGAAAACGGCCTAGCTGATGCTGTAGACTATATGCTTGCAGCTCAGCCACTAGTGACAGATCATGAGCAAGATGAGATGTGGCGTGCACAGAGTATCAGCGACCAAGATCGAGCAGACCTTATACAGTTTTTAGCGACTGGTACAAGAGACAATCGTTTTGATGAAAAATATAGACCTGGTGCAGTAAATGGCCCTCCTGGAGTGCGACAAAACCTACGATCTACACCATATTGCAGTCCTAATGACGACAGACAAAGTAGAGAGAGTGAGTCCATCATCTGTAACTGATCCATAAAACCTGATTATCATGACTAATCAATATAACTACAAAGCCTGCACCACCTCACTAATCAAGGGATCCCTAGCCATACTCACGCTACTCTTGTTTACCAATACATCGGCAATAGGCCAGTGCATCGAAGGGGACTGTATAAATGGTACCGGTATAATGGTGTTTAACAGCGGCAACAAGTACAAAGGCGAATTCGTCGATGGTAAGCGCCAGGGTGAGGGTACCTTCGTCTGGGTATCAGGTGCCAAATATCGGGGCCAGTGGCTCAATGACCAGATGCACGGGGAAGGAACGTACGTCTACCCCGATCGCCGTGTATACCGAGGCGCTTTCGTCGATGGTAAGAAGAATGGGAAAGGGGAGCTAACCACAGAGGATGGCAAGGTACTCGAAAGAGGAAAGTGGGTTAACGATGAATTCGTAGATCCAGCAGCCATTCGCTATAGCTATATAAACATAGGCTCTTCTCTGTTGTCAAACTTTGCCCCAGATATACCAGTTGTGGGAGAGGCTACCTGTATCAATCCCACTCAGATATCATTTGACTTCGGCATAACCCCCTTTCTTACCGTCGGTGCTTTTGTCAACTACAGCAGTATCAGCGTAAGACCTAGCTCTGAGGTTGCCGATTTTAACTACTCCTACATCACACCAGGTGGACGAGTTACCGCAGTACTTAATGTCTTTAGCAGCGATCGTGTGATACCTTATGTAGGAGGTCAGCTAGGCTACTCGATTGCTTCTGGCGGTCCTAGCAATACAGCACTCGGCATGGCAGAAAGCGAGCTTAATTACATGGTATATGCAGGTATTAGATCATTTTTTACAGATCACATCGGCCTGTTTGCAGAAGGTGGCATAGGCCAAAGCAACGTAAATGTGGGTCTAAGCTATCGCCTATAAATGCTAGATACCTAGACCATGAAAAGGGCATCAGATTGTAGCGATCTGATGCCCTTTTTGTACAAACAGGCAAATTCTCTTAGGATAGTTTTATACTGATAGGCTGAGTATGTTCCGAAAAAAGCACTCTCACTTCAATAACTATACTCAGAGTTAAATTTTGTACATTTACTCCCTCGTTTACAGATAAGGGGCTACCTTAATGGCTCTCTTATTGTTTCAAAACCTACTCCATGAAATATCGTATTTCGAAAGTTGCAGTACTAGGCTCTGGTGTTATGGGTACAGGCATAGCCTGTCACCTTGCCAACATAGGCCTGGAGGTCATCATGCTAGATATCGTGCCTAGAGATCTACCTGAGACTCAAGCCAAGGACCAGACCGCTCGCAACGCTGTAGCAGCGGGTGCCCTCAAAGCCGCCCTCAAGTCCAAGCCGGCACCGCTCTATGACAACGACTTTGCTAGACGCATCACGATCGGCAACCTAGAGGACGATCTAGACCAGGTAGCCGACTGCGACTGGATCATAGAGGTCATCATCGAGCGACTCGATATCAAGCAGCAATTATTCGAAAAAGTAGAGGCACACCGTAAGGCGGGTACACTGATCACCTCCAATACCTCTGGCATACCCATCGGGCAGCTCGCAGCAGGGCGATCAGATGACTTCCAGAAACACTTCTGTGGCACCCACTTCTTTAATCCTGCACGGTATATGCGCCTCTTTGAGGTGATCCCTCATGAGGGTACAGATGCGAGTGTGGTAGACTTCTGGATGTCGTATGGCGACACCTACCTAGGTAAGAAGACTGTGCTCTGTAAAGACACCCCGGCATTCATCGCCAATAGGATAGGGTTTTACTCAGGTAATAAGGTACACGAGCTCACAGCGAAGTATAACCTCACCATCGAAGAGGTCGATAAACTAACCGGGTCGGCGATCGGCTGGCCCAATACGGGATCGTACAGACTGCTAGACCTCGTAGGCCTAGATACAAGCGTCAAGGTGACCAAAGGCGTCATCGACAATGCCCCGGAGGATGAGTATGTACAGGTAATGGCCAATAGAGATACGCCTAGTCATGTACAGTTTCTGCTAGATAATAACTTCTTAGGAGATAAGACGGGACACGGCTACTACAAGAAGACCACAGAAAGAGACGAAAACGGGAAGCGGGTCATCCTCGCACTAGATCTCGAAACCCTAGCGTATAGACCGCAGACCAAACCACGTACAGAGAGCCTAGGCATTGCCAAGAAGGTCGAAGTGATGGATAAGCGGATCAATGCCATCATCGAGGCATCTGATAACGGCGGCCAATTCTTAAAAGAGTTCTTCCTAGGCCTATTCGCTTATGCGGCCAATCGGATACCTGAAATATCGGATACCATCTACGCCATCGATGATGCCATGAAGGCCGGTTATGCATGGGGTTACGGTCCCTTTGAGTACTGGGATATGATAGGCATAGAGCACGCCAAGGAGATGGCCATCGAGGCGGGCGAGGCGATACCTACCTGGGTAGAAGAGATGATCGATGCCGGCCATGAGTCCTTCTATAAGGTAGAGCAAGGCCAGCGCATGTACTACGACGTCACTACTCAGACCTACCTGGTCATACCTGGTACGGAGTCCGTCATATCACTAGCCAAGTTACGTGATAATACCCCTGTCTTTAAAAACTCTGAGACCATCATCCACGACCTAGGCGATGGTGTACTCTGCGTAGAGTTTACGACCAAGAGTAACATGATCGGCGAAGGCGTCGGCGAAGGCATACTAGAAGCCATCCGCATAGCAGAGACCGGCGACTGGAAGGGTATCGTCATCGGTAACGACGATAAGAACTTCAGTGTCGGAGCCAACCTGATGGGTGTCGCCATGACCGTAATGGCCGGCGATAAAGAGAAACTAGAGCAGCTGGTTGACGGATTTCAACAGGTCAATATGGCCATCCGCTACAGCAAGATACCCGTCGTAGCCGCTACCCGAGGGTATGTATTCGGTGGTGGCGTAGAGATCTTAGTCCACTGCGATGCTGCCTGCGTGGCCGCTGAGTCTTACCTAGGTCTCGTAGAGGTAGGTGTAGGCCTTCTACCCGGTGGTGGTGGCACTAAAGAATATGCACTACGTACCAGCCAGAGCTGGGGACCTGGTGATGTTAAGATCCCTACCCTTGTCGAAAAGCTCAAAGCCATCGCAACGGCTGATGTGGCTACCAGTGGCCACATGGGGTACAACAATGGCGTGCTTGAGCATGACCGCGATGAGATAATCATAAATAGCGACCACATACTGACAAGAGCTAAGGCAAAAGTGCTAGACCTCGCCGTCGCTTATACGCCGCCCGTACCACAAAAGGCAACCGTACTAGGACGTGGTGGCCTAGCTACCCTGTATACCGCCATCAACGAATTTAGACTAGGTAACTACATGTCAGACTACGATGTGGAGATAGCCCGCAAGGTAGCCTACGTACTATGTGGTGGTGACCTTACCCAAGAGCAAGAGGTAAGTGAGCAGTACTTGCTCGATCTAGAACGCAAAGGCTTTCTGGAGTTACTGGCTAACCAAAAGACGGTGGACAGGATACAGCATATGTTGACGACTAGGAAGCCGTTACGTAATTAGGGGGCGGTAGTGGGATGTGAGATGTCGGACGTCGGATGTCAGATATATAACTCAGAAACTATAGAAATGCACAACTATCAAGAAATGCAAGTCTGGAAATCTGCTAGAGAATTAAATCTGAAAATCTACCAGATGACTGAGACTTTTCCAAAGTCAGAGTTATATGCACTGACTAGCCAAATTCAACGTTCCTCTGTTTCTATTTCATCCAACATCGCAGAAGGCTGTGGCTATCAATCAGACAAGCAGCTGGTACGCTTTCTTGATATTGCAATGGGCTCTCTATGCGAGCTTGAATCACAATTATACCTCGCACATGACCTACAATACCTTGAAGAACAAAACTTTAAACTCATAAAAGATAAACTGATACAAACCCGTAAAATGCTATATCGATTTCGGCAATCAAAAACCAAAATAATATAGCGCCTTCAAAGGCACACCAAATACGGAATCTGACATCTGATATCTCACATCTGAAATCTGAAACTATGTACATAATCAACGGCCTGCGATCAGCAGTAGCAAAAGCAAAGAAAGGAGGATTTAAAAACTACAGAAGCGACGACCTCGCTGTGGACGTGATCAAGGCGCTGATGGCCAGTGTACCTGAGCTAGACCCTGCGGATGTGGACGACGTGATCGTAGGGTGTGCTAACCCGGAGGGAGAGCAAGGCCTGCAAGTAGGTCGCCTGATCGCCGCAAGAGCTCTAGGCAAAGAAGTGCCAGGCATGACGGTCAATCGATACTGCGCCTCTGGACTAGAGACCATCTCTATTGCAGTCGGTAAGATCGCTGCTGGCATGGGCCACTGCTACATAGCGGGCGGTACGGAGAGCATGTCGATCATACCGATGACCGGCTACAAGCTAGCACCGAGCTACAAGGCGGCCATGGACAATATCAACTATCACGTGAGTATGGGAGCTACGGCCGAGGCGGTCGCTGCCAAATATGGTATCACGAGAGAGATGGCCGACGAGTTTTCGGTACGGTCGCATGACCTAGCTGCCGCGGCTATCGATGGTGGTAAGTTCGACGATCAGATCGTGCCCGTTACGGTCGAGGACGTATTCGTCAAGGATGGTAAGCGGATGGAGTCTAGCCATACTGTCAGCATGGACGAAGGTGTACGACGCAGCACTTCTATGGAGGGACTAGCAAGACTAAGAGCGGTATTTAAGCAAGGTGGTGTCGTCACAGCGGGTAATAGCTCGCAAATCAGTGATGGTGCAGCCTTTGCCATAGTCATGAGTGAGGAGATGGTCAAGCGCCTCGGCCTAGAGCCTATCGCTAGGCTAGCATCTTGTGCTGTAGGTGGTGTCGATCCACTGTATATGGGTATTGGACCATGCGTCGCTATACCTAAGGCCCTCAAGCAAGCAGGGCTACAGACGTCGGATATCGACCTTACAGAACTCAACGAGGCCTTTGCCACACAGGCGCTTGCCGTAATCAAAGAGGCGGGCCTCAACCCTGATACCGTCAATGTTAATGGTGGTGCTATCGCTCTAGGACATCCGCTAGGCTGTACGGGGGCTAAACTGAGCATACAGCTCTGGCATGAGCTACGAGCTCGCAAACAGAAGTACGGTATGGTGACCGCCTGCGTAGGTGGTGGTCAGGGTATCGCAGGGATATATGAGATGCTGTAGGGGATACCCTACTTCTTTCTCCGGCCTCTAGTCGCCTTATTCTTGACGTAGATCAGCTTGTGTCGATTGCTAGCACCTTCTCGTTGCTCGACTTCGAACTTACCTATAGACTTGATCATCGGTGTCAACTTGGGAAAGCCATAGTTACGTGAGTCAAAATTGGGTTGCTTCTTCTGTAGTAGGCTACCCACATCGCCTAGGAATGCCCATCCGTCATCGTCGGACAAGTCATTGATAGTGGCTGTGATAAGACGTATAACCTTGGCTGTGATCTTCTCGACATCATCGCTATCTGAGGCCTCGGTGTTATCCTCGTTCTGCTCCTGAGCTCCTGCCTTGAGGATCTCTAGGTAGATGAATTTGTCGCAGGCAACGATGAAGGGATTAGGCGTCTTCTTCTCACCGATACCTATGACTAGCATAGCGGCCTCTCTGAGCCTGGTCGCTAGTCTCGTAAAGTCACTATCGCTAGAGACTAGACAGAAGCCATCGACCTTACCAGAGTATAGTACATCCATGGCATCAATAATCATGGCAGAGTCTGTGGCGTTTTTGCCTTTGGTATAGCCGTACTGTTGCACTGGATTGATGGCGTTTTCGAGTAAGACCTGCTTCCACTTTTTGAGATGTGGATTGGTCCAGTCTCCGTAGATACGCTTGATGGTAGGGTTACCGTACTTGGCGATCTCCTCCATCATCTCCGATACGTGGTCGGCTGGGATATTGTCTCCGTCTATCAGTACAGCTAGGTTCATA
>CAYMFD010000086.1:0-10246 GCA_964389475.1 uncultured Saprospiraceae bacterium
CTTCATAGGTCAGGTCTACACGGTGCAAAGATGATAACTATTCGTCATATCATGCCCACCATTAATGTTCTTAGCCTGTAAATAGTGCTATCGCCTTGCAATTATTTACGTCTTTTAATGCTTCTAAGTACCAAGCGACCCAACCACTGTCGTTAGGTATGGCGTATAAATAATCGAAGACAACTTTTTCTTTAAACTACAAACCAATTTTTATGACAACTCTTATTAAGTCGCTTGCAATACTAGCAGTAGTATCCCTTACAGCTTGTAATTCTGAAACTGTGCAAGAACAGCTAGAGGAAGGAACATGGGTAGCTGCGTCTGGAGCTCTTGCCAATTGTGATGATCCTAATGAAAACGAAACAATAGTACTTAATACCAGCCCATGTACAGCTACCAGTGGTGAGTGCGAGTACATTAGATTTACATTCTCTGACGGTGTAGTTACTGTTACAACTATCACGGCCGATGATGGAGACGTTGAAACAGATCAAGAGCAAGGTACTTACTCAATAGACGAGGATGATATACTTACTTTTTGCTTTGATGGTGAATGCAATTCTGGCCCTGCCAGCGTAGAAGATGATGTCGCGACACTAGTGTTCTTAGACATCGGAGAAGGCTGTAACCTAACCTACACCCTTAGAAGGTAGTCTATAAGGACCTTTCAAAATAGAAAGCGTAGCTGCAGAAGCGCCAAAGGCAGGAGCAATCAGAAAACCTACAAAGGGAATAGCTAGCAGCAACAAGAATACGGCGCCATTGCCTATAGCCAGCCACTTATGTCTACGGACGTAAGTGGCTGCTGTTTTTACACCAGCATGTCGTTCCATGTAGTAGTCCATGTTACCAAAACCAGCGTAGTACGCCTGCACCACGAAGATCAAGGGAGTGGTAATAACTGCCAGACCTGGCACAAGGCTTAAAAGTAGCAATACCGCCGTCATCAATAGCTCTCGTGTGATATTTCGCATCGCGATATGGAGACCACGGACGATATCCTTAGCCCACTGAGCGAGCGATAGTGGCTTGTCAACAGGTGTCTGACCGAGTGACAGCTCGATCCGCTCACTGAGGGGGCTCATAATAGGTGCAACCACAATTAGGACGAGGTACTTATACAGCATCACTCCCGCCAGAAGCAAGGCGATACGACCTACCCACTCTCCTATGCTACCCACGACGGCGTTGCCCGACCATGGTAGCAGATCCGTAAGGCGGTGGCCCACATCATCACCTAGTGACCACCCTCCATAGACCAGTAGGATACCGAGCACCAAGCTCAGTAGGCCCGTAGCTATGTGGTAGCGCAGTAAGCCGTGCCGCACGGTAGCAGTGGGTACACGCAGGTAGGCAGACAGTGCCGAAAAGACTTGTCTGATCATCGTAAAAGTTGCTGGTAGATGCCCGTCTCCTCTAGATGAAGGTAAACTGCCTCTGGCACGAGGTACTGGATCGACTTATCCTCCTTAATGCAGTTGCGGATATAGCTTGCGGATAACTGGAGTAGTGGTGCCTGTAGGATGGTGACACTTTTATGGTCGGCTAAGTCGCCGAGGTCATAGCCCGGTCGATCATAGACGTAGATATGGTAGTCACGTAGCAAAACTTCGTAGTTCTTCCACTTGTGGAGGCTGCCCAGGTTGTCACCACCCATGATGAGGTTAAAGCGATAGTCTGGGTATTTCTCCTTGAGATAAGCAAGGGTATCTACCGTATAGCTAGGCTTTGGTAGCGAAAACTCAATATCGGAGGCACGCAAAAGTGGATTGTCACCGATGGCTAGCCGCACTAGGTGTAGACGGTCGTAGTCCTTAGCAAGCGACTTCTTTTCTTTGAGCGGATTGTGTGGCGAGACGACCATCCACACAGCGTCCATATCTGTGTGGGTTGCCATATAGTTGGCAATAATCATGTGGCCTACGTGGACAGGATTAAAGGACCCAAAGAACAGGCCTACTTCCTTCTTCATGGTAGATGGGTATGACTACTTGGCTTTGTCGTCGATCTGCTTCATGCCTTCCTTGACCTCTGTCTCGATATTGGCCTTGGCATTGTTAAACTCTCGTATACCTTGACCCAGACCCTTCATCAGTTCTGGAATCTTCTTACCACCGAAAAATACTAGTATAGCCACTGCGACTAACATGATCTCCGAAGGACCTAGATTGAATAATAGCGTATGCATAGTTTTCTAGTTGTAGAGTTACAAAGGTACGTGCTTTATCAGGAGGGTGCAATGTATGGACGGACTATGGGACGCATATGTTTAATCGTCATCCATCATTCAAGACATATCGCCAGAGCCCTCACCCAACCACGTTAGCCGATTGTCCCTGAGAATCGCTAAAAAATCCTTTCGCGATATCATCTCTGCACCCATCCTGATCAGGTGGTCGGTCCGCATCTGGCAGTCGATTAGCCTACAGCCCTGGTCTACGAGCATCTTGCACCAGGTGATCAACCCATATTTGCTCGCATTACTGGCCTTGCTAAACATACTCTCGCCAAAGAATACATCGGCTATCTGCACACCATATAGACCACCCACCAGCGATCCTTCGTCATCCCATACCTCTACGCTACGAGCATAACCTAGGCAATGCAGCTCCTTGTAAGCGGCCTCCATCTCGTCACTGAGCCACGTGCCGGCCTGACCGTGTCTGGGTATAAGGCGACAAGCGGCTATGACATCGTCAAATGCCGTATCGACCGTAACCTTAAATCGCTCCTGATTGAAGTAGTTGCGCATACTCTTGCTCACACGTACGCGATCGGGATAGAGCACGCATCGAGGCTCTGGGTGCCACCACAGTATGGGTGAGTCTGGGTTATACCATGGGAATATGCCGTAGTGATAAGCCAAGAGTAGGCGGTCTACGGAAAGGTCGCCACCCACCGCGAGGAGGCCCTGTACATTGGTCGTGCTAGGGTGTCTAAATACGGGTTGCACTAGTGGCACTTAAAGTAGTCAAAGGGCTCCTTGCAGTCTAGACACTTGTACATACTCTTGCATGCAGTACTACCGAATAAGCTGATCATCTCCGTATTAGTACTCTCACACTGTGGGCAGGGCACGGGGCGGCCCTCACCGGTCAGGAAGCTCTTATCTGTCGTCTTCTCTTGAGGTGGAGCGATGCCGTATGCCTTCATCTTGGTCTTGCCCTCCTCGGTAATCCAGTCTGTGGACCACGCAGGCGACCACACCATAGTCACCTTAGGTGCAGCGATACCTACTGCCTGTAGTGCAGCCTTAATCTCTACTGTAATCATATCCATCGCTGGACAGCCTGTATAGGTAGGAGTAATGATGACCTCTACATCCTGTCCACCATCCCACTTGACATCTCTCACTATACCTAGATCATAGATGGATAGTACGGGGATCTCTGGATCAGATACTGCGTGCAGTACCTTGTGTATATCATCGATGGATTGCATCACTTCACTCATACTATTACAATGTCAGGTAACACAGGTAGGTTCTTACTTGACACTACATTTATAGACGGTCGATGAGCGGTAGGCCGCCGTGGGTAGCAGTACTGTGGAGGGGAATTCGGCCTGATTGGGGCTATCCGGAAAATACTGTGGCTCGAAGCAGAATGCCATTCTAGGCCCGTAAGCAACACCTGCCTTGCCTATATCTTTGCCGTTAAGGTGGTTACCACTATAAAACTGCATGCCAGGCTTGTCTGACCAGCAAGCTAGAGCGATACCCGACTTATCACCCTCAGCTCTAGCGATATACTTGAGATGGCCAGGCATGTAGGCGTCTACCACGTAGTTGTGGTCATAGCCAGCCCCATTGATGAGTTGCTGATGTCCAGCTTCGATGTCTTGGCCCATCTTCTTTCTACTAGAAAAATCAAGCGGTGTGCCCATTACCATATCGACCTTACCCGTAGGTATACAGTCCGTATCTACCGGTGTGTAGTGGTCCGCATCTATATGGAGGTCATGCTCTAGGATACTGCCGCTGCCTTCGCCATTGAGGTTAAAGAAGCTGTGATGCGTCATCGACAGCACGGTAGCCCTCGTCGTGGTGGCTCGGTAGTCGATCTGTAGGCTACTAGCAGCGAGGGTGTACGTAACTAGTACGGTCACCTCGCCTGCAAAGCCGTTTTCGCCATCAGGCGCAATGAGCCTCAGCGTGACCGCATTATCGGATGACTTAACGACCGCCCAGATCTTGCTGTGCCAGCCATCACGACCGCCATGCAGTGTATGGCCTCCTAGGTTACGGTCTACTTGGTAGGCCTTACCATCGAGGCTAAAGGCACCATTGGCGATACGATTGGCATATCGACCGATGGTAGCGCCATGGTAGGACTCGCTGGCATTGAGGTATCCATCGATACTATCAAAACCCAGTACAATATCTGTCTGCTCACCTCCCTGATCAGGTGTATGCCAGGCAACTACCCGAGCACCATAGTTGGTGATATATACCCTGTCGGTCTCTGACTGCAATAGTACCAACATGGTGTTACTACCATCAACTGTAGTCTCAAAGGCCTCGGGTTGTAGCTTCTGTACTTTCAAATCTTTTCTCGTTTTGTACGCATGGCCTCTTCTGATAGCCGCATGAGCTCCGCATGATAAGCGGCCCCTTCGTGGCGCTGTACTACCCTACCCTTATGATCTAGCCACAGCAATGTTGGATATACTTTGACCTCAAACAAAAAGGCAAGGTCTGGTCCATTGGCCTTCTCTGCATTTACCTTATAACAGACAAAGTTATCAGATAGGTAGTCGCCCATCTTCTGATCACTGTAGACATCCTGTACCATGAGCTTACAAGGTAGACACCAGTCTGTATAGAGGTCCATATATACCAACTGATTGCGGGCTGTAGCCTTATCCAATACAGGCGACAAAGAATTACTTGACTGCCAGTCTACGGGAGACTGTGGGCTGAGGGCAGTACTTTTCTTGGCAGACTTACAGCTTACAAGAAGCACTAGTGTCAAAATAAAAAGAAGGGGTCTGGTCATAGATCACGAAGATATTAGGATTGGTCATTATCCGTGATAAACGAAGGCGGTTTACTCCTAATTGCAAAGTGGTGTGCAAAAGCAAGGCAGCTATTTCCAATATGATTAACTAACTAGAGCAGTAGCGGTCCTACCCGCGGAGAGGTAAAACGAGATCTGTTACTCCGATACTTATCAAGGTCTAACTGATCTAGAGTCGGATATATCTACGTATTGGAGGCTGCGATTTGCAAGACTACGCTAGTTTATAAGGACTTGATCTTGTGCATAAAAGTGGAGAAAGGCAATGCCGCTTGCCTTTCTCCACTTTGTCTCTATCTACTTATTCGGCCGCCTTACCTTAAATGCCACCGCATGCTGATAGGTACTTGTAAAGAACATATCAGTCTCCTCATCATACACAGGATCATTACTGTAAGAGACATCCTCGTAGCGGTGCTCGCGATGGAGGGTCTCTCCTGTATCTGCATCTAGGATCATGACAGAGCCATACCCCCAAGAGGTCAGGACGAGCACATTCTCTTTTTCGTAAAGGACCATATTGTCAGAGCAGTTGGCCCCACCTTTTGGGTTGTTCCACATCTCTCGACCTGTACTAGGATCTAGGCAGGTAACTTCTTCGCTTAGTGCATTGATATACAGACGATTATTGTGTACTAGGTGATTTGTAGTTGTCCAAAACCCGCCACCAAAAGTATGGCCAGGTAAATTATACTTCCACAATTGCTGACCGGTCTCCAAATCAAAACCAAAAATGTGGTGACCGCCTCCAGTAATGACAATGCGATCGTCGTATATAGCAGGAGGGTGAATACTATTGCTCGCATATTTATCAATGACAGGCACTCGCCATACTTCTTCTCCTGCTGCCATATCATAAGCTACTAGCTGCTGATGACCCTCATCTGGTGGTACTTCAGCATTTGGAGCAAGATTATACACTATGATGTCATCTCTCCAGTAGACGGGAGGAGAGGTAGACTTAGTACCTATGCTATCAGGCGCATAGCTTACCACAATATCCATCTCCCCATTATGAGGGTCGAAGCGTAGTACATGATTGGTCTGCCCTCCTAGTGGGTCAAAATTCTCATCAGCTATCAGGCAGTATTCCCCTGTTGAGAGAACTGTACCGCGACCTAGCCTGTAGTTCAAAGAACCTAAACCTTTGGACCATCTAATAGATTGATCACCTATGTCTACTGCAAAGACTGTAAATGAATTACGACAAATGAGCACACCATCTGCCACGAACATATGGATAATCTCATTATCTCCTATCTCTGGGTAATCACGCTGCCAGGCTTTTTCACCAGTCTCTAGATCAAACGCCATCAGTCGAGGTAGACCATCACTGCCAGCCTTAATGTACATACCCTGGTGTATCAAACCATCTGCCAAGCTTACAATACTTTGTTGACTATCCATTAGACTCGCCCACTGGAGATCAAATATTGAGTCTTCGACCTCTGATGGTGGATCCACGTTAGCAATTGTAGGCTCATTACAGCTAGCAATAAGTATCGCAAATGCTACGGAATACTTCATATATGCTACCATTACTGTCGTGTTTCTGTTTTGAAAAATCCTCTGCCTAAACCCTCTTCAAGGATCGCTTTCATAGCATCCCTCGTATTCTCATCATTTCGCATCTGCATATGATTGGATCCATCCATGAATCTACTAGGCCAATAATTCTGTCCTGGTGCACTTTGAGCAGATTCTGTAAGGATAAAGCCATCAGACTCATACTCTAGAAAATTACCGGTGTAGGAGATCGTCATATCACAACTACTCCATGGATAGCCCGGAGTACCGTTATTACAATAATACTCATCTACTACGACCACTTCACCAGTCTGAGCATTAATGCACTCACAGTCTTGCTCTGGCAAGACCTCGGCAGTACGAGCACCAATTAATATCTTCCAATAACCATTTACTCTATCAAAATAGTTCAATCCTTCCTGGTATGACTGAGCCAACTTTCTCGATCTAGCTTTAAACAGAGGAAGTCTACTGTCAGCTGATGAGGACCAGTGATTATATTTCGCCTCATAATAGCTCATGACATCATCCACTTGATCTAGTCCCAATTGATCTGACTGACCGGCCTGCCATAGATCATAATCATTAGGCACTTTAAGGAATGTGCCTACGAATCTAGCATACATTGTTTCATTATCATCAAACTCCCTTCCATAGAAAACAGCGTTATGCTGAGTATTCATAGGTGGTACATTACCTGCATTGCTTAGTGCGAGATCCTCCTCTATTCCTTCAGTAATGAGTGGAATTAACGTGGGCTCAATGATTGATGACACTGCCGTACACAGCTCTTCTACAGCAGTCGATGCAAACCCTGCTGCTACGGCTGCTCGACCAAGAGGTAGCTGTATTTCTGGAGTACCGTCGACACCTAATGGTACTGTTATCCCACTAACCTCTTCTAACGCTGGTCCCGATCCTAATGCCTTACAAGTTTCTTCGATGACAAATGAGATGCGATCAGGGTGTTCGAGCATGTTGTCAGCAACAATTGCACCAGCATGCGGTGTACCGAAAGTAACTAGGCCACTAAATAATGGAATATCGGTGTTCTCTACTGTCAGTACTCCCATCTGGCGAGCTACTAGACCTCCTTGACTGTGAGCAATTAGAAAATTACGATGTATTTGAGGCGTCTGGACGAAAACATTTCTTATTTTTCCTTCCAGGTTATCTGCCGCATCTTGTAGGGATGCTTCAGATGCAGAGTAATTATGTCTAGAAGTAATCGCTTTATATTCCGTCGCTACATGGTTGGCTGCTTTCTCCCAGGTAAGATCATTGCCCTTCCAACCATGGATAAACTCAATTTTTCTGTCATATATAGATGGAGGGCAGCCATTCTCACTATTGGGTCCTGATTCACATGGACAAGCATCCTCACCATCTAGGAAGCCGTCATTATCACTGTCAGGATCTAAGACATTAATAGTGCCGTCACCGTCACAATCTCCATCTACTTCTAACTCGTCAGGCAAACCGTCTCCATCAGTATCTGTAGGTGGGATCGGCGGTGGAGGGGGGTTATCGGGAATATCAATGATTTGGACTGTAAGGTCTGGTAAGACAGGATTACATACCGGTGATTGAGCCAGAACCATGTAGGTCTGAGTGATAGCTAGTGCTACGAGTAAAATATTTAGAGTAGTTTTCATTAGTTATGACTTTATAAATTTAGTGTTGAATGCTTGACCATCGGTTGTGGTCACTGTTATTAGGTAGACACCTTGCTGGTAAGCCGATACGTTGGCTTCAAATACGCCACTATCAAAATCATGTTTTCTGGCTAGTAATAGTCTTCCATCAATCGATCGAATCTCTACTCTACCGACTTCAGCAATATCTACAGCTACTCTTAAATAGTTGTCTACTGGATTTGGTGCTACTACAAGCTTGCTGTCGACGATCAGGCTATTAGCGTTGCTACCTGAAGAATACGGTTGAAGGCTGCAACTTATTGACCAGTTAGAATACTGTGTTGTCGTGACGGTCTGAGCACAAGTAGAAGTTAGCAGTTCTTTCTTTGTATAGGTTATTGACTGGTCAATTAAGTAAGCTCCTACAACGGCATCCCACACATAGTAACTAGTTGTTGTGCTAGTCGTATCAGCTCCGTCAAATAGATACTCCCTGATGATATGTTCACCGGGATCCCAAGTCACCAAAAAATCATTATTGTACACTGCAATGTTGCTTCCTTCGCTACTAGTGTAGTATCCTAGATTTTGATATTCAATAATTTCTTGATCAGATGGCACATAAAAAGCAACGGACTTAAGGACACCGTATTTTTCAACGGTTGTAGTAACTTCTTCAAAGGATTGACCGCTTGATTGTGTATGCATCACTAACAGTGAGTATGTGTGGCTCGACTGATCGTAAGTATAAATCCCAGATTCCGTAGCTTTAGTGGTACTGTTTTTCCACCAGTCGGAAATATAAGGCGTTTGAGCATTATATTCCGACGATATCCCATCACTAGTAATGATGGTTCTAATAGCTGGTGTATACCAGTCTGGATACATGTTTTCAGAAGCTACATAAGTGACGACCTCTCTGTAGGCATTGTCTCCATCTGCTGGGTAAAAACCAATATAATGATCAGTCGTTTGTGATTGCCGCTCAAGATTCATAATATCTATCGCCTCAAGCGTTGTTAGATCTATTTGATCTGAAAGAGTGATTTTATCTGTCACTTGCTTCGTATAACACATTTCTGAAGCGTAGGGTACAGTTGATGTTGATACTTGAGAGTTAACTGCTTGACCAGCCAAGAGAATTATTGACAGTACTGAAAGTCGCCTTATTAATTCATGCCATTTGAAATTCTGTAAAAATAGGAAAGCCTAAATGAATAGATCATAAAATGTAGTTTTTAATAAACAAATAATAAAACAGTCGCAAGTAAGGCACGATAGAAGATATGAAGCGATGACAATCATCATACCCTGAGGTGATTCTCATCATAATTACTTCACCTTTTAGGAAATAGCCTCAAAAACAGATCCTCTCAAACTGGTTGGGATGCATCAAAGCAGTCTACATTGATATGCTAGACACGTCTAGTCGCGAAAGTGAAGCAAGTGCTAGTAAAACTGGGACCCTGTCGAATACTTGGTTAAAAAGACTTGATCTTGTCAATAATGGAGGATGAGCTGTGCCCTGGTAGAAAACTGAGTTGCCTGACCTCTCCTCCGTACTGAGTCACGAAGTCTGCACCTACAATCTCATCGATCTTGTAGTCCCCTCCCTTTACGAGGATGTCGGGTTTGATCACTTTGATCAGTTCTAGAGGTGTGTCCTCTTCGAATAGTACGGCGGCACCTATAGGCTTGAGTGCTGCAATGATCTGTAGGCGGGTTTCCTCGTCTTTGATAGGTCGGGAAGGTCCTTTTAGCCGTTGGACGGACTGGTCACTATTGACACCCACTACGAGGTAGTCCCCTAGCTGGGCCGCCTCGGTCAGGTAGGCGATATGCCCCTGGTGAAGGAGGTCGAAACATCCATTGGTGAATACGATAGACTTACTGTCTCGCCTCCACTGGCTCACAAGCGCTAGCAGTGCCTCCCTGTCTCTACACGCAGGCATTATCGAGATCGATTAAAGCTAGGTAAGATCGCCAAGGCTAGCAGCCCCATAAGCACGTTACACCCTAACTGCACAGAGAAGAAAAAGATATTGGCAAAAGAAAAGCCGTCTG
>CAYMFD010000086.1:10346-17085 GCA_964389475.1 uncultured Saprospiraceae bacterium
TTACACCCTAACTGCACAGAGAAGAAAAAGATATTGGCAAAAGAAAAGCCGTCTGCCTCAGATATGCCATAAATCGCAAGACCCTGCCCGATCATGAAGTGGTAGGCTCCCATACCTCCAGGAGCTGGAAATACAAAGCCTAGTGTGCCTAGCACGAAGACGACTAGGGCAGCAACAGCACCCAGGTTCTCCGTCGGCGCAAAGGCGAACATCGAGACGTAGGTCATAAGGTAGTACATCAGCCAAATGATGATGCTATACAGCACAAAGAGGCTAGGCCTACGTAGCTGGGCTATACTTTTGATACCGACCCACAGACCCTCTAGTAAGTTGACAACCTTGGCGCCTATCGAGGACTGCATAATCGAAGTCCTGTAGCGCCATGCCAGCGCTAGCAGGGTTAAGCCCACTAAACCAACGGCACCTATCAGCATAGGATAATTAGTTATCAGGGCGATCTTGCCAGAGAGGTCCATGTTTTCCTCTAGGTAGACGCCTATCGTATCATAGCTCAGCAGGAGACTCAGCATAATCACCACTAGCAAGCAGATGACATCCATCACTCGATCCGTGACGATGGTACCCATGACCTTCTCAGGCTGATATCCTTCGTATTTACTGAGCACGCCTGCCCGTACGAACTCCCCAGAGCGAGGTATACCTAGATTGACCAGGTAGCCGATCATTACCGAGCCTATACTGTTGACGAAGTGTGGACGGTAACCTAGCGGCTCCAGCATTTGATGCCAGCGCAAGACCCTAGCGATGTTGCTGACCATGAAGAGCACCAACGCAATCAGTACGTAGGAGTAGTCGGCTGACCTAAAGTCTTGTAAAATCTTAGACCCCAGATCACAGTCCTCTATAGGTATGCCCTTGAGCTCGCAGTCAGCGAGATAAGCCGTGCTGTAATTACTGTAAAGCAGGCACATAATACCGATGCCAACTCCCAAAAAACCCAGGGTCTGAAGTAGCGATTTGGTCTTGTCTGTCAAAGGTGTCTAGATCTGGTTCTTCTCATCGGGAAAGACGACCGTTGGTTGAAACTCAACAGCCTCCTCGGGTGTCATCAACGCATAAGAGATAATGATCACGACATCGCCTACCTCTGCTCGGCGGGCGGCAGCACCATTGAGGCATATCACGCCAGAGCCTCTTTCACCCGGTATGACGTAGGTCTCTATCCGCTCGCCATTGTTATTATTAACGATCTGCACCTTCTCGCCTTCGTAGAGATTAGCCGCCTCCATAAGGTCTTGATCGATGGTGATCGAACCTACATAATTAAGGTTGGCCTCTGTAATAACCCCACGATGGATCTTGGATTTGTGTATTGTCAGTAGCATAGTGCAAAAGTAGAGCAATCATTCGGTATTTATATTGACTGGTCAAAGTGAGGATACTTTCCAAGAGATCGGAGAGTTTTCAAATAGTGATTGAACAAAAGAAGCAGTGGGATAGACTTCATCAGTTAGTAGCCATTATCGATGCTAAAGCGGTCGAGAACACATCTCTTGCTCCCTGACATGCGTGGATATTAGGAATACTTTAATGAGGTGATTGAGCACGTAGTCGTCGAAACCCAGAATAGAAGCGGAGATTTCGATTACACTTCGTTACACTCAATCACCTTTACAAGTGACGTTAATTAAGGAGGTGATTGAGCAAGCGCAGCGTGGTCGAAATCCCATATATGGCGGATGTCTCAATTCTCAGGGTGCTCTGACCTATCCAGCACATATTAAAAAGACGCTAATGCAATTAGTATCATTTTGAATAGTAATCGGTGTTACTTTTGCTGGTGATGAAAATCTTAATCGTCGGTCCTGCATACCCCTACAAGGGAGGAATCGCCTCGTTTAATGAGCGGCTGGCGCAGCAGCTGATCAGGATGGGACACGAGGTGGACCTGCTTACGTTCACCCTACAGTACCCAAAAGTGTTTTTCCCTGGCAAGACGCAGTTCTCCGAAGCAGAGCCGCCCGACCTCAACATAGAGCGAGGCATCAATGCGGTCAATCCTATATCGTGGTGGACAGCAGGCAGCAAGTACCGGCGCCATGGCTATGACCTGGTCATTGGCCGCTTTTGGTTGCCACTAATGGGGCCATCACTAGGTGCTACCCTACGGCGCATCAGTCGGGGCACCAATACCAAGACGATCTCGATCATCGACAACATCATACCCCACGAGAAACGACCAGGCGACAAAGTATTCGCACAGTACTTTGTCAATGCCAATGACGCATTTGTCACCATGTCTCATACGGTGAAGGACGACTTACAGCCATTTCTCAAGGGACAGCCTGTTGGCTATGCCCCACACCCGATCTACGACAACTATGGCGAGATCTTACCTAGGCATGAAGCCCTAGCCGCCCTAGACCTAGACCCCAGCTTACAGTACGTCCTGTTCTTTGGCTTTATCAGAAAGTATAAAGGGCTCGACCTCCTGATGAAGGCTTTTGCCATTGCCAGCCGTACCAATGATATGCTGCAGCTACTCGTCGCTGGTGAGTACTACAGCGATGAGCAACAGTATCAAGACCTTATCGACGAGCTAGACATCAGAGGCAAGGTCGTGCTACATACCGACTTTATACCCAATGACCGCGTCAAGTACTACTTCTGCGCGGCGGACCTAGTTGCGCAGACATACCGTAGCGCCACACAGAGCGGTATATCACAGTTAGCTATACACTTCGAGCGACCCATCTTGAGCACGGATGTAGGCGGCCTGCCCGAGACGACCATCGATAGGCAGACAGGCTACCTCACACCCGTTGATATCGAGGCTATTGCATCGGCATTAAGGCTACACTTCGGCATGGCTACACCACCCGACTATCAAAAAGGCATCCAGCAGCTAAAAGAAAAGTTCTCCTGGCAACGTTTTGCTGAGACCATTATCAACCTATACCGTAGCCTCTAAGGGGCACGGCATTAAGCACTAGCCAATGGATGCAACTATACGTGACATTATCTCCCAGTCGATAGACGTCAAGACAGCCCTACTCGCCGATGCCTCGACCATAGCAGCTATCCAAGCTAGTGTGGATCACTGTATCGAGACCCTTGACCATGCAGGCCGGGTACTCCTCTGTGGCAATGGAGGTAGTGCAGCCGATGCACAGCACATCGCCGCAGAGCTAAGCGGTCGATTTAAGATCGATAGGCAGCCGCTAGACTGTACCGCACTCCACGTCAATAGCTCCTACCTGACGGCAGTATCTAATGACTATGGCTATGACCAGGTATTCGCCCGCATACTCAAGGCCAGAGGTAGACCTGGCGATGTCTTGATCGCCCTATCTACCAGCGGCAATAGTGCCAATGTGGTCAACGCTGTATCGCAAGCTCGCAACCAGGGCATCGTGACGATAGGCCTGACGGGCAGTGCCACAGGCAAGATGGATGCCTACTGCGATGTTCTGATCAAGGTGCCTTCAATAGATACAGCTCGCATACAAGAGTGCCATATCACCATAGGCCATGTCATCTGCGAACTCGTCGAGCGACAGCTAGCCAGATCATAGATGATAAAAACGTTACAAGTTACCATCCTCCTCATCCTGCTGGGCTGTACTATCGCCGCTCAGGACTGGGAGCTACACAGCGATCACGAGGGCATACAAGTCTATACTCTAGAGCAGGCAGATACTAAGATCCAGCGCCTGCGAGCTACCGTTACCATCGAAGCTACCCTAGAACAGGCAATCAATGCCCAGTTAGATGTAGAGCAGATGCCCTCGTGGTATGATCGCATTGCAGAGGTCCGCCTAAAGCACACACGCAGTCCAGTAGACCTCGATATCAGTGTACTCATCAGTCTGCCATGGCCGCTCAAAGATAGATTCACGACCCTAGCTGCTACCGGATACATGGACCCTGAGAACAAGTCCTTGCACATCAGCACTAAATACTTGCCGAGCAGACAAGGCATCCCCGAAGACGTGGTACTAGTCACCGAGATAGGCTCTTCCTGGACCATCAAGCAGGTTGACGATAGTCAGATCTTTGTCGACCATGAGGTATATCTCGACCCAGGCGGCGTACTGCCAGCCTGGTTGATCAACCTCACCTCAACGGAGGGTCCACGCAAGACGCTTGAAGGCTTTAGAAAAATCGTACCCACCTACTCTAGTCACTTGAGTCCAGAGCTAGAGGCTTTACGCTAGTGTCAAATTTCTATACCTGCCGAACTAATTGATAAGGCATAACTTTACTCTTAGTACAAATGCACAAGTATGATCGATACTACCTCTATACCAGATTCTCCAGGCCTGCTGACTTTACTGCCGTTGTTTTACATCGGATGGAGTGACAGCGTGCTGAGCCCCTCTGAGATGGAGCTGATCCATGAGCGAGTAAAGGCAGCTGATTGGCTGACTGCTGCCGAGAAGGACTACTTAATATCCTATACCGACCCTAAGCATCCACCTAGTGCCGAAACGTTTAAGGCCTGGGTAGAAATCCTGCAAAAACACAGCGACTCCCTCACCGAAGACGATAAGGCCTCCCTGTCCAAGATAGGTCTACAGCTAGCTACTAGCGCTACCGGTACAGCGACTAATGGCCGATGGAATGATGATAAAACGATTACGGCCCTGCAGTCAATAGAAAGCGCCATGGGCCTCGATAATCAAGAAAGTGTCGAGCTGCTAAGAGGTAGACTAGACGAAGGCTATGTCCGGCAAATGGCCGTAGACAGCAAGGTAGACGATACGCTGATCAAGGCATGGCTCGATGGCGATACCGTGGAGACCAAGGACCGTATGCGTAAGCTCTTGCGAGACCCTTTCTTTGCCCACCAGCACATACCAGACAAAGACCGCTACCGCGAGGTCATTTTAGACCAGGTAAAGGCACTGGCCGCACAGGGTCTTGGTGGCTATGCCTTCCCGAGCGAGTTCGGTGGTGGTGGCGAGTTGGGTAAGCACATCACCGTCTTTGAGATGCTAGCCTATGGTGACCTGAGCCGACTGATCAAGTTCGGCGTGCAGTTTGGCTTATTCGGTGGTGCGGTATATGGCCTCGGCACGGAGAAGCACCACCGCAAGTATATCGCCCCACTTACTAAAGCGGACTTGCTAGGCTGCTTTGCCATGACGGAGACAGGGCATGGTAGTAATGTCCGTGGCCTCAAGACCACTGCCACCTACGATGCTAGCAGCGACACGATCACCATCCACAGCCCAGACTACCAGGCCGGCAAGGAGTACATAGGCAATGCCATGCACTCATCGATGGCAGCGGTATTCGCTGATCTCATAGTCGATGGCACCTCGCATGGTGTACACTGCGTACTTGTGTCTATCCGCGATGCTGACCACCAGCTATTGCCAGGCGTCAAGGTCGTCGACTGTGGTTACAAGATGGGACTCAACGGTGTCGATAATGGCCGCATATGGTTTGACAATGTCGTTGTGCCTAGAGACAACCTCCTCGATAAGTACGGCGCTATCACAGACGATGGCACCTACACGAGTCCTATAAAAAATCCTAGCAAGCGATTTTTCACCATGCTTGGGGCTCTCGTAGTAGGTCGCATATGTGTGGGAATGGCGGGTAATAATGCCACCAAAACTGCCCTGACGATAGCTATCAAGCACGCCTTTAAGCGTCGACAGTTTAGTGCCAAAGAAGGCCAGGAAGAACTCCAGATCATAGAATATCCGACCCACCAACGACGTCTACTGCCGAGGCTGGCTAGGACCTACGCCTACCACTGTGCCCTAGAAGATCTAGCCCACCAGTATACGCAGGCGGATGTCGACCATCGTAAAATAGAGACTCAAGCAGCAGGCCTTAAAGCCATGGCCAGCTGGCATGCTACCGACACCATACAGGAGTGCCGAGAGGCCCTAGGTGGTAAGGGTTACCTGACAGAAAATCGCATCGCCGACCTCAAGGCCGATACCGATATCTTCACGACGTTCGAAGGCGATAACACCGTACTCCTACAGCTGGTGGCCAAGGGATTACTGACCGAGTATAAGCAGAGCTTCCACGATGAGGGCTTTATGGCGGTCGTGCGATACCTCAACATGCGGGTCGCCAATACCGCTGCTGAGTATAACCCTATCTACCGGCGACAGACATCGACTGACCACCTGCTCGATCCAGATTTTCACAACCATGCCTTTCGCTACCATGAGAAAAAACTGCTCCTAACCCTAGCGGAGCGGATGCAGTCCTACCTCAAAAAACGTATCAACCCCCACGATGCCTTCCTCAAGTGCCAGACACACATGGTCGCCCTCGCAAAAGCACATACCGATCGGCTAGCTCTCAAGGCCTTTACCAAGCGTCTAGCAAAAATGGAAGCCGGTATCGAAAAGGCAGCCCTCCAAAAAACCTGTGCCCTCTATGCCCTAGCTACCATCGAGAATAACAAGGGTTTTTACCTGGAGGCGGACTACATGGATGGCAGTAAGACCAAGGCCATCCGCCGACAGGTGAGCAAGCTATGTGCTGAGCTTAAAGAAGTCGCTGTACCACTCGTCGATGGCTTTGCTATACCTAGTGAGCTGATTGATGCTGATGTGCTTAAGCCAGATGTAAAGTTGTCTTAATCTTTAACTCTTGATCGAGAAGACATAGCAATAATTGGTTCTATGCTGATTGCAGTGGAAAAATAGTCCCATCTGTAGATAACAGATATACCTTTTGGTATTGTAGCCAGTGTCGGAAAGGCCCGACTGGCCTTACTTCGAGAGCCTCAGCACGGCGCCTTCTT
>CAYMFD010000087.1:0-16827 GCA_964389475.1 uncultured Saprospiraceae bacterium
ACACATCATACCGCTCCGAACTACTCACCCAGCTACGGCCAGATGGGTATTGGACTACCCCCAATATCTGTGGTTTATGAGCCACTAGTCAATGACGGTAAAGCGGATACCGATCGTAGACCATAATGATATGCATAATCTCATGCAAAGTGTACCATTAAATCGCATTGAAAGTGTACCACACGAGGAGCGGGTTATGATTCTTAACTTCTTCGCAGAAAAAGCTGCGAGGAATGAGCAACACAAGAATCACAGATTTACAACAAAAACACACCAGGCTGCACAAGACCTGACTAAGCATGCCGATGTATCTCGAGTCATGATTGGCAAGTACGAACGTGGTGAAGCTATACCTTCGATTGAGGTAGCTAAGAAAATAGCTGACGCATTTCAAGTATCTCTAGACTACCTCGTAGGCGAGGGCATTAACGCCAACTTTGACAAAAAGACGCTACAGCGTCTTGAAGATCTCGAGCTCCTAGAAGACGGTAAAAAGAGAACGCTATATGACCTGATGGATACTTATATCAGAGATGCCAAAGCTAGAAGAGCTTATTCCGTATAACTAATTTCCTCTTATTACTGATATTCAACCATCTCATCAATATTAACACTAACCAAGTCTACTATAGATCTATATCTCTTATATCCACCCTCAGTAAGGGTATACAAACTATCGTAAAATAGTTTCTTCTTGCCGTAATCAATCAGTTGTATCCCTTCCTGACAATTCACGACATCAGTAACTGTATCAGATGACAACAAAAGTTTTTCATCAGTGATCCATAGTATATCTACAGTCTCCCTAGAGGGTACAATAATGTAGCCACAGGAAGGCTTTCTAAATCCTTTATATCTACCAGGAATAACAACAGCTTGCCCTCCAAGTCTTTTCCATATTGTGACTGCACGGTTCTCTGGACTGTAGTAGTAATGCCTATACTGATCCACGGTCGCAACTCCAACAAGTATAACCACAAAAACAAGCGATACCAGTACTCTCATAGTATTAATACTTTGGGTATGTTCCCAATAAGGGTTGTTGAATAATTCTATCTACTTGTCTGTCAATATATCTAGGATAGGCAAAGTCAAATCCAGCCCTCTGAGCAAGCTGCGTGGGCTTACCTTCGACCGAAAACATACTTTTATCTTGCCATTTTTGCAACCCATCAAATCCAGTTCGAGCACCACTCCAATTTAAGCTATTACTTGCTGCAACAGCACCCGCACCAAAATTCCCTATATCTCTCGCAGAGGCAATCTTTCCTTCGAATGGCATACCGCGATAAGTGTACTGCTCCCTTGCCTGACGTGTAAGACGAGAAGGCATATTGTTCGTTTTGAAGTCGTAATCTTTACCGCCAGTTGCATTGGGCATATACTCCCACATCCAAGTTTCACCACGATTTAAGTCATTATCAAAGAACTTTTGACCAGACTTGTCGGATGGATCGATAATGGCTCCAACCACTGCATTACCTTGGTCGTCCGCAAAGGAGTGGGTTGTCAAAGAATTGCCAATCTTTTGACCAGCAGTAGTTACAATATCTGTCTTGCCATCCTGAATGACCTGCTGGACTGTGTATGTACCATCACCATTATCACCAACAATTGTGGTCTCGCCATGTCTACCATCAGGATCTACAAACTTTAACGGATTATTCCAGACGTATGTATAAGGACTCGTTCCAACATTCAGTGGAGCATCTGCCAGCGGATCCACACTCAGGAAGTTCCCTATCCTGGCATCGTAGTATCGTGCTCCATAATAGTACCTACACCACACGTCCAGCTCAATATACTATCGTAAAGAACAGCCAGCAGCCATCCCTAAAACGTAAAGCCCAGGCCTCTAGTAAATACCCCATTGGCTAGACTGTCAAGCGTTAACGTAGTAGGCGCTAGCTCTCGCGTTGTCAGTTTGGACCGGCTAGAGAATACACCAAAACCACCTTCAATATTCGTAAAGCGAGGCGGCTCCTGGGAGGAGGTGATACCCAAGTTAGCAGTCTTGACTCTGAGGAAGTCTGAAAGCTCCTCACCACTAGCCGTCAGTTCAAATCGAGCAGATATGAGTCTCCTACTTACTGCAGGACCATCAATAAAGGCTGATCTAACCTGACTATAGAAAGACTCCAGTGGATAATCAAAGTTGTCCTCTGTAGTACCCTGGGCTACCGGTATAGTTACCTCTTTGGTCAGTCCTGACTCCGATACCGTAAGAACGATCGTCACGTCAAATACGAGGTCGTCTTGTGGGTGCCTAAACTGTACCTCTATACCAGCAGGGTTGGCAGCATTAAACTGTGACGATGGCCGATTGACGGCCGGTTTGATCAGCGTGGCATTCTCTATCACTACGGTCGTAGCTGTTGCGATACTCTCGTCTGATAGGCGTACGTCTAGCGATATATCTTCTTCAGAGGCTAGGGCAAAGTCATCGGCAACCACCTTGTAGAGAAAGTTAGGCGACTCAGCGAATACACCGTCCTCTCGCGGGTAACCATCTTCGTTACCATCTACACGGGTTAACTCCACGGTAGTACCAGTAGCCTCATTGGTCATTAAGACCTGGAGGTCCTCGTAGAAAAAGTTATCTGGATCGTCCGCTAGAACTAGAGCACTAGTCGTCTCGTCTATAAATGACCGCTCCACACGTATATAATGTGCGGTATCCGACACACCGAGCAGGCCGTACACCACCGGTATATCTTCACCGAACTCGACTAAGTCAATCTCGTTGTCACAACTCATGACGGCCAGTGAGCTGAGTACTACAGCGATGACCCCTACATATTTTAACATATCTATTCTTTAGCACTGCGAAGATACTGATTGCTTTAGTCTTAGCACCAACTACTTTATCTCAATTAGGCTTGCCGACATAAGCAGTAGTTTTTGGTTCTATGTTGATTACAATGGAAACCTGGTATCCCTGCGAACATACTGGTCTGATTTATAATATCAGATTTAGTGAGGGAAAGGCACGACTGGCCTTACTTCGAGAGCCTCAGCACGACGCCTTCTTTTGCTCAGATCAAAAGAAGGCAAAAATCATGTTGCTGTAAGGAGCTTCTTGACCTTACAGATTCCTCCTAAATCTGATTAATACCTTGAATTTACTAGGTTTCATCCTATACTATCAAGGTCAAGACCGATCTGGAGTCGTATCAAAATTGCTATTATTTTTCTTAGGTACAGAGTATTACAACCTATTGGCAAGCGCCATTCTATTTTGTTGCACTATAGTATCACGAGCTATAATGAAAAATCGCACATTTTGTCGACTCTTGATCTACCTCTGTACAGCAACAGTTAACTGAAGGCAGCCCATCACTCGTCCCCCCTTAAACACTTGGTTGTATCGTCTTCCGAATAAAGAGATAGACGTAGTGAGACATTTAAGTCTTGCTTAAAGGTCACTTTACAAGTAATCTTACCCACTCAAATTCACATAGAGCCTAGTTTTTGTGTCTACAGATCATCTACTATGCCGACATATAACAGCGTATATTGGACCCACAAACACTACAATCGACAACGTAAATATGTCTACAGCTAAGAAAGACGTCAAGCGCATAACGACCCATATCCTCCAAGGGATGAAGTCTCGTGGAGAGAAGATATCCATGCTCACCGCCTATGATTATAGCATGGCCAAGATCATCGATGACGCTGGTATCGACATCATCCTGGTAGGTGATAGTGCCTCTAATGTCATGGCAGGGCATGAGACTACCCTACCCATCACACTCGATCACATGATATACCACGCATCGTCGGTCATACGAGCGATCAAGCGGTGCTTTGTGGTGGTCGACCTACCTTTTGGCACCTATCAGGGTAATAGCAAGAAAGCACTAGCATCCGCCATACGTATCATGAAGGAGTCTGGAGCACACGCTGTCAAGCTAGAGGGAGGATCAGAGATACAAGAGAGTATCAAGCGCATCTTATCTGCCGGTATACCAGTGATGGGGCACCTAGGTCTGACGCCTCAGTCTATTTATAAGTTTGGTACCTATACAGTACGAGCCAAAGAAGAAGAGGAGGCTGAGAAACTAAAATCTGATGCCTTGCTGCTGCAAGAGTTAGGCTGCTTTGGGCTAGTGCTCGAGAAGATACCTGCCCACCTAGGCGCAGCTGTCTCCCAATCTCTAGAGATACCCACGATCGGTATAGGTGCGGGTCCAGACTGCGATGGCCAGGTGCTCGTATCTCACGATCTACTAGGCATTACCAAGGACTTTAGCCCTAGGTTTTTACGGCGATACCTCGATCTATACGACGGTATCAAGGACGCCGTAGAACGCTACATCGTTGATGTCAAGACCAGGGACTTCCCCAATGAAAAGGAACAGTACTAAATGAAAAAACTGCTCATCATCTTGCTTCTCCTCGCCTGTGTAGGAGGGGCTGTAGCATGGTATGTATGGCAGTCCGCTATGTCGCCCAATACGGTCGCAGTTGACAAAAACTACGTCCTTCTCACAGAGGGTACCACTGTAGACCAGCTAAGCGACCTGCTATCGACCAGCGGGCTACTTCAGGATCAGGCGAGCTTTAAGCGTACAGCCTCATGGATGGAGTACAGCGACGATAATGTACGTTACGGCCGCTTTGCCATACCGGCCAACTACAGCAACAGAGACCTCATCAACTATCTCAAAAGTGCCAAGGAGGCTCCCGTCAATGTCATCACTAATAATGTGCGAGAGATCACAGACCTAGCGGGCTCCGTGGCCGCCCAGATCGCTATCGATAGTCTGACACTACTAGAGGCGATGCTCGACACGGCTGTACTACATAAGTATGGCCTTACCCCCAATACAGCCCTCACGCTATACATCCCCAATACCTATCAGGTCTACTGGTCTACGACAGCGGAGGCCTTTGTAGAGCGGATGGCTAAGGAGTATGATAAGTGGTGGTCCAAAGACAATCGCCTAGCCAAGGCGCAAGCACTGGGCCTCACTCGGCAAGAGGTCTATACCCTAGCCAGTATCATCGATAAAGAGAGTAACCTCAACGCAGAAAAACCACGCATAGCAGGCGTCTATCTCAATCGCCTCAGCCGTGGTATAGCCCTACAGGCGGACCCCACAGTCGTCTTTGCCACACGGATATTTGACCTAAAGCGAGTACTTAATAAGCACCTCACTATGGACTCGCCCTACAATACTTACAAGTATGCAGGCCTGCCACCCGGACCGATCTATATGGCATCGATCGCTGGCCTAGAGGCGGTGCTCAACCCTGAGGACCATCAGTATCTCTATTTCTGCGCTGCACCCGGATATGGTAGTCAACATCTATTCGCAACTAATCTACGGCAACATAACGCCAATGCACGTCGTTTTCACAAGTGGCTTAACCAACAAGGCATCAAGTAAGCAAGCGCTATGAAACACCTCCTATCTGCCCTGTCGGTACTACTGACTCTCCTACCCACACTAGTACTAGCACAGCTCACAGGTAGTGTGCTGGATGACGCGGGTCAGCCCCTCCCCTACGCTAATATCTATGTGAGCCAGACCAATATAGGAACAGCCAGTAATACAGATGGCAGCTATGCCCTAGACCTACCACCGGGTGACCATACGATCATCTATCAGTACGTAGGCTACACCAGCGAACGTAGGGTAATCAATATCGGCAATGACCCTATAGTAGTAGATGTCACCCTCCGTCCAGAGAGTATAGAGGTTGCCGCCGTCACGATCGCAGCAGATGCGGAGGATCCCGCCTATGGTATCATGCGTAAGGTCATTGCCAAGCGAGACTATCATCGCAATCTCATCAAAGCCTTCACAGCAGATATCTACATAAAAGGACTCGTGAAGATGACCGATGCCCCAGAGAAGATCATGGGTCAGGAGGTCGGTAATCTAAATGGCCTCCTAGACACTTCTAGGCAAGGCGTGTTATATCTATCAGAGACTAGGAGTAAGATCGACTACTCGGCTGGTGGGGAGTTTAGAGAGACTGTCTATGCCAAGCGTACGAGCGGCAGCAATGATGGTATCGACTTTAATAACCTACGCTTCGCCTGGTTTGACTTTTACAAAGAACGACTACCCTTCGAGCGAGACATCATCTCTCCACTGGCAGATGAAGCTTTTACCTTCTACCGATTTCGACTAGATGGCACCTTTTACGATGAGGACGGCAATGAGGTCAACAAGATCGAGGTCACACCCAAAGACAGCTACCGCCCCACTGTATTTGGCTACCTATACATCGTAGAAAATGACTGGAACATACACAGCCTAGACCTTAAGTTTACGGGCAGATCTCAGAAGCGGCAATTTATCGATACTGTAACGATCAAGCAAAACCACGTACCTGTACCTGGCAGTACGGACCGAGCACGCTACTTGATCAACCAGAGTTTAGATTTTGGGAGCAGCCTGCTTGGCTTCCGCATTCATGGAGCATTTACCTACGTATTTACTGACTTCTTACCCAAGGACGCCATCGTCAAAAAGCGTAAAGCAGAAGTCCTTACCGTACTAGAAGGTGCCGAGAAGGACTCTATATACTGGAAGCAAAATCGCCCCATTCCCCTTACCGAGGAAGAAGTAGCCGGCTACTACAAGCGAGATAGCCTTAAGGTCTTGCAATCTTCCCGACCCTACCTAGATAGCATCGATAGAGCAAATAACAAACTGACTATACGTAACCTACTGCTAGGCCACACACATAGCAACAGCTACAAGAAATACCAGATCTATAATAGCGGCCTCGCACAGAAGCTGTCCTTTAACGCTGTAGAAGGCATCAAGGCTGGTAATCAGACCACCTTTACCTATGACAATGAGGAGACGGGCAGGCGGACGGTGGCATCGACCAATGTATACTATGGATTTGCCGATCGACGATGGAAGGCCTATGGCTCACTGTATCATCGATACAACCCTAAAGAGTACGGCTGGTGGCGTCTGTCAGGTGGCCGCCGCTACCAGCAGGTAGACCGGCAAAACCCAATCCCTCCCATATCCAACACCCTACGATCGCTCCTAGATAAGCAGCACCTCAGCAAGGTCTTTAGCAATACAGGTGTGAGCCTCGCCACTGGTCGAGAGCTGTTGAATGGCCTATTCGGTAGTGTGAGGGTCGGTTATGCACATCGTACACCACTAGACAACGCCACAGACTGGTCTCTGGGCAATCGCGATGCCACATTTGAGCCCAATGACATAGGTGTGGCCAGGGATAGGAGTAGTCACTACGAGCTAGGTCTAGTCTGGTACCCTGGCATCAAGTACATGAGCTATCCTACCCGCAAGACATGGATAGGTAGCAAGTGGCCACGCGTAGAACTCACCTTCACGCAAGCTGTCGCCATATGGGATGTGGCTGACCAGGCAGAGTACCAGCAGATAGAGCTCAACATAAGAGATAGTGACGTCGCACTGGGTATATGGGGCAGCCTGCGGTACAACTTGACCCTAGGTACATTTATCGATAATACCTACCTCAATCGTGTAGACCGTAGACACTTCCTGACCAACGATATCAATATCAACTGGGACGAGCGATACTTCTCACAGTTTAAGAGTATGCCCTACTACACCTATGATACAGACGAGGGCTATGCCATGCTCATCGCAGAGCATAACCTTAATGGCCTACTCATGGATAAGGTCCCGCTGCTACGAGACTTAGGTGCTAGGACCGTCATCGGCGGTGGGCACCTCTCGACTACGGATCGTAGTTACAGTGAGGTGAGCATAGGTCTAGATGGCTTCAAGCTTTTTGATTTTAATCTACTGCGGCTAGACTATATCTGGTCATGGGATGGAGGTGATTTTCTGGATCAAGGTTTTGTCATCACGCTGCGTAATCCGTTGTTTTAGGGTTTGCGTTAAACGCTTAGCTCAGATCTTACGGTTGTACGTCGGTACGGGCAAGTACGGTAGTATTACTTTTATTTATTACTAAGTGCGAAACTTCGATAGGTGTGACGGGTTATGACTACGCTGGTGCCATCCGTCGGGTCGCGCCTAGCTATCACTAACCACTACAGGTATGAATAAAGTATACTGGACACTAGCTCTATTGGTTGTCTTCTTCCTGATCCTAGGTACCAACCGGATCGACCAGATGCACTTTGAGCGACTCAAGGACTCACTGACCAATATCTACAACGATCGCCTGGTCGTCAAGGACTACATCCTAGATATATCGACTAACCTCGAAGAAAAACACCGAGAAGCTGCCGTGGGCAATCAAGCCTTCTTCGGATCGACATCTGATAGGCTTTCAAAGGAGGTGGACTCTCTAGTTGTCCTTTTTGGCAAGACAGAACTGACTCGGCGTGAGGGGGATTTACTCGATGATTTTAAAAAGAAAAATCTTCAACTTACCAAGGCCATGCGATCCTACAGCAGTGCCGAAGAAGACATCGACATCCGACAAGATCAAGTGATCACGCAAGTAAAGTCGATGAAAACTACGCTGAACTCACTGTCCCGAATCCAAGTACAAGAGGGACGGGCCGAAATGCTAAACGCTAATAAGTCTATCCAAGCAATCGAACTGTTTACCAGGATTGAGATCATCTTCCTAATCCTCATCGGTATCGTCATACAGGCGCTAATCGTGCTTAAGGTCAATCGGATTAAGAATAGGTAGTTATCCTACCTGTGCGGTAGGATGTAAATACCGCTGGTCCGATCGAGGCCTACTAAGAAACACAATAAAGGGTCCTAGCTGCTGCGCAACTAGGACCCTTTGTCATATGTCTCAAGAGACGATGTACTATCGTACCTGCTGTGTTCTTGGTGCTTTGGGCTGTAGGTTGGCTACCGCCTCGTCTTTCTCTGATGATACCTTACCGACTCTGGACTGGTTAGTATCGATGCAGAAGTCTACACGATCTCTCCGGCCAAATCGTCCGTCAGAGTAGTAAAACTCATCGCCTGTCTCATCAAGTACGCTGAAACCTCCGTCGCCATAGTTACAGCACATACCGTCACCGTATGTGTCAATCACTATGAGTCTGTAGCACCCGTCCTCTAAGCATAGAGTCTCGTCGAGAGATGTACCAGCTAGCGTGTAATCGTAAGGGCCACCTCGCTCGATGATGTTACCCGTTGTGAGGTCTCTCAATTTCCACTTAGTCTCCTCTGGGAAGTCATCGAAGTCAAACTGCAGGGTCAGGTTGTAACATCCTCCGCCTGTAGTAGTCTCACAGGCATCACCTACGCCATCGCCATCTGTATCGGTCTGTGCAGGATTAGCCACTGTAGGGCAGTTGTCATTAGCATCGATGATACCGTCACCGTCCGTATCTGTATTGTTAGTCTCGTCGCAAGCATCACCTATGCCATCACCGTCGATATCAGACTGATTTGGGTTAGCCACATTGGGGCAGTTGTCTACGTCGTCTAAGATGCCATCGCCGTCTGCATCGTTGGTCGTACCAGTATTACTACCACTGCATACGGTGCCTATGTTAGATATCATAGTCTGAAAATTGGCCGTGACGTAGTTATTCATCCTAGCAGCCTGTCCATCGCTAAACATATACATGCACGCATCATTGCTGTAGTCCATGTAGCTCATATGGAGATCTACACTGCCGCATGAGCTAGCTGTCGCAGAAGGGCAATCATAGTTGGGTCCGGTCTGAGTAGGTGTGTCACTTACATTATCGGTAGATCCGCAGCCACCATTACCCCATAGGTGATCGAGTAGTAGGTAGTGACCCAGCTCATGGGTAAGGGTACGACCTAGGTTAAATGGTGCTTGTGGAGATATACTACCACAGCCGCTACCGCTACCGAATGCTGTAGCGTCAATCACTACACCATCACCATTACCGGCGCCACCGAGTGGTGAGTAGCCCAGTACACCCGTATTGCTCTGGACAAAGATGTTGATATACCCAGACCAAGCAGCGCTGAAATCCCCTGTAGTAGCATTGATCGTCACAGCAGGCTCTCCCTCGACCAGCGTAGAACTACTAGGGTGGCCCTTATCGGCTAGGCAAAAGCGAATACATGCATCGCCTGGCGTGACACCTGCGTAGTTGCTAGCATAGTTGCTAAACTGGCTGACGTCACTATTCTGAGCACGGTAGTCTGCATTAAGGATGTCTATCTGGCTCTGTGCTAAAGCTCGTAGGCAGGCCTCATCAGGACTGCTTACTCCCTGGTAGTGGACGGCAACTGGGAGTACGATGGGGTTGGTACAGTTGATGACGGATCGATTGCTCATCATCTGCTCCGTATTGCTGACTCGCTTGAGGTGTAGGCGGCTATAAGCCTCGTCCTGCATCAGGCTGTGCTGGTGCTCAGTCGATGAGCATGACCTCTGTAGGGCTACCTCTTGTATATTATCATCTACTCCATCCCACGAAGTGTCATCATCATTACATGCATAGAGACTGAGGAGCATGAGGGCCAATCCTATTATTACCACATTTTTCATAGTACTTGCTTTTTAAAAGTGTTTTAAAATAATTGAGAGTTAATAGTATCTGTGAGATCGTACAGTGACTCACACCCTTGTGTAGCCATAACGACTACCATCCCCTAGTACTACCGCTTCTTTTGTTGAAAAAAACTATAACAACACTGCCTAAAAGTCGCCCTATACTATTGTAAATCAGCAGGTTAATCCATTTACATTTTATTATGATTTTGTGCTATCTTGGCATTAACAATACAGATACGGCGCTACGTGACCACTCCCCAAGACGATCAATTACTCTTCGATGCCATGGTGCTAGGCCAGGACTATGCGCTAGAGGTGCTCCTACGCCAGTATCATAATTACCTGACTGTAGTTGCTGGTCGATACTTGAGTGATGGCAATGCGGTACAGGATGTCATACACGACGTATTCACAGATTTATGGCAATCGGGAAAACAGATCGATATCTCATGCTCTGTCAAGTCTTACTTAAGAGGTGCGGTTACTAACAAGTGCCTAAGTACGATCCGTCGCCAGCGATCTGCACCCAATACAAGAGAGGAGATCGTCGATCAGGCAGGTGACACGGCCAGTCCGCTCGACCTCCTTGACATGAAGGACCTACGGCTCGCTATCGCTAAAATAGTAGCCCAGCTCCCGGACAGGTGCAGAGAAGTCTACCTGCTATCTCGTAACGAGGGCAAGACACATAAAGAAATCGCTGCCCTTCTCGACACATCGACCAAGACGGTAGAGAACCATATCACGAGAGCTCTACGTGATCTCAGACAGGGTCTACAGCGACAGGGCTGGCCGGCCAAGTTGGTATTACTCATATTTACAATTACGGTACTAGGGGATACACTGATTTTTTGCAACACTATCAATAGGGATATACTCCTATAGCACATGGACAAAGCGATATACACACAGCTGGTAATTGATAATCTACAAGGTCTACTCTCTGAGGATGAACTAGATAGACTCAATGAGGCTACCCTATCGCATACCGCTCTCGCTCGCGAACGACTCAGACTCGAGGAGCTCTGGGACGCCACCGGCAACACCCGCCGAGTAGTGACCGACCAAGAGACGCTGGCAATGATAGACCGCATCAAAAACTCTGGCAGAAGCACAACCGTACGACCACTGATACCTAGACTCGTTGCTGTAGCTGCGATGCTCTTCGTACTCGTATCTGCATCTATATGGATACTAGACGAGAGAAAGACGCCTAGCCTCTATGATACCGCAGGGCTACATACACTACCCGATGGTAGCGAGGTGACGCTGCGTAGTGGTGCTATTATATCTGACATCGAGTTTAACAAAACTGCTCGGCGACTTACAAGCAGTGGCGATGTGGTCTTTTCGGTAATCAAAGATCGAGACCGACCATTCGTCGTACAGGCTAGCAACTCCACGACTACTGTTACGGGGACCATCTTCATGATAAGATCAGGCAAAGGAGACCTAGTCAGCGTCAGCGAGGGATCTGTAGAAGTGAAGGCCAACAATGGTACGGAACTGGAGAGCCTCAAAGCCGGAGACGCCGTCACGGTTGCGAGTACAGGTAATATCTACAAGCTAGACCACCACGGCAATCTATCAGGCTGGCGAGACGGTGTATACAGCTACCGCGATGTCACCTTGCAAGATATCGTCAATGAGCTCGCCATCATATTCGATACGCAGATATCAATAGCGCAGCCCGAGATGAGGACGTGTTCGATGACTGCCGCTCTGAGGGGAGTGACAATCGAGGAAGTCCTAGAGGTAATCCGCCAAACCAAGGGTATGCAGATTAAGCGTCGCGGCAATGGCTACGTCATGGATGGAGGTACTTGTGGGTAGGCGGTACGGCCTCACACTCCTAGCCCTCCTGCTGGCCCTAGGCAGCATCTGCCAAGAGTCCATATTACGATCAAAGGCCCTACTCTCGGTAGCAGATGAATACAAGCTCTCCATCATCATCCCAACATCGCTGTCTGACGACGAGGTCCCTGGCATGCCTCAAGCGTCATGGCCCCTACAGCTAAAGATCGACTATCTGCTGAGTGGCACAGCCCATATCGGCCGCGTCGAGTCGCAAGTAATCGTCTTACTACGGCAGTCACAGTTGTACGGCTATGTCCAGGATGCCATCACAGGTGAGCGACTGGCCCACGCCAACATCTACCAGCCTAGTACCGATACTTATACCTCTAGCAATAAAGATGGCTACTACAGTCTGAGCTTCGTAGGTGACTCCGTAGAGCTGGAGGTCACGTATGTAGGCTACGAAACCGCTGCACGGTGGGTATATCCATCTCAGGGTCGGCAAGCGCATACGATACGTGTCTATCCTGACAACGATGTGCCGACGATAATCATCAGCGACCAGATAACGGGTGCCACAGATAGCCTGCTACTCGTCTCTAGTGACTCGCCTGACCTCCTACTAGAGCAGACCCAAGCCAGCTCGGCGGTGGGTGGCGAGCCCGATATATTCCAAGCCGTACTGCGGCAGCCAGGCATCACGGCTGGTGCAGACGGGCTAGGCGGCCTACACGTACGCGGTGGAGCCCACGGTCATAATCTTGTGACGATAGATGGTGTACCACTCTATCAGTCGGCACATGCATTCGGTATATACTCCATCGTCAACAACTCGATTGTCGATAGGGCTTATGTACAGAAGCAGGGCATTACCGAAGACCAAGCAGGCCGACTGGCATCCGTCATCGACATCCGGCTCCAAGATCCAGACCTCGCCAAGCCACAACTCAGTTTCCAGACCTCATCACTAGCTAGTCAGATAGTTGCTAGCACGCCTATCCGAGCAGGTAAGTCAGGCATCACCGTAGCGGCTCGTCGTAGCCATGTAGATCCGATTATCGACCGCATAAGCAGTGACTACAAAGGCAGTATCGGCGAGGGCGGGAGGTCCTTATTTGCCTTTGATGATCAATATATCAAGTGGCAGTATAGACCAGATGACAGGCAGCGCCTCACCGCTATGTACTATCGCAGTGGTGACCGATACCGTGACCGTACGACTGCCATCTACGACGATAGTCTTGGTTTAAGTAGTAGCCTAGACGTACACAGTGATGTACGATGGAGTAACAACGTGGCGCAGTTGGCCTACCAGCGAACCGTGGGCTCACGTAGCATTGCCAAGGTCAGCCTGTCTAGATATCAATTCACATATCAGAACAACTACGACGGCCTCTTAGTCGATCAAGTCGACAGCTCGGAGCCACTCTACGACCAGCGCATCATCAACTACCGCTCTGGCATCACAGACTATCGCTTATCTGCTAGCATCGAAACTACCCGAGACGCCATGCGACACAGCTATGGCCTGACCCTAGCGGCCAGGCGGTATCCAGCAGGCGAGCTCTCACAGAACGATGTGCCAGACGAACCACAACCTACGCGTCCACCCTCCGACCCGCCGCTGACGACATTCACACTGGGAGACTACGACTCGCAAGAGATGGCCCTATACTACGGTGGTGATCTGAGATTATCGAACAGGATACGCCTCCGTGGAGGATTGCGGACGACGGTCTTCAATAGTCTAGACCTCGTCTACGGTGACCTTGTGACCTACCTCACCGGAGCTGGCTACCTGTAGATGGCCTACCAGCTTAACCCTTCCAGTCTCGTAGGGGTACGAGCTAGCAGCACCGCACAACACGAGCACCTACTCACGGCTGGTGACAATGCCTACCCTAGTGATGTGTGGCTGCCTAGTACAATAGCCACCCCACCCGCACAGTCTATCCAAGCCGAGATATACGCGACCAAGCAGTATCGGCAAGGCCATATCCACCTCAGTATTTATCATAAGGAGATGCAAGGCCTCGTGCTATACGACACCCTCGCCACCCTACCCGCACTCACGATCCTAGAGGGCGACACCTGGGAGCAAGAGACATTCTTATCGGATGCACAGAGTACGGGCATAGAGCTACAATCGGCTTGGCAGGTAGGCAACAAGGTAGACGCCAGGCTCTCCTATACCTGGTCGCGGACGGACTTTCTACTTGGTGATAACATAGGTGACTTCGTAAGCGTACCCTACGACTACGACATGCCACACGTAGCCAACGTGGCGATCGCCTACAGGCCAGCTTCTCGATGGCGGATACACATCGACTGGCTATACGCTAGCGGTAGGCCGTATACGCTATACCTCACTAACCTCGTCTACACCCCACTCTCACAGGATAGCGACCTTGACGCCTTACAGGTCAGCGACTACAATAGCGATCGCCTACCAGCAACGCATAAGCTCAACGTAGCCTGCGACTTTACATGGATAAGGCCTAGGGCAACACATCAGGTTAGCTTAGGCATACAAAACATCTATAACCGCCAGAACGTCTTGTACCGCTACGAACTCGATGGCGAGGGGATCCGTGATCAGGCGAGCTTCCCGCTTCTACCGATGTTGCGGTGGACGACGAGGATAGGCGGTTGACTTGTACGGTATTAATACGTACATTTATAAAATAATCAAGAGCTATGCAGTCCGTTGAAGAATTAAAGAAAACACTTAAGGCTAGTGATGCTGGTAAAGAGGCGAGAATTGACATTCGTCTTGACATCGTACACAAATTGTTTTTAAAGCAAGTATGTAAGCCTGCAGGTTACAAGTCGCTGAGTGCCTTCATGATTCAAGCAGCGCTAGATAAAGCACAGGCAATAGTAGAAAAAGAAAACACCATCCTTGCAAGCGAACGAGATAAGAGCATTTTCTTTAATGCCTTGCTTGAAACACAGGGGCCTAACGAAGCCCTGAATAAGGCTACCGCTTCTTTTAAAGAAGCTCTCAAGTAATGCGGTCTTTCATATCAACACCGCTACTCAAATCACACGATAGAACACAATTTGACTGTCAAAAGGAGTCCCTTAATCACTACATCAAGTTTCAGGTCAGTCAAGACGTCAAAAAAAAGCTAGCCGTTTGCTTCGTACTGCCTAGCCTCCATGGCAACACCATCGATGGCTATTATACGCTTGCCAGTGGCAATATACCTTATACACATGTCCCTAGTAAGCTGCGGCAAAAGTATCCTAAGTCATACGACTATATACCGGTCACCTTACTTGGTCGATTGGCCTTGGACAAACGCGTGACAGGGCAGGGAATCGGAGGCAAGCTTTTAATTGATGCTCTAAAGCGCTGCCTCAAAGTAGCAGAAGAAGAAATAGGCTCCGTTGCAGTGATCGTCGATCCTCTGGATGAAGATGCCGAAAGTTATTATCAGCACTATGGATTTACTAAACTACCCGACAGGGGCAAGATGTTCTTAGACATGAAGACTATCAAGCAGCTCAATCTTTAATTATCGAGGACATTATCAATAGCGTATCACAGTAAAACCTCTGCCTCATAGGCAGCATATTAGCCTGCATCGGAGTTACATCGATATGGAAGTCTTGCAGATAATCGTTGTCATCTGTCAATCTGTGAGCCTCCACCGCAACACCATCTATGAAGGCAAGGCTCTACCTATCCATACTTACGTTGCTCTTGTGCATGACAACCTCAGCACAAGTTACCGACAGTCTAGAAGTCATCAAGCCTGAAATTGACAAACGTAAACTGAGGACAGCCATCATCACCGAGTCGGCGCTATATGTGGGTAGTATGGCCTACCTACAGTTTGTTTGGTATAAGGATAGCGAACGAGTACCCTTCCACTTTTACGACGATAGCAAAGGCTACCTACAGATCGATAAGATGGGTCATGCCTATGCAGCCTACCTAGAAAGCTATCTGTGCTATAAATGGCTACGCAGTGCAGGTGTAAGTAAGAAGAAGTCCCTCCTATTTGGTGGCACTATGGGCATCATACTACAGACACCGATTGAGGTCTTTGACGGACTCTACGAAAACTGGGGCTTTTCCTGGAGTGACATGGCGGCTAATGCCGCTGGATCGATGCTACTGATCGGTCAGGAAGTCTTATTTGACGAGCAGCTCTTTAAGTACAAGTTTAGCTTCTCAAGATCATCGTATGCTTCTCTAGCCAATGGCTACCTAGGCGATAGCACACTAGAGAGCCTACTACTCGACTACAATGGTCACACCTACTGGCTGAGTACCAATGTCAATAAGTATCTGCTTAAAGACAAGTTACCTGACTGGCTATGCATCTCAGCAGGCTATAGTGCTAATGGGATGTACGGAGAATTCGAAAATAGATCGTCCTGGCGAGGTGTCTCCATACCAGAGACAGAGCGGTATCGTCAGTACTTGCTATCGATAGATGTGGACTGGACCAAGATACCGACACGTTCTAAGTTCCTCAAGCGAGTCTTTCAGGCGCTGAACTTTGTCAAGATACCTGCACCAACTCTGGAGTTCGCTAGTGGTGGTCGATCTAGAGGGCATTGGTTGTATTT